>CAZJOP010000029.1:0-16455 GCA_964547695.1 uncultured Syntrophorhabdaceae bacterium
AAGGTCTTCTGAAAATTTAATAAAGGCAGTAAATACCTTATTCGAAAACGTAAAAAATCCTTTTTTATTACGTGAGCTTGATTTCAAACCCGTCAAAGCCGCCCAGACAGTCAATCAGGGTGATTTGATAGTAAATGGAATGCCAGATACATCGCCTTTAAAGATATGGTTTTTAGAGAATAAGGATAACGATAATGCGATAAAGGTAAATGATGCAATAGATAGGATATCAAAGGCAGTGGCATACGAGGTAGCAAGGTTATTGGATATGGGTGTTAACGGCAAGATTTTAGTCGATGACAAACCCTTAAAGGCAAAGGATATAGCCGTTATCGTAAGAAAAAATCAGGAGGCAATGGAGATTCAAAACGCCCTGAATAAGGTAGGCATACCGGGGGTTGTATATACCACAGACAGTGTGTTCTCAAGTTATGAGGCAAAAGAGATGCTTCAGATAATCTCTGCTATAAATGAACCGAGCGATGAATCAAAAATAAAGAGTGCCCTTATAACGGAAATTATGGGATATACAGGGGATAAGCTTTTAGAAATAATAGGAGATGAAAAAAGGTGGAATGAGTATTTAGAAAAATTTGAATACTACAGAAATCTCTGGTTATTTTCAGGTTTTATAACAATGGCAAGGACTTTTATTTCTCGAGAAGAAGTAAAAGTCAGGCTCATATCAATGGAAAACGGGGAGCGAAAGCTGACAAACGTGTTACATCTTATAGAGCTCATACACAGGGCATGTATTGAACACAGGCTTAATATAGAAGGGGCACAGAAATGGCTTGCCAAAAAGATAGAGACAGATAAGTTTTCCACCTCAGAAGAGTACCAGATGAGGCTCGAAACCGATGAAGAGGCAGTAAAGATTTTAACCATTCACAGAAGTAAGGGCCTCGAATTTCCCATTGTCTTCTGTCCTTTTAACTGGAGTAAAGTAAAACCAGACAATAACGATTTGCCCATATTTCACGATGAAAAAAATGAGTATAAATTTACGATTGATATAAGCCCGGATCCAGATGCATCATCAAAAAGATACATGGCAATGGAGGAACTTGCAGAGCATATTAGGTTACTTTATGTTTCTCTCACAAGGGCAAAAAAGAGGTGTTATCTTGTGTGGGGTAGGATTAACTATAGAGAGGATTCAGGTCTTGCCTATGTTTTGTATGCTGGCTCGGATAATAGACAAGACCTTTCCATAGAGACATTAAAAGATTACGCAAAGGGTCTAAGTGATGATGATGTAAGATCTATTTTGAATGAACTTAGTAAAAAATCTGAGGGCACCATAGAGGTTAAGTCTTTACCTGAATACAATGGAAAAATAAATATACCTCGGACCACTGAAGAAGAATCATTAAGCCCGAAGGAATTTACTGGCACCATTGATAGATCCTGGGGTGTTGTAAGCTATTCATCCCTTGTATCAAAGAGACCCCAATTTGTAGAACTACCCGATAGAGATGAAGGCGTTATGCAGGATTATACACTACCTCTTTTAAGACCTGAGAAGGAAAGAGATATATTTAGTTTTCCACAGGGGACCAAGGCAGGGCTTTTTATCCATGATGTCCTCGAACATATGGATTTTTCCTTAAAAGACCATGAGGGTTTTTTAAGGCTTATAGATGAAAAGCTTTGGCAGTATGGTTTTGAGAAAGATTGGCAAAATGTAATTTACGCAAAATTAAACGAACTTGTGGAAAAGCCACTCAAATCTCATCATGGTGCACTTACCCTATCAGAAATCCATAGTAAGAAAAGGCTTAACGAACTGGAGTTTTATCTGCCCTTAAATATGATCGATAGCGATGGGCTGGGAGATATTTTTAATAATAGAAGAGCATTTTCAGAGGGCACTAACCTAAAAGCACTTATCAAAGAGCTGGGATTTACCCCTGTTAGTGGTATGATGAGGGGGTTTATAGATATGGTCTTCGAGCACAATGGTAGATATTACATTGTCGACTGGAAATCAAATTCTCTGGGTGATAGGATTGAAGATTATGGGAGGGAACATATCAACAAAGTCATGCAAGAAGAGTATTACTTTCTCCAGTATCACCTTTATACCCTTGCGATACACAGGCTTCTGTCTTTTAGAAAAAAAGACTATAACTATGAAACGCATTTTGGCGGGGTGTTTTATATTTTTATCCGTGGCATAACCCATGGGGAAGACCAATGTGGTATATTTTTTGATTTACCTGAAAAAAGTTTAATTGAGGCATTAGATAGATATTTAGCGGTGCAATAAATGTTAGATTCAGACAGTACACCCTTTAAAGGCATTCACAAATATTTTGCAGATTTTATGGTCTCACTTTCTAACAATCTATCTGAGCGGGAGAAGTATCATCTGTGGCTTGCCTGTGGCCTTTTAAGCTATTATGTAAAAAAAGGTCATATCTGTTTAGACCTTATGGAGTTTGCTGAAAGGACATTTAACATAGAAGAGGATGGAAATACGATATCTATTGAATGCCCTTCATTAAAAACATGGATGGATGCCCTAAAAAAGGCAGATGTGGTGGGTATATCAGACAAAACCAGACCCCTTATACTAACCCATGAAAGATTGCTTTATCTTAACCGATACTGGCAATACGAAAGGGTTTTTGTTTCAAAGATTTTACAAAAAATAAATTTAAAACCCCATGAAATAGATGAGTCTTTCATAATGCCGATTATAGACAGGCTCTTTTTAGATACAGATAAAAACGGTGAAGACTTGCAGAAGGTGGCGGCAATAAATGCTATGAAAAACAATTTCCTTGTCATATCCGGTGGACCTGGAACAGGTAAAACATTTACCATTTCCAAGATAATTGCCTTGTTAATTGAGACAGATAAAAATGGTATATCCATAGCCCTTGCAACCCCAACAGGAAAGGCAGCGGCAAGACTCAAGGCAGTTATTAAAGATTTAAAGACCAGGATAGATTGTCCGGAGGCCGTTAAGGCAGGTATGCCCGAAGAGGTCTACACCATACACAGATTGCTCGGTTCATCCTACAAGACAAGAAAATTCCAGTTCAATGAAGAAAACCCCCTTCCCTATGATGTGGTTATAGTGGACGAGGCGTCAATGGTTGATCTGCCCCTTATGTCGAGATTACTGGCGGCAACAAAGGATCACACAAAACTCATACTCGTAGGTGATAAGGATCAGCTTTCATCTGTTGAGCCCGGGGCTGCATTTGGTGATATCTGCGAGGCTGTTTGTGATATGCCCGAGACGATTGTGATACTAAAAAAGAATTACCGCTTTGGCAGAGAAAGTGGAATTAATAGGCTGGCGGAGCTTGTAAAACAGGGCAATGGTGTGGAGGCTATGCGTCTTTTGAAGGAAGAAGGACGGGAAGATATAAAATGGCGTGAAATAAAATCCTATAATCATCTAAAGACGATGATAGAAGACTATGTTATTGAACATTATGCTAAAGTTTTAGGCGCAAAAGATATAGAAGAGGCCTTTATGTATTTTGATAAGTTTCAGGTGCTGTGTGCATTAAGACACGGCCCATTTGGTGTTATAACTGTTAACGAACTTATTGAAAAGATGCTATCAGAGAAAAAGATTATAAGACACATTAAGAAATGGTATAGGGGAAAGCCTGTTATGATAACGGAAAATGACTATTCCCTGAAATTGTTTAACGGTGATATAGGTATTGTCTTTGAGGACGTTGAAAATACCGATTCTTTGAAGATTTTTTTTAAAACAGAGGAAGGATTGAAAAGAGTTTTGCCTCAACGGATTGCGGATTTTGAAACTGCCTATGCCATAACTGTTCATAAAAGCCAGGGTTCAGAATTCGATGACATTGTTTTTATCCTTTCCGATACATCTTCAGAGATCTTTACAAGGGAACTCATCTATACTGCCATTACAAGGGCAAAAAGTACAATCGAGATATGGGGAAAAGAGGGGTTATTTATCGAAGCAGTTGAAAAAAGAATAGAAAGAAGATCAGGCATAAAGGATGCTTTACTCTCAATGCAAAAAAATCACCGTTGAATTCAATCGTGAAGTTTATTGCCACATGTGGGACATTCAGGGTTTTTCTCTATGATTAGTTCTCTAAACACCATATCCGTACCTGAGAAGTAAAGTAACCTTCCCTTTAAAGTCCCTTCAATGCCCAGTATTATTTTAATTGCTTCCATAACCTGGATGGATGCAACGATACCGGGTGCAGGGCCAACTACTCCAACGGGACTTGTATTGTTTACCTCCTTTGGAAATATACAATCAAAGCAGGGGGTGGCAGGTGGCATAAAGGTGGTAGCCATACCGCTAAATCCGTCTACCCCACCGTAGATAAAGGGTATGGATTTAATAACGGATATTTTGTTTAAGATCTTTCTTGTTTTTATGTTGTCTGTGGCATCTACTATGATATGGGCATCGCCAACAAGATCATATGCATTTTTTTCATCCAATTCTGCTGTAATGGCTTCTATATTGCAATGGGGGTTGAGGTTTTTTAGTTTATAGAGCCCTGATGCTGTCTTTTCTTTTCCCAGATCGCAACTCCAGTGGATAATCTGACGGTTAAGGTTTGAGATATCCACCACATCTTTATCTATGATTTTAAGACTACCAACCCCGGCTGCCACGAGATATTGAGAGGAGATGGAGCCAAGACCCCCAAAGCCTGCAACAAACACCTTTGATTTTTTAAGTCTTTTTTGCCCCTCTATGGCAATGGAAGGTAAGATTATCTGTCGTTTGTATCTTTCTAATTCCTCATTACTCAGAATTATGTCCATTTTTTATTCATGAAAATTTAATCCATATGAGATAACGAATCAAGAACATTTCACTGTAACCTTTTAGTTTTTTTATTTCAATTTTTTGGACTGATTACTATAAATTATTGTAAGATTATCTAATTAGTTTATTCCAGAATAAGACCACCAGAGTAGTTAATAGGTGGATTTAAAAGAAAGGGGAAAAAATGAAACATATTTTTAAAATCAATTTATCCTTTATAATCATCATAGGCATTTTTTTGTTTTTATCAAATCTTGTTTACCCAGAGACAGCCTCTAAAGAAAACACAAATGACAAACAAAATCAAATCCCAGCTTTTTCAGTAGACGAGCCTAAAGATCATTTATATTTTTTCAAGGAGGCAAAAAAATTTGCAGAAAGAGATCCTGATTATGCAATAATGCTTTATAAAAGGGGATTGTTTTTAAAACCTGATGCATGGTCAGAGAGAAAACAACTTGCTGCAATCTATGAAAGGAAAAAACAATATGACCTTGCAATATTAGAATATGAGAATATTAATAATGCCCTTGGTTCATATGAAAGTTTTTATGACCTAATAATGGCATTAAAAAACAGTGGGTATTTAAGAAATGCAGCAATGGTTGCAAAAAAGGCATATGAGAGATATCCAGAGGAACATACACTACTTTTCATTGCAGGAGAATCTTTGGACAAAGCTGGAGAGGAAAAAGAGGCAATGGGGCTACTGGAAAGATATATGAAATTAAGACCAGATGATAAAAAGGCAGTATTTTTACTTGGAAGTATTTATGAAAAGAATGGAAAATTTAAAGAGGCTCTGCAGTTATACGTTTTAGCTCAAAATAAATTAAAAAATGATAGCACTTTAAATGATGCCATAAACCGTATAAAGTCTAAAACAATAGTTAAAGATGATGTGATGTTGGTTGTTCCTGATGGCTGGGTTTCCGCAGATGATGGCTTGATAAGCATGGATGGCACTCAAAACATTATAATTTTTGTTAAACCATTAGATGATATAACCAAAATTGCATTGGATACTATAAAAAATGAGTTTTCTGTCATAGATGAGATTATAAAATCTTCTACAAAAGATAAAGAAGAAAAAGATGTGGCAATAGAACCCGTGCCTTATATAAAAATACAGGATGTGGCTCATATAAAAGGTGCAAAGTTAGTCCTTGCAACATTATGCAAGAACTGTCCCGGTGCATTATCCATTGTATCTTTGGCAATACCTACAAAAGAAAAAACGTATATTTTTACATGGAAGTCGCAAAATAAAATAGAAGATGGCGAAAAAATCTTGCTCACCATCATTAGTAAAATCATCTGGTTAAATTAAGATGAGATAAAAGGGGGAACCATGATTAGATCTTTTTATATAAAAACTCAAAAGAACGGAAGAGGCTTTATAAAAAGCTATTTTTTTATGATGTTTACAACAGCGGTAATAATTTTGTCTTTTTTTTCTCATGCATGGGCGCAAGACTACAATGAGGCAAAAAATGCCATAGAAAACCTTGCCTCTGAGATTCGCATGAATGCCGGTGCAGTGGGTCAGGTGTTGTCTGAGGCAATGTATGCCAATCATGGACAGATGGAAAAGTGGCAAAAGCTTGATGAAAAGATGAATGCACTCGGTAGCTCTATTGATAGAAATTTAGCGGAAATAACTAAATATATCTCTATAGTAAGGGAAGTGGATCCAAATTATAACAATCCATATGTGGGTATTGGCAGTATTTTTACAGGCCATCTAAATCAGGCAACAGAGAAAAAAAGGCAACTCCTTGATATGGCAAAGGCCGAAAATGCAAAACTCGATAAAATCAATCAGATGATTGCCAAGATAGACAGAGATATCTTAAATGCCTCCAAAGGTCTGGTAGGTGCAACAATTGAGGGGTTTATGCCCGATGAGAAGTCTCTTGCAAGCGAGGGAGCTGTAATTGTTTTAGGTGCATATTTTGGTCCACCCGGTATTGTTGCAGCAGGCATTGCAGCAGCAGCAACAGGCACATTCAATTCATTGGTAAATCTTTACTACAATACTAAAGCATTGGCTGATCAGGCAAATGTTCTAAACAGTATGAGACAGGAGCTTTTTACAAGGAAAAGTGAGATTGAAAAAAACATAAAGACCCTTATGGATGGCGCAAAAGAGATGGAACAAATCGAAAAGATACTGGATAAACACGAAAAGACAATGGATCAATACAAAGAAAAGATAAAAAGGGCAATGGAGGGTTGGAATGAGCAGGAAAAGCAAGCCCACGAAAAAAGAAAACAAAAAATTGAAAAAGAGATAAAAGAACAAATGGAGCAACAAAAACAGTATCCATCTGAACGAATACTTTGTAACAACAGTAAGGTTGTTTTAAACCCCAGTGAGTATATGGGAGAGGTAAACTCCATGATTAACCAGATAGAATCATATGTAAGAGGCATAGAAGATGGTGGTGACCCTGACAATTTTTATAGCTTTATAGTGGATTGGCACAATAAAATGGCAGATAACTATAAAAAGGCATATGATGATTATAAAAAGGCTTCAGAAGCGTATAATGATACAGCACGTAATTGTTATCGTTCAATTAATTGGGGTAAAGAAAGGGCTTATGAACAATACTGTAGCTGCATAATATCTTCTGAGGTAGCTTCTGCAAATGCATGGAAAGCATATGCAAAGGTCAATGCAATTTATTCTAAGGTGGATAATTTTTTATATCCTTTTAATGAAAGAATAAAAAATGCCACACAATCACGGACAAGGGAATTTTATAATGCTTTTAGAATGTGGGAAGAAGGATTAAACAGCCCGGGATCAAAAAGTTATAATGCCATATCAAAGGTTCCATACTGGATAGACCACTGGAAGGACAGGGCAGAAAGGCTTGATAAAGATGTGGAATTTACCCTTTCATACAGTGAAAAAAGCATCAATGAGGTAAGGAAAAGCCTGCTTGATACAGCTCAGTATTTAAAAGAGCTCGATAAAATAGTAAAAGAAGCAGAAAAAGAATATGAAGAGTTAAAAACAGAGGCGATTAGTATTTCAAATAAGGCACGCTCTGACTTAACAAATATTTTGAACAAATGGCGAAGGCTTATAGGATACTACTGGGATATGCCCTATCTACCACCTATTTATTTAGGTAATGAAAAGGCTCAATTTACCCCACGAGCACCTTATGTAGAAGAAGGTATCAAAAGACTCGAGGAGGGTATAAAAGAACGTTTTACAGTAAAGGACCCAGAAAACATTATAAATGCAAAAAAAATAAACCTATTGAGCATTGCTGCTATCTATGAAAATAAAGCAAAAGAACTAACATTTTATACTGATTGGATAGATACTTATCGTTTTCGTCTTGCAGAAGCAATTCCTGCTTTAAGTCGAATAAGCCAGGAAAAAACAAAGCAGGCCTTTTATGCTTATTATGAGAAGAGGGATAAACTTGAAAAAGAGCTTGCAGAGCCTCCCTGGTCAACAATTAGCAGTGAAGTGGAAAAACTCATAACAAAAGAGGATTATAATAAAACCTATATACGCTCTTGGGGTCCTCTTGAAAAATTGACTCCCTGGAGAAAACTATATGCAGCACAGCAAATACTTTTATCAAAATTAGAAAATGAAGCACCTTATTATGTACAGGCTCGTTCAAGTGGTGGATTTCAACCTGTCTCTGAAGATATCATGAGACCCCTTGAAGATTCATGGAAAAAGCTAAGACAAATCTGTGAGCGCTATGATGGCCTTGCAAAACAAATTATAAATGATATAGGAAAATCTCCTGAAGAGGTGGAAAAGGTAGCCATGTCAGTCTTTGAGACATACAATAAAATGCCAAATTTATCGCAACGGGCTGTTCGAGAAGAACATTATCGTTTTTCCAGCGCCTATGGAAATTTGGTCGATTATTTGAGAGATAAACGGAGCGCCCTTAGAACAATCCTTGAGCCACCAACTAATCAAACAGCAGTGAGACTTGATGATTTGATTCTTAGATATCGTGAGCTTCTAACAAAATGGCAAAAGGCTCAAGAAGAGGCCATGCGCCTTTATGAAGAGCAGAAAAGAAAGGAAGAAGAACAGAAAAAAAGGGCTGAGATGTCAATAAATGCCGTAAAAGAGTTATATGCAAAATTCAAAAATGCCTACGAATCAAAAAACGATGCGCTTTTGGTAAGCCTTTTAAGCAAAAACTGGAGTGCCACTGATGGCACAACCATATCTGAGATTCAGAGGAACTTAAGAAATTCATTCCGTGTTTTTGATGAGATGAGATGGGATATCCAGAACTTTCATATTCAACCTCATGCAGATGATCCGAATTCATATCAGGTAAGCTATGATCTTACCATTACTGGCAGGATTTATAAAAGAAATATAAAACATGAGGAAAAATCGAAGGTTGTAGAAAAGGTCATTGTGGATAAAAATGGAAAGGCTTATATAGATTCAACCATAGAGGGTAGATTCTGGACAATAAACTGATTAGAAAAATTTTAATGTTAACTACGAAATTACAATAGTAAGTAAAATCTATAGAAAAAACTTGATTCATGAATAAAAATCGAATATTAATGAAGAGGTAGTTTTGGATGAAAGTGGAAGGGCAAAAATATTAAAGACTATTGGAGGCATACTTCTTTCAGTGAGATAAAGATGAAAAATAATTTTTTAAAAGCAAATAGGAGGTAAAAAATGAAATATATCTGGTGCGTATTACTATCTTTTATATTAATTGTTTCAATGGTTCAGGATAGCAATGCCAAGTGGTGGATATTTGGTGCTTCAGAAGATGAGGTGGAATTACAGTATATATACTTAAACAAGGTGAGTTTTTCTGAATTGGGACAAAAGGTCATACTGTATAGAGAACTACTGCCGAATAATATGATACTAATTCAAGGCAAGGCAGTGGCAGGGAAAAACAAGATAGGTGCAGCACGCATAAGCATAGATGGCAAACAGACATGGATTGATATGAAATTATCAGAAAATGGGGTGTTTGAATATGGATTTATACCTGAGATAAATAGAACATACAAAATATATGTAGAGATAACAGACACAAGGGGTAAAACCAATGATGTGGATAGAACATATAAAGAGGTTATAATTAGCACGCAAAATATTTTTCAGGCAGTAAAGGCTGTTATGGACAGTCTAATCGATGCTTACCAAAGGGAAAATGCAACAAAATTCATGAGCTTGGTCAGTGATGATTTTACAGGGGATAAAACACTACTGGATAGGGCAATAAGGAGGGATTTTAGTGCCTTTGATAATATTATGTTGAGATATCTGATAACAAATGTATCCTCTGATGCCACAGGAAAGATATTTGTTACATTTAATTTTAATAGGCAGCTGACTTCAGTAAAGTCAGGTAAGACCTTACAGGATAGCGGCACAACACAGATGACATTTAAGATGGGTGAAAGGGGTGCACAGATTTATTCCATGAAGTGGCCGCTTATATTTGGTGTATCTGACCCGACAGATATAGCCCAGGGAACAGTGCCTCAGACATCCAATGCAGAGATAATCGTTGTTGATAACAAGGGAGAGGCCCAGAAGGTCCCTGCAAAAGATGCAGAACAATATGCCCAGACAGGCGAATCAACAACAATTAATGCCAAGATAATTACACTTAAGAAGTATGGAACGACCATGGAAGGTCTTATTTTTGATTCAGATACAAAGACCTATAACAACTTTGATAATCCTGATATTATGATAGATTGCATGGGTTTAGTGTTAAAGCCGAATACCTTGTTTCAGGACCTTGGGGTAAAAAGCGTTGATACAATAAAAGAAGCCCCTACCACCGGATACCAGGCCCAACCTGAGGTGATTATTCAGTTAATGCATGCATATGCCCTGAAGCTTTCAAACAATAAATATGCAGTAATTGAAATTATTGATGATACAGGTGGGGGGCAAGCCTGCTTTTTACAGCAAACAAGAACTACAAGGATAAAATATAAATATCAACCCAATGGAACAAACAAATTCTAAAAGTTTTTTAGAGGTAATGGAATGGATAAAAAAATCTTTTTATTTTAATGTTTTTAATAGCGTTTTTATACTTTCCCTTATACTTGCAAGCCAAGTCTAATTCTCAATCAGAGGTGCACTTCAACAATGAATTCTCCTATACATATAATGATGTATCAGGCCCTGGGGGTGATAATTCATCCTCTCTTACAAGGGGTTTGAGGTACCTAAATAACTTTGGTCTTAACGCACTGGGTAAATCAGGGGAGCTTGAATACAATTTCAATTTTGGTGTGAGGGCCACAGATGATAGAAGAAATGATGTGAAGACGTTCTCTCTCACATCAGCATACGGAAAAATGACAAATAAGATACACACAATCTCAGCAGGTGATGTATTTGAATCTTTTTCCCAATACTCTTTAAGCACTGCAGTAAAAGGCACATCTTATAAGTATTTTAATGAACAAAAAAATTCTCCTGAGATTACATTTGTTTTCGGCTATGTGTTACCAAGGTGGGACACTATCTGGGGAGGTCTTGAGACAAGGGCTATTGAGCGAAATGCCATTGGTGCAAAAATAAAACAAAATTTTACACCCAATTTTTGGACTGGTGTAAGCTTTACACAGGCAAAGGATAGACCAGGCACAAGGATTACACCCACTGATTCAATATACGATAGCCACAATTATACCTTAGATTTAGAGTATAAACCCATACCAGGGCTTACAATAAAAGGTGAAATTTCAAAGTCCCATACATCTGTATCGCCATCATCAACAGGTAGTGGCAATGAGGATAGAAAACATGGAACCGCTACAAAGTTAGAGGCGATAGGTGATGGTGGACCAAGCAGAGTATCCATAGAATATGAAAAGGTTTCTACAGAATTTGATGCCATCCTTGGTTCGGCAACACCGGACAGAGAAAAAATAAAGGCCAGATGGCGCTACAGAATGACAAAAAATATTAATATGAACTTAGGTTTTTTATGGTTCAGGGATAACCTTGATGGACAGAAGACATATAGAACAGATAGCTATACCCCTGAAATAGGTTTCACCATAAAAAACTTCCTTACAAGAAAGACAGCAACTGCTGATATTACATACAAATTTGATAGAAAATACGGGACAGGCTCAGGCACATCAACAAGTACAGCTGACCATATCATTACCATGAACTATAGAGATTCATTTGGCCCAGTAGATAGTGACGCAAATTTTGGTTATACTATCTACAGTACTGAAAAATCTCAAAGAAATGCAAAAGAGTATATTTATAATCTTGCATTAAATAGTAGACATACTGTAGCTGATGATTATGTTTTAAAACCCATTATTTACCTTGGAGGTATGACCATTAGGGATGATCTTGCATTGCAGACTGATAGGACTTATGAGTATTCTGCTGGTATGGGCTTTGAGATTCCAAAAATAAAATTTACAGGAGATTTTAAAATAGGCGAAAATATATTAGAAAAAAGCCAGCCAGGCACAGATAATAGCCGAAAACTGTTTGCAAGTCTCAATGTATATTATAAGCCACAAATATTCAATAGAATGAGTTTGAGAGATGCCATGCTATTTCTCAGGGCATCCATGAACGACTTTAGATTCTCCACTCAGGAGAGAAACTTCAGGGAAAATAGCATAACAATCGGGTTTAACATGCAGTATTAGTAATCTATTTTATTTCTTTTCACAATTTCATTGCTTACTGATGATTTTTTTTGTAATATAAACACCGTAATTTGTGTATCATATAAAAAAGCACAATAAAGTTTACTGTAAAAAAGGAGATTTTGATGGGAAGTGTTTTAAAGTGGCGTAGAAAAAAGATTAGAAAACACAAATATAAGAAACTTAGAAGAAGAACAAGACATCAGAGAAGAAAATAAAAGATTAAAGAAAGGTTTGAAAAGAGGGGTTATTATGAACAAAGGTCTAATAGGTATAGTGGTAGGTGGAGGACCAGCCCCCGGCATTAATGGTGTTATAAGTTCAGCAGCTATAGAGGCCATAAACCACGGCAGAAAGGTAGTGGGTATTGTAGGTGGTTTCAAGCCTCTTCTTGAAGGGGATACAAAAAGTGTCCTTCCCTTAACCATAGACCTCGTGTCTCGCCTCCATACAACGGGCGGTTCAATATTGAGAACATCTCGTGATGCACCCGGTGAGGTTAAAAAGCATTTTAAGACCTTAATGGCCACTCTGAAAAAGATAGGTATAACAGACCTCATCACAATAGGTGGTGAAGGAACGCTTTTTATGGCAAAGTGGATAGAACAGGAGGCAAGGGGCACTATAAATGTGGTTCATGCCCCAAAAACAATAGACAATGACATTCCTTTGCCAGGCGGGTTTTCCACCTTTGGTTATCAGACCGCAAGACATGTAGGCGTGGAGATTGTTAAAAACATCATGGAAGATTCGAGGACCATGGGCAGGTGGTATTTTATCACCACAATGGGTCGTTATACAGGTCATCTTGCCCTGGGTATAGGTAAGGCGGCTGGTGCTACCATCACCTTGATTCCTGAAGAGTTTTCCGAAAAGAGATTGTCTTTCAAAAAGGCTGCCGACATACTTACTGGTTCCATCATAAAGAGATTGTCCATGGGCAGAGACCATGGTGTGGCCATCATAGCTGAAGGCATAGCAGAAAAATTTGATATGGAGGAACTGGCCAAATACGAGGATATTGAGATAGATGAAAAAGGTGGTATCAGGCTATCCGATATACTTCTGGGAAGGGTGCTCAAGAACTTTGTTATAGAGACATTAAAATCTTTAGGGATTAATGCCACCATCGTGGATAAAAACATCGGATACGAATTGCGGGCAGCAGAGCCCATACCTTTTGATATTGAATATACAAGAAATTTGGGCTACGGTGCCATCCACTTTCTTTTAAGGGGCGGCACAGGTGCACTGATTGCCTTTTATGAAGGAAATATAAGACCCATTCCGTTTGTGGAGCTATTTGACTATAATACGGGCAAGGCAAAGGTGAGATACGTTGACATGACGTCACAATCCTATGAGGTGGCACGGAATTATATGATAAGGCTTGAAAGGGAAGACTTTGAGCCAGAAAGACTGAAAGACATCGCCAGGGTAACAAACCTTACCCCTGAGGCATTTAAAGAGAGGTTTTATTACCTCTTTGATACAAAAAATAGCTCTTATTGATTGTCTTTAGCACCTGCCTTTCTTTCAATTGGGATAAAAAGGATTTTTATCTTTTTTTTGTCTATGCCAAATAGACCAGAGAGTAACTCAAAGCCTGTTCCATCTGAATCCTTTTTAATCTCCAGTAAAAAGGCAAACCGTGTTTTCCACGTGTCCTGGGTCTCTTCTTTTGTGTAAAGCCCATATAAAAGATTGCTTATAGTCTTATTGCCTGTTTTTTTTCTTTCGTAAAGGGTAATGAGCGGCTTTAAAATTACATCAATCCCTTCGTGTCTGAAGGGCAAAATGGAGGGGAAATAGAAGTCATAATCCTGCTGACTGCCTCTGTATTCAAAAAAAGGCCAGACATTTAAAAAAGTGCCTTTATCATCCTCTACGAATCTATTCAAGATAAAATAGGATTTATTCACATATCTATCTTTACCTAAAAACCACTCAGAATCCCTGTAAATGGGCCATAGTATCGAATATTTCACATCCTGTTCATTTCTTTCATAGCTGTATAAAGGAAAAAAGCTTGAGCCCTCCTTGTCCTCACCTTCTATTTTTTTAAATATGGGCCATAAAATATCTGTTTGTGTTTTGTATTCTGTCTTATTTTTCATATATAATGGCCACAAAACGGATTTAAACTCACTTTTTTTCGATTCTGCATTCATATAAAATGGTATTGCATAGAAAGAACGCAATGGTTCATCGGTATTTAGACCATACTCGATTTTAAAGAATATCGGCCATAGAAAAAAGCCTGAATTGCTTATGCCTTCTATCTCTCTATATCCAAATAAAGGCCATAATTTTATCCCCTGTTCTTTTCCGGTGTAGAAGGCAAAAATAGGCCATAAGATATTTGTCTTTCTTGCACCCTTTGTCTCTGAATAACTATACAGAGGCCATAAAAAAAATCCCATCTCATCCTTATTGAACCTGTCATAGAGTTTTCCGTATATGGGAAACATCCCGAAATAACTACCTTTTTTCGATTCTCCTGAAAAAAATGGAAAAAACGCTATATTTTCATTATCGTTTTGGCCTTTTCTCACATAAAAGGGGATAAAATAAGACACATCCTTTGTGCTTTTGCCTAAGGGATAAAGATACCTGTATATGCCTTCTTCTTTAGAATCATACGAAAAAAGAAGTGGCCTAATTGCAACGGCTATTTTATTTTCATCCTTTTTAAAAGAAAAGAGGGGTCCAATAAAATTTTTTTCTCCGTCCAGTTCCCAGAAAAAAGGCCAGAATGGCTGGGCAATGGAAGGAACAAAAAAGGCAATTATTAGTATTGTTATAAATAATATCCGTCTCAAAATATAAAACTGAAAATGGTCCCCAGGATTGAAACAGGTGTCATCTCCGATAGGCCATCGGCACCTTTTTGAAGTTTTTTCATAGCCTTTTCTGTCTCTACATATAGACTCTCGTCTTTAGCAAGCTTACCTAATGTGCCCTCTCCCTTTTTAATGCCATCTGTGAGGTCTTTTAAGTTCTTCACCGTTTCCTTTGCATCATTATAAAGGGAATCATCCTTTACAAGCTTTCCTAAAGAACCCTTTCCTTCCTCTATTTCCTTTGAAATAGATTTTAGTGCGCTCATTGTATCCTTTGCATCGTTGTATAGCTTATCATCTTTAACAAGCATGCCTAAAGAACCCTTTCCTTCCTCCACGTCATTAACAATCTTTTTTAAACCTTTTAATGCCTCATCTGCATTGGTGATCATGCTATTTATACCCTGTTTGTTGTCTTTGAGTATATCTTTGAATTCCCCTGTTATGGTTTGAATATTTTCAATGCTACGTTTAATGCTTGTCTTTTCCTTATCGCTCAGTAAGCCCTGAAATTCTCCAATGGTATCACCGAACTTTTTTGCCGCTGAGCTTACCTGGGAGAATATCTCGTCAAAGTCAGGGGAGGTTTTTACATTGCTTATCGTCTCACCCATTGCCAGGACTCTTTTATCCTTCCCGGGTATGATCTCAAGGTATTTATCACCTAAGACGCCCTGGGTTTTAACGGCAATTGCACTATCAGAGGGAATCCTTACGCCTTCTTTCACAATGAATGTAACAAGGGCCTTAAAATTATCGAGTTTCACACGTCTTACCCTGCCTACTTCAACCCCTGCTATTAACACAGGGGACTTTGAATCAATACCGTTTGCATTTTCAAGATACACCTGAAGCTCATATCCCTTTTCACCAAAGGCACCGTATTTCCCTATTCTTATGGACATATAGAAAAGGATGATAAAACCCACTAAAACCACTATACCTACCTTTAATTCAGGGGAAAATCTTTCTCTTTTCATGATACACCTCCTTAAAAGCCCGGGATACCCGTGGCTTTTAGAAATTCTTTAACCTCTTCCTTTTCACTCTTTTTTACATCCCCGGGGGTGCCGTATTCTATAATCTTTCCTTCATAGAGCATGGCAATTTTATGGGCTATTCTGAACATGCCCAAAA
>CAZJOP010000030.1:0-16300 GCA_964547695.1 uncultured Syntrophorhabdaceae bacterium
ATTTACCCCTTTTTGAAGAACTTTTAAAACCCACTAAAATTTATGTAAGGCAGGTTTTAAATCTTCTTGGTCAATTTAGCATAAAAGGCATGGCACATATCACAGGTGGTGGATTACCGGGCAATATTAAAAGAATTATACCTGACGGCCTAAAGGCAAACATATCAATAAAAAAAGAAAATGTGCCAGAGATATTCCACATTATAAAAGACTTAGGCAATGTGCCTGAGAATGATATGTTCTCCACGTTCAATATGGGTATTGGTTTTGTATTAATCGTGGAAAATAAAGATGCCAGGGCTATTATAGACACCTTAACCGCTTCTTCCGAAGAGGGCTTCTTAATAGGAAAAATCGAAAGATCATTAGACAAGGAAAAGGTAGAAATAGAATATATTTGACCTAAATGCCCTTTATTGGACATGTTTCACAAAGGGGGTTTTTCTTGCAGTATTTTTGACCGAGATAAACCAATAAGGCATGGTATTCGTTATATATATATACATCCATCGGTAGATGGTCCATAAAAAACCTCTGGATCGTATCGTAATCATCTTTTGAAAAACACTGCCCTTCCATTAAGGGGGGGACATGGTGTTTTATTAGCCTCTTTGTATACGCATCAACGACAAAAATTGGCTTATTTAGTGCATATAAAAGAATACTATCAGCGGTCTCCTTTCCAATACCGTTTATGCTGAGCAGGACTTTTCTTACATTATCTGTCTCAATCTTTTCAAGATTTTCAATAGATGCATCAAATTTTTCATATAAAACTTTAATAATGTTTTTTAATCTCCTGGCTTTAATGTTAAAAAATCCAGAAGGTTTTATAACATCGCTCAATCTTTCTATATCCACATGATACAATGCATCTATTGTAAGAAGGTTTTCTCTCTTTAGATTATGTATCGCCTTCTCCACATTCTTCCAGGACGTATTCTGGGTTAACACGGCACCAACTATGATTTCTAAAGCGCTTTCGCCGGGCCACCAGTGCCTTTTTCCAAAGGCATTAAGAAGGGCATGGAAAATCTTAATCAATCTATTCCTTGTGCTGTTCATCGGTTATAAAAAATACGGTATGCATAACTGCTATTTCTTCTGATTTATCATTGGTAATCTTTATTTCAATGCGGCCTATCCGTTTTCCTTTATATGTAAGACATGCCTCAGCAAACAAAGTCATGCCTTCAAGGGCTGGCTTAAAATATTGGATGGAGGATTCTACATTAACAGCCTTTTTCCCCAAGGTGTTACCACATGCACCGCCTACATGGTCAGCAAGCATAAAGACTATGCCTCCATGAGCTGATCCAAAAACATTTATATGCTCTTTTTTTAAAACAAGGCTACCCTTTGCATAACCTTCCCTTACCTCAAAAATGTTAATTCCCGCTGCACTTCCAACCCTGCATTCATTAAACATGGCCTTTACAAATTCTTCGTTCATTTTGATATCCTTTCACATTAAGTTTAAATTATGGTGGGCATTTTAAAAGACAGTACTGTTTCTATAAAGTCAGCTTTCTCTAAAGGATTTTTTTTAACATAAAACAGGTGAGAAACACATTTACAATCAGAAACACCAAAGTCTTTTATATAACCGTCTGTTATATCTTTAATCTTTTTTGCCAGATCACACTCGTGTTTAAACGATGATCTTATTGGGATCGTTTTAATCAAATCAGCTTCTTCACGGAAATAGTCAATATGCCAGAATAGCCTTTTTCTTTTCCTTTTATGTCTTTCGAGCCTTGCCTGTAGATTTTTCATAGCAGAGCCCACATAGATATAAAAACCCTCTTTGAAAAAGGTCTCCCCGAGTTTTCCGATTACAATATTTTTGCTTTTATTGTGTTTTAATATCAATAGATAGCTACCCGCATCCTTTCCTTCCTGTTCGCATATATCCCAGGGAATAGAAAGCGGTTTTATCCTGTGAAAGGATAAGTCTTTGTTCCATTTTATGCCAATAGCCTTTATAAATAATTTATTTCGATGTAAATACAGGGCATTAGCAAATTCAGGGTCTATATGGTATTCTGGAAGAAAATAATCCGGTAAATCAGATTGCACTATAAATAGTATACCTCCTTTAATATCAGATTGGGCAAGTGCAAAAATATGTCTTTTGCCTCTCAGTGTTATTGCATCAGGAAACATTGCAAGATTGTTATGAAACAGTGTGCAGGATTTTACTTCAAGTAGCATCAATTCTTTGCCCTTTTTTAATAAAAAATCAAATCTATTTCCCTTTATTGAAAATTCAGGTTTTTCAACCCTGTAACCTTCAAGTTCAGGGATGTAACCGTTTTCTATAAGCGTTCTTGCAATTTCATTGGTTTTATGGGTATGTAAAAAAACAGGGTCAGAACCCTTTAAAACAGCTACAACTGTGAAATCTGTATCCCGTGTTTTTTTATGATTGCCTTGTTCCTTTACAAGATAAACCTCTTTTTCTTTTTGGAGAAGCTCCCAGAGCCTTCCTGGATTTGGAAGATGGGCTTTTATTGTATTGCCGTTATACAGACATTCCACCAGAAATCTATTAAGTCTTCTTCTAAATATCCCTATCTCGATGTCATTAAAAACATTCATTTTATTGAAACGCATTAAAATAATCACATAAACGGATAAAAAAACGAATATATTCTAAACACATTCCTGCATATTAACAATGTTATTTTATAAATCAAACAGGCATTAAATAACACATAAAAAACTCATCTATTCAGATAAAAAGACCGGCTTTAAATTGAAGTCAAAAATTGCTATTAATGTTTATTATAGTGAATTTTATTCTTAACTATTTATAAGCATTCTTAAATTTTCAATGAGTTTGTTTAATTTTTTGTAACATTAAAATTTATCTAAAAAAAATATTAAAAATTCTATAATAAAAAACTTGACTAAAATTTTTAAGAATGATAAATGAGAATTTAATAAAAAAAATTATGGGGGGCATTATGAAACAAAAAGCATTTTTTCTTATCGGTTGTCTGTTTTTTCTTGTTTTTGCTTCCAATGCATTTTCAGGGCCTGCTATTGAGCTCAAATGGGCTAATTATTTTCCCGTTCCGGCAAAACAGTCTAAGATCTGCGAAGAGTTCATTAAGGACATAGAAGCAAAAACTCAGGGTAAGGTAAAGTTCAGCTTTTTTACAGCCGGCACCCTTCTTACAGCACCTAAGATTTACGACGGCGTAGTTCAGGGCATTGCAGATATCGGCTTTTCTAACATAGGATATACTTACGGCCGCTTTAAAGTAACAGAGCTGCTTGACCTCCCTCTCGGTTTCCCCAATGCCTGGGTATCCAATCATGTGGCAAATGATTTTTTTAAAAAATTTAGACCAAAGGAATGGGATAAGGTGCATATGATTTCCATGCATACATCACCTGTTAACGTAATGATGACGGCCACAAAGCCTGTTTATAAAATGGAAGACTTAAAAGGGTTAAACATCAGGGGTCTTGGATATCTTGCCGAGGTGGTTACTGCCCTCGGTGGAACTGCAAGGGCGATAGCTACGCCAGAAACATACGATGCAGTAATGAAGAAGGTTGTTGATGGTATTTATATACCCATGGAAACATTGAGGGCCTTCAGGTTTGCAGAGGTGGTTAAATATATCACAGAGTGCTGGCCTATCGGTCAGGTCTATACATTTTATCTTATTATGAACAAAGATACATGGAACAAACTCCCTGATGACGTGAAAAAGGTATTCAATGAATACCCCTTTGAGGATAAACTGGCAAACACATGGAATGAAATAGACATAGACGGAAAGCAACTCGGTATGGAAAAGGGTCTTAAGTTTATCCAGCTTTCACCTGAAGAATCAAAAAAGTGGATAAAGGCCGCGGATACTGTTATAGAAAAATATGTGAAATCAATGGTGTCTGCCGGCTATCCTGAAAAGGAAGTCAGGGGATGGATATCCTATGCAAAAGAAAGAATCGATTACTGGACAAAAAAACAGAGAGAGCTCAAAATAAAATCATCCACTGGTCCTGATGACATTCGTTTAAAATAAGAAAGATAATCCATGTTAAAAGGATGATTAAACATGGAAAGATATGAAAGATATCTAAGAAGGCTGTGCGAATATTTAGAATGGGTAGGGGTCTTTGGAATACTGTGCATGTTTTTCGCTAATCTTATAGATGTAATAGGAGCGAAATTCTTCAAATGGCCCCTACCCGGGGCACTGGAGGTAATCAGTTTTTCCCAGATCGTTGCAATAACACCTGCCATTGCCCTGGGTCTTTTTCTGGGTATCCATCTGAGCGTTGATTTTATTGTTGAAAAGTTTCCAGGGTTGTTAAAAAAGAGCCTGGCAATCTTTGTATCCCTTTTGTGTCTTATCCTTGTTATCATTATATTCTGGGAAGGGATAAAATATGCAAATTCTCTTAGAGTATCCGGGGAGATAGGTTCAGTATCGAAAATTCCCTTTTTCCCCTTTGCATATGTTTTTGCAATAAGCTGGATACCTGTAATCCTATATTATCTTATTGAGCTGATAAAGCATTTTAAGGGGGAATGATGAGCTCAACTACCATAGGGTTAATCGGTATTATATTGCTTGTGGCATTATTCATTATAAGAATGCCCATAGGATTTTCCATGGCATTTGTGGGTTTTCTGGGGTTTTCTTTTGTCACTTCATTAAATACAGGAATAGCCATCTTGCCTCGAGACCTTTTTGAGCAGTTGAACAATTATTCTATAAGCGCCATTACCATGTTTATACTCATGGGTTATTATGCCTTTTCTGCCGGTCTTGGCACCCGCCTATACGATGCTGCCTACAAGATTTTTGGTCATGTGAGAGGAGGTCTTGCCATCTCTTCCATCTTTGCATGCGCTGCCTTTGGAGCCATATGCGGTTCGTCTACAGCAACAGCGGCAACAATGGGTAAACTTGCCATTCCGGCGATGAAAAAATACGGATACAATAATACCCTTGCAACAGGATGCATTGCCTCTGCCGGAACCTTGGGTATCTTAATACCGCCCAGCGTCATCTTCCTCATCTATGGTTTTATGACAGAACAGTCCATAGGGAAGCTTTTTATATCCGGCATCATCCCTGGTCTCATCCTTGCCATTTTCATGAGTATTGCCGTCTACATCATGTGCGCAGTGGACCCTACCTGTGGACCAAAAGGGGAAAAGGTGCCTTTTGGTGAGAAGGTCAAGGCATTTTTAAAAATATTTGATGTTCTTTTGCTTTTTATCCTTGTTATCGGTGGATTACTCTTTGGATTTTTTACACCCACTCAGGCAGGTGGTATCGGTGCAGCAGGTGCCCTTGTTACAGGCATTATAAGAAGAGAACTCACATGGAAGTCTTTTATAGAAAACACAAAGGGGGCCCTAAGGACATCGGTTATGATTCTTACCATTATTGCCTGTGCAACCGTATTCGGACATTTCATGACCATATCAAAGATACCCTTTGCCCTATCTAACTGGGTGAAATCATTGAATATTCCACCATTTATGATAATGTTTATTATTATACTAATCTACCTTATAGGTGGGTGCTTTATCGATGCCATACCTTTAATCATCCTTACAATCCCCATACTTTTTCCAATTGTGATGTCTTATGGATACGACCCCATATGGTTTGGCGTTATCATTGTCCTCGTTACCTGTATGGGCGTTATTACACCACCTGTTGGCGTAAATGTCTATGTAATAAAGGGCATTGCAAAGGAAGTACCTCTGGAAACTATTTTTAAAGGCATATTCCCTTTCCTTATAGCTATAGTTATAACAACAATTCTTCTTATCTTTTTTCCTTCAATAGCCACATTTTTACCCAATTTGATTAAATATTAATTAAAAAGAAGGAGAACGATTATGGTGAGTCTTTTGAATTTTTCAATCCCTGAAATATTCAATCAGGCAGATTTCATGGTGGATAGACACATAAAAGAAGGAAGGGCTAAAAATACAGCAATACATTATAGGGATGAAAAAATTACCTATGAAGAGCTATCCCGGATGGTAAATAAATGTGGAAATGCACTTAAAGGTTTAGGTGTAGAAATAGAAAACAGGGTGCTCATGGTTCTATCCGATTGCCCTGAATTCTTTTATACATACCTTGGGGCCATGAAGATAGGTGCCATTCCTATCCCTGTTAATATAATGGCACAGCCCAGAGACTACGAATATTTCCTTGACGATTCAAGGGCAACGACATTGGTGATAGGTGATATCTTTTTTAAAAATCTGGAGCATATCATAAAAGACAGAAAATATCTAAAACGGATAATAGTGGTGGGGGATAAAATACCTGGCACCTTTAACTTTGACGAAATCATATCAACTGCATCACCTATCCTTAAAACAGAGGAGACATCAAAAAATGACATGGCCTTCTGGATGTATACCTCTGGAACCACAGGGATACCTAAAGGGGTTATCCACCTGCACCATGACCTCTTATATTACATGGTTCCTTCATGTGAAGAGGTGTTTAAGATACAGGAAGAGGACATCATCTTTTGTTCATCGAAGATGTTTTTCTCTTACGGTCGCAACCATTCCCTTGAGGCACCCCTTTTATACGGCGCCTCTGTGGTGCTCTGGCCTGAATGGTCAAGACCTGCTGACATACTGAATGTTATCGAAAGATACAGACCTACAATATTTTTCAGTGTGCCCACATTCTATAACCTCCTGTTAAAGGAATGTGAAACAAGGTCTGTTGATTTTTCTTCTGTCCGCCTGTGCGTGTCTGCCGGAGAGGCCCTGCCAGAAGACATCTTTGACAGATGGTTAAAGAGATTTAACATTGAAATCATAGATGCCATTGGAAGCACAGATGTGGGTGGTCTATATCTGTCAAACAGGATAGGAAATGTAAAACCTGGAAGTAGTGGAAAGCTTCTTCCCGGTTATGAGGCAGAGCTTAAAAATGAAAAGGGAGAAAAGGTTTCTACTGGCGAGGTAGGAACCCTATGGCTTAAAAACGACGGTATAACATGCGGTTACTGGAGAAAACATACAAAGAATAAAGAGGTCTTCTGGGGTCCCTGGTTTAATACAGGGGATCAGTTTATAATGGATGAAGACGGGTTCTATTTTTATCAAGGCAGGGCAGATGACATGCTAAAGATTAGCGGTCAATGGACATCACCTATCGAGATAGAGAATGTCATTATGCTCCACCCTGCCGTGAGTGAATGCGGGGTCGTTGGGGCACCTACAGATGAAGGTCTTATTAAGGTAAAGGCTTTTGTGGTTTTAAACAAGGGCTACGAGCCCACACCTGAACTGGAAAAAGAACTCATTGAATATGCAAAGGGTAAGATTGCCCACTTTAAGGTGCCGAAATGGATTCAATTTGTAAATGAGTTGCCGAGAACAACCACAGGAAAGCTGATTCGTTATAAATTGCGCACATAGATAAAGGCAATAAAGGCCTGCAAAGTATACTCTTAAACTAAAGACAGAACACATGTTTTTCTTTTTAAATCAGTAATACTAATTAAAGTGATTTTAAAACGTATATGAAATATACCAATAAAACAGGCCATTTTATTAGTTTATTGACTTAATAAATCTTTTATGTTTAAGTAATACACTTAAAAGATAACATTGAATGTAAATTCGGGGTGACAGCATGAAGAGAACTTATCAGCCACATAATAAGAGGAGAAAAAGAACCCATGGTTTTCTTGTCAGGATGAGGACCGCATCAGGCAGAGAGGTTATAAGAAGGAGAAGGGCAAAAGGTAGAAAACAATTAACGGTTTAATTTTAGATAAATGGATTATACCTTAAAAAAAGAGGAAAGGCTTAATAAGGGAGGTTTTCGGAACCGGAAGTGGTGTAAATTATCTGAAACTGAACATTTTGCGCTTTTTGGAGATAAAAACATTAATGAAATTAAAAGATTAGGGATTGTTGTAAAAAAAAATTAGGTGGAGCGGTTTTAAGAAACAGGATGAGAAGGATGATAAAGGAATTTTATAGATTAAACAAAAACCTCTTTTTGGAAAATGTTGACCATCTCATAAGAATTAAAAACATACCCCAGAACTTGACATGGACAGAGATAAGCTCGGAATTAAAGATATTGTTGGAAAGCAAAAAAAAGCATTAGAAAAGACTATTATTTTATTTATAGACTTTTACAGTTTATATATATCACCATTAGTTCCTACACAATGTAGGTATCATCCTACCTGCTCCGCCTATATGAAGGAATCCATTGAAAAAAAGGGATTGATTAAAGGAACGTTAAAGGGCGTGCTCAGGATCTTGAAATGTAATCCCTTTTTTTCCGGTGGATACGATCCTGTAAAATAAAAGAGGTAAAAAATGGAAAAGAGAACAATAATTGCATTGATTCTAACCGCTGTCATCATCTTTATATTTCAAATCTATTTTACGCCACAACAACCTCAAAAGTCCCCTATCCCTCCTGCAAAACAGATAGACAAATCGGTTCAGGAAGACAAACCAAAGACAGACATACAAACCAAGAAGCCTCTCCCCGCTAAAAAGAAAGAGCCAATCCAATTGACACCGCCAAAGGATATAAAAATAGAGACCCCACTTTTCTACATCACCATGGTGGACTTTGGGGCTGGGATTAAAAGCGTGAAGCTAAAAAAATATAAAGAAACCGTAAAAGATAATAAGCCAAAAGAAATTATAGAAGACATAAAACCATATACATATATCCCGAGGTTAACCATTCCAACACCGGAAGGGTCTATTGAAGACAATGTGAATTTTAAATACGACAAAGAAGGTCTTATAATTAACAATAAACCCGAGACCATCACCTTTACCGGCACCCTGTTAAATGGTTCAAGGGTGAAAAAGTCATACACATTTTATCCAGACAGATATACTTTTGACCTGAAAATAGAAATTGAAGGCGCAGATTCAAATAAGGCTTATATAGATTTTGCAATTATAGAAGAGAAAAAGAAATCCAGTTATAACTTTAAGGGCCCCTTTGTCTATAATGGAAAAAAATTCGAGCAGATTGAAAATATAGAAAAAAACATGGAGATTGGAAAAACATATAAATATACTGGTTTAGACGAGGGGTATTTTGCATTCATTTTAATCCCAAAGGATGATGCTGCACCTGCCATGATACTGAAAAACGATAACATCCCTGTGATAAGGATTTTTCCTGAAAAAAATGTCATTTCTACATCTTTGTTTTTCGGTCCAAAGCAAACAGATGTGTTAAAAAGCTTAAATGTCAATGCCGAAAAGATAATAGATTTTGGGTGGTTTGATGTGATAGCCAAACCCCTTGTATGGGGCATGAACTTTTCAAATAGGTTAACCCATAACTATGGGATCGATATTATACTCCTGACCATCCTAATAAAGATAATTTTTTATCCTTTAAGTTTAAAAAGCTATAAGTCTATGAAGGAGATGCAAAAGCTCCAGCCCCAGATTCAAAAATTAAGGGAAAAATATAAGGACGATAAACAAAAACTTAACCAGGAGATGATGGAGCTTTACAGGAGAAGAAAGATAAATCCCATGGGTGGCTGTCTGCCCATGCTGATACAAATTCCTGTTTTCTTTGCCTTATATAAGGCATTATCCGGTGCCATAGAGCTAAGACATGCCCATTTTCTCTGGTGGATTAATGATTTATCTGCACCGGAGGACCTATTTTCTTTTACTGTACTGGGTTTCACAATACCGATAAGGCTATTGCCTCTGATAATGGGCATAACCCAGGTTATACAGCAGAAAATGACGCCAACAAGCGCTGATCCCATGCAGGAGAAGATGATGCTTTTTATGCCCATATTATTCACATTTCTTTTCTGGGGATTTCCGTCAGGACTCGTTTTATACTGGCTTGTAAATAACGTAATATCCATAGGACAGCAATACTATATCAATAAAAAAGTCTCTTGAGGGGGCAATATGGATTTTGAAGAATTTGAAGGTAAGACATACGAAGAAGCAGTAAAAAAAGCAACAATTAGCCTTGGAGTCGACGAAAAGGATTTGGAAATTGAGGTCAAGGAGGTAGATACAAAGGGTATTTTAGGGCTCCTTGGAAGTAAAAAAATCCGTATTCTTGCGAGGAAAAAAGAACAGAAAAATATAGCAGAAGAGATATTGATTGATACCAAAGAAAGGATAAATGATGCTTTGGAGATCGAGACCCCTGAGGAATACGGAAAACAGTTTCTGGAAATGCTTGGAAAACAATTAGGCCTAAACATCAACACGAAAATAAGTCATTCAAACGGCAGACTCCTGTTTTTACTCCAATGTGACCATGGAGACATTCTTATCGGTAAAGAAGGTGAGGTGTTAGAGGCGCTTCAGTTCATATTGAGACTTGCCATTGCAAAAAGATACAAAAAGGGTTTAAAGATGCTCATAGATATCAACGGATACAGAGAAAAAAGAAGAAAGGCCTTGACTATTATGGCAAAACGCCTTGCCGATAGGGTTAAAAGATTGGGAAGGCCCCTTAAAACAGAACCCCTAAATCCTTACGAGAGGAGAATCATCCATACCTTCTTTAAGCATAACAAAAACATAAAAACAAAGAGTGAGGGTGAAGGTCATACAAAAAAGGTAGTAATATCCTTGACGAGAAATGTCCATAACAATGGAAATAGACGGTGATACCATTTGTGCCATATCCACACCTCAGGGTGAAGGTGGGATTGGCATTATAAGGATGAGCGGGAATAATGCCCTTCCCATATTAAAAAAAATTTTTAAATTTAGGGGCGCTAAAAAGGTATTTTCTTCTCACAGGCTTTATTTAGGTTATATCGTTGACCCGAAAAAGAAGAAGGTCATTGACGAGGTATTTGCCGTTTTCATGGCAAAACCAAAAACCTATACAAGAGAGGATGTGGTAGAAATTTACTCCCATGCAGGTTATGCAGTTCAAAAAAATATACTATCCTGCGTGATAGAATGCGGTGCAAGGATTGCAGAACCTGGAGAATTTACAAAAAGGGCATTTCTTAACGGGAGAATAGATTTAATTCAGGCTGAATCAGTCCTCGATATAATAAAAAGTGAGACAGACGCAGAACTCGAAACTGCAGTTAATCAACTAAAAGGCATACTTTCTCAAAAATTAAACCGTATAAAAGAGAACATAAAAGATGCCCTTGTGGAAGTGGAAACACAGATAGACTTTTCCGATGAAGATATCTTTATAGAACAGAAAGATGTCTTAAAAAGGTTAAAGATTGCAAAGAAAGACCTCGATGGGATAATTGCATCCTACTATGAAGGCAGGGCAATAAAAAGCGGCTTTAATGTTTTGATTTTAGGCAAAACAAATGTAGGAAAATCGAGCCTTTTAAATGCCCTTGTCCTCGAAGAGAAGGCCATAGTTACCCCTATTCCTGGCACCACAAGGGACATCATAGAGGACGTAATACATGTAAAAGGTATAAAAATGAAACTTATAGATACAGCAGGGATTAGAAGGCCTGAAAACATCATAGAGGACTTAGGTATTGAGAGGGCAAGACAAAAAATAAGCGAAGCAGACATCATACTTTGGGTGTTGGATGGCTCGAAAGAATATACCGAAGAAGACGAAGAGGTATATAAGGCAATAAGAGATAAAAACATAATAGCTGTTATAAATAAGACAGATTTGCCAGGGATAATGGACAAAAAACTTTTAAAACAAAAAGGATTAAGTACCACCATAGAGGTATCTGCCTTAAAAAATTCCGGTTTAGAGGATTTAAAGGAAATCCTTTACAAACTTCTTATGGGAAAGACAAAAAAAAGACAGCCCGTTCTAATCACTAATTTTAGACATAAAGATGCACTCGTTAAGACAAAAGACGCAGTAACAAGGGCAATGGAAAATATAATAAAGGAGGAACCTTTAGAGCTTGTTTCCTTTGAATTAAACGATGCCCTGTATCATTTAGGGCTTATAACTGGTGAGACATGCCCTGAGGATATTTTGAACACGATTTTTGAAAGATTCTGTATAGGCAAATAAAAAACTAAATTCCAAGGAATATTGCCAGACGATATGCCAAAAAGCTCAATAAAAAAGAAGCAAAAAGCATATTAAAGAACGATGCAAAAAACCATCTCCAGTTTCCCAATTCCTGTCTCATAACTGTAATGGTAGGCATACAGGGGATAAAAAGCATCAGTATGATAAGGAAAGAGATTGCCGATGAGTGACTTATCACATCAGGCAAGACATTCATAAGCCCTTCTTCACCGGCATTGTATAACACACTTAGAGATGCCACAGCATTCTCCTTAGCAATAATACTCGATAAAAGGGCCACCATCATCTTCCAGTTTAAGCCAATAATACTTCCTACTGGTTCTAATATCTTTCCCAACCAGGAAAGCATGCTGCTTTCAATGTTGCCGCTGGGGATGTTAGACATAATCCACATTAGCACAGAAAAGGCCAGTATCACAGTCCCTGCCTTCTTTATAAAGGCAAACAGTCTTGACCATACGGCAAGTAAAATGGTTTTGAAATTTGGTTTATGATAGAGGGGGAGTTCCATAATAAAAGGAACAGGTTCATCTTTCAAAAAAAACTTGCTTACGATTATCCCTGATAAACCAAGGACAGTAATGTTAATTGCAATAAGTATCCATGAAACAAAAAGCGCATTTTGACCAAAAACTGCAGCGGCTACAAATGTCATGGCAGCAAGTCTTGCAGTGCAGGGGATAAAAGGTGTAAGAAAAATGGTGAGTAGCCTTGCCCTTTTCGATTCCACAATCCTTGCGCCCATTATTGAGGGGACATTGCACCCAAAACCAAGACACATTGGTAAAAAACTCTTACCATGCAACCCCACTATATGCATGAACCTATCCATGACAAAGGCTGCCCTTGCCATATATCCCACATTTTCAAGAAAGGTCATGGAAAGGAAAAATATGGCGAGAATGGGAGTAAAAGTCAAAACAGAACCAGCACCTCCTATTATGCCTTTTACAACAATACCCTTTAACCACCAGGGCTCGCCGTCTAACATATTGTTAATCCAATCTGCCAAAATGGTGATGAGGTGTTCAAGATACTTTTGAATAGGAAATCCCACTTTAAAGGTAAGGATAAAAACCACTGCAAGTATGGCAAGAAGTATGGGGATACCCAACACAGGACGGGTAAGGATGTGGTCAATCTTATCTGTTATTAATACCTCACCTCGTTTAAAACGCTGTATAGCAGCCCTTGTTACCTTTTCAATCCAATCATAACGGCCCCCTACAACTGCCCTCAATGCATCTTCGTGGCTCATTAACATCATCTGAATGGCATTCCACTTTTCAGAAGGCAGCACATGCCTCATATTTTCCGTAATTTCTGGATCACCTTCCATGAGTTTTGCTGTAATCCAGTCCTCTGTATAGGAAATGGGTTTATTGTCTTTTATGAGGTCTTTAATCTTAATAAATATATCTTTGTGATCTTGAGACACCTCGGGAAGCTTTGGCCTGTATTCGATCTTGCCCTCTGATAATTCAATTATACATGTTACAAGTTCTTTAATCCCTTTGTTCTTTGTGGCAATCATGGGGATTACAGGGATACCCAGAGATGCACGCAGGGCATCTATTTCAATTTGAATACCGTTCTTTTCCGCCACATCGAGCATGTTTACAGCCAAAATAACAGGTGTTTCCATTGATAAAAGTTCAGACAAAAGATACAAACTCCTTTCCAATACAGTGGCATTGGCAATAAGAACAACCACATCAGGATGCTCCTGTATGATGAAATCCCTTGCCACCTTTTCTTCCTCTGAATATGCACTTAGGCTGTATGTGCCGGGCAGGTCCACGATCTTTATCCTTATGTCACCTGTTATGTGAACACCCTCTTTTTTTTCAACAGTTTTCCCTGGCCAGTTGCCCACATGCTGTGATAAACCGGTGAGCACATTGAAAACAGTTGATTTTCCTACATTTGGTTGACCTGCCAAGGCAACAAAGATAGTCCTTTTTTTCTCATCCTGTATCTGTGTCTTTTGAACAGATTCTGTCCTTGCAATGATAATCTTATCTGCCTGTCCCCTTCCCAAGGCAATCCTTGTATCTGAAGCAAAAATGATTATAAGGCCTCCCGTATTTCTCAAGACCTTTATCTTGGCACCGGGAACAATGCCGATTGAGGCAAGCCGGCTTATTAATTTCTGTCCCCCTGAAAACGAATAGACCACCCCTTCTTCACCTTCATTTAAATCAGACACAGGAATTAACTCTTTATCCATTTAAATTAAGTCCCCGTATATAAAAAAAATAATTAACTGTTTATACTATGCCAAAACACTAAAGTCAAACAAAGTAAAAGGGGTTTGTTTTTGTTAAAGGAGGTTAAAGTTACTTTTTTACTGTTTTAGAAGCACGAAAATTCTTTTCAAGATTTATGAGATTTTGACCAAATTCTAAGGCATGCTGTCGCATTGCCTCAAAAGAAGCCTCTTGATCTTTTGAAAGAACTGCCTCTACAACAGGTCGATGCATCCCTGCAGGATGGATAAGGGCAGATACGTTGTTTGCATCTATCATCTTTACTATAGCCCTTGTGAGGGCCATTAACGACCTTTCTAAGGCCTCGTAGAAATGATTGCCACATGCCTCAGCAAGGATGTAATGAACTGATGTCTTTATTTCGAGGTCTTCGTCCACAGAGTTTATGGGAAGTTCTTCTGCCTCAAGCGCCTCTTTTAAGATACGGGCATATTTCTTATTTAAATTTTTTGCTGCAAGACGAGCAATCTCCGGTTCAATTAAAACCCTCATGTCCACCAGTTCAGGCACTGTAATCTTATCTGCAAGAAATAGATCGACAAAGGCATTGGTGAGATATTCGAAATTCAAATCAGTGACAAAGGTTCCACCGCTTACACCATGCCTCGTGGATACAAAACCGGTATTTTCAAGAAAACGTATTGCCTCTCTGACGGCTATACGGCTAACCTGAAATTGTTCTGCAAGCTCTCGCTCTGATGGAAGTTTGCTACCTGGTTTAAAAACACCTGAAAGTATAGACTGTTTTAACTGTGTCGCGACTTCATTTGAAACCCTTGATTGTCTTATAGGTTTAAATGTCGTCATTTTAATATTAAATTTTTAACAAATATTAAATTCTTAGTCAAATAAAAAATAATTACTTGACTTATTTTTTTATTTTTGTTAAAGATTAGACCAATCAAATATTTTAAATAAATCATTTCTGGAGGACATCGTGAACATCGCAACCAATCTTGAAAGGGCTGCCTTTTATTTTCCAGAAAATCCTGCCCTATGTGAAGAAGATAAAGAGATAACTTATAAAATGTTTGACGAAATGTCGAATCGGGTTGCTACTGGTTTAATAAGCATGGGTTTAAAACCTGGAGAATATGTGGGCATTTGCTATCCCAACTCAATTCAGTGGCTTGTGTTTTATTTCGGTATTTTAAAGGCAGGGGCCGTGGCTGTTACCTATGCCTATGCATTGAGCAAAGACGAATTAGTCTTTCTTGCCAGCCATTCACAACCTAAATTTATACTTATAACTGAAGAGAAATCCCCCTTTTTAAACGAAATTAAAGATTCGATTGGTCTGCAAAAGATCATATGCGATAAAGGTGAATTTACGTTTAACGACCTTATAGAAAAGGGCTCAACTTCCTTTAAGGCAATAGACAGGGATAGAACCGATGTTGCAGCAATTCTCTATACTGGAGGGACAACAGGGGTTCCAAAGGGTGTTATGCTTACCCATGAAAACATTAATACATCTGCCTATAATGTTGCCCACAATGAAAGGTCCACTGAAAACGACAGGGCCATATGCTTTTTGCCGCTAAATCATGTATTTGGTCAGATGCATATTATGAACGCTACCGTGTTCAGTGCGGGATGTCTTGAGATGCTATCAAGTTTTGACCTTGATAAGATACTGTACTATGCCTCCAAGGGAAGGATTACAAAATTATTTGCCGTTCCTACGGTGTATACAAGGCTTTTAAGTCTGGATGGATTAAAAGAAAAGCTTGGAAGCATACGCTACTGCTTTTCTGCTGCTGCAAACCTTCCCCTTGAAATAGTTAAACAGTGGAAAGAGATAACAGGGCTTACAATCCATGAAGGCTATGGAATGACCGAAACGGCATCGGCAGTTACATTTAATCACTATTACCGTCATGTAATAGGTTCAATAGGCACAACAGTGCCGAGTGTTGAGGTTCAAATTAGAGACCTAAACGGAAACCTTCTGCCACCACATAAAGAAGGAGAAATATGCATTAAGGGTCC
>CAZJOP010000031.1:0-15917 GCA_964547695.1 uncultured Syntrophorhabdaceae bacterium
CCCTTGCCCTTGCTGCAAATCCTATTATGTCCGGCACACTTATTATATGGATATTCTCCATGCGTATCCTTATGATAATCACCTCTTTAGTGTCCTATTTTATCAATCTCGGCATAACGAATTCTGTTTATGGCTCAAAGAAAAAATTTAACTTCGAGCAACCCCTTACAAACCTCGTATGGATTACATCTGCCATATCCATAATCGTAACATTCTGGGCAAGCTATATGCTCCTTGGTGATTTAAATGACAAATATCCCGGTCTATGGTGGGCACTATCCATCATCATCTCCTGTGGCACCATTGCCGGTGCACTCATTCCAGAATTTACCAAGATATTTACCAGCACAAAGTCCCGTCACGTTCAGGAAGTTGTGGGTGCTGCCCGTCACGGTGGTGCATCCCTTGACATTCTATCAGGTTTTGTGGCAGGTAACTTCTCTGCCTTCTGGGAAGGGATTGTAATCCTGTTTCTCATGTTTATTGCCTATAAAGTATCTCAGCACCCATCCATAATTGCCGTTATGCCATCTCAGTTTGCCTTTGCCGCCCCGGTGTTTGCATTTGGACTTGTGGCATTCGGTTTTCTCGGCATGGGGCCTGTTACAATAGCGGTAGACTCATACGGTCCCGTATCTGATAATGCCCAGTCTGTTTATGAGCTTTCAAGAATCGAATCCCGTCCAAACATTAAAGAAGAGATAAAGAAGGAATTCGGGTTTGATCCTGACTTTGAAAATGGTAAGGATTATCTCGAAGAGGCAGATGGTGCGGGAAATACATTTAAGGCCACGGCAAAGCCGGTGCTCATCGGAACCGCTGTGGTCGGTGCTACCACCATGGTATTCGGTATCATTATACTCCTTGAAAACATGTTCAAAAACGTAATAGCCAAGCTAAGCCTTGTGCAACCTGAAATCATCCTCGGTTTACTCATGGGTGGTGCGGTTATCTACTGGTTTACCGGTGCTGCCACACAGGCAGTTACAACAGGTGCGTACAGGGCCGTAGTGTTTATAAAGAAAAATATAAACCTCGACAAGGAAGAGGCATCCATTGAGGACAGTAAAGAGGTCGTCAAGATCTGCACCCAGTACGCCCAGAAAGGCATGATAAACATCTTTATCGTGATATTCTTCCTTGCCCTTGCCCTTTCCTTCTTCAACCCTTATTTCTTTATCGGATATCTTGTGGCCATTGCATTCTTCGGGCTTTTCCAGGCCATCTTTCTCGCAAATGCAGGTGGTGCATGGGATAACGCAAAGAAGATTGTAGAGGTGGATCTCAAGGAAAAGGGCACAGATTTACATGCTGCAACGGTTGTGGGTGATACAGTGGGTGACCCGTTCAAGGATACATCCTCTGTCTCCATGAACCCTGATATAAAGTTCACCACGCTTTTCGGTCTTCTTGCCACTGAAATAGCCGTTACCATGCAGTCCCAGGCCATGAAGACAACTATAGGGATTATCTTTTTCATCATTGCCCTTATCTTCGTATATCGCTCATTCTACGGCATGAGGGTTGGACAGGAGAAATTAGATTAGTTAAAGAAATAAATCGAACATCGCACAAAAAACGCCCCATTTCAGGGGCGTTTTTTGTTCTTTGCAGCCTTTAAAAATAACCTTACCCTTCTTTTTCTATGTTCGTCTATAATCTTTGAAAATGTATCTTCATCCACTTGGGATAGGTTCTCTATAGAGTTTATATGGTGTTTTCTTAATTTTTTCAGTGCTTCTATACCTAAGCCTTTAAAATGCATTAATGCCAACAAATCCCTTTCGTCTTTATTAAGAGATTCCACATCTATCTTATAACTTGTTCTCATGCCTTTGTCTTTAAAGGTCTCAATCTTTTTTTTGTCTATAAAATCTATTTCATCTATTCTAACAACAAAAGAAAACACAGTATACCTATCTATTAAAGGAAAGGTGATTTGAGACACTAATGCCATCACTAATGTAAATGCCATTATCTTTTTCCTGTTTGACCATATGCCTTTTAGAAAATTTACAAATGCCATTGTTTCGAAACCAAATACAATAAAACCAATATATCCTAAAACAGGCATCTCAAAGATCTTTACATCTTCAAAAAAAGGTACAGTGTATAACCACTTTGCCACTGCCCAGTTATTCCAGCATTCCCATAAAATACCGCAAAACAGCCCTCCGAGCATGGATGCCAAAAGATTATCCATGCGTCCCATCTCTATATCTTTGGCAAAAGACCTGTTACCTGTTCTATAATTGTATCCGTCAATGATAAGACCTATTGAGACCCAGGTAAGACCGAAAAAGATTTCAGGCATAAAAAGGGTAATAAAAAACATAAAAAGACCTACTGTTATTGCATGGAAAGGATAGTTTTTAATGTATATCTTTTTAATATTTATTTCTCCCATTAAAGCATGTATTATTTCTTTTGTCACATAAATGGCTGGGATAACAGTGGCATATGACAAAAAATAACCTAAATACCACCTCTGGGATACCTCTTTGGGCAGGTTTATATAAAACCAGTTTTGAATCCTTAAATTGACAAGCTCAAAGAAACACCAGAAACCGCTTGAGATGACAATCAAAAAGAAAATGGAGGGCCTTAAAATCAGAAACCTCTTATTTTTTAAGGCATATATTGAATCCATTATAAGGATGTAAGACCACCAGGTAAATGAGTAAAAATGAATATAAAGCGGCTCTATGCGTTTAAAAAGGATGATATAGCTTAAGACATGAAAACCAATGCCGATAGATAAGAGGATATATCTATTCACATCTTACGACTTACCTGATGTTTCGTCAGGGGCTTTATCTCTTTTTACATCGGCACTCTCTTCTACATAAGGTTTTTTTACCCTTGTGGCCCCTATATAGGTCCTTGAATAAAAATCAGAGTTAAGGGAATCAATTTTTACACCAATCCTTCCGTTTCCAGAAGAGGAATGGATAAAATAGCCATCACCTATATAGATTCCCACATGGGTGGGATACTTTATATACCTTTTTGTGCGGAAAAACACCAGGTCTCCTATGGCAAGGTCTTCTTTGCCCACTTTTGTACCCACATGAAACTGTTCCCTGGCGCTTCTTGGAAGCTCTACGTCAAATATTTCGTAAATCTTTTTCACAAAGGCCGAACAATCAAGCCCCCTTACAGAATTTCCACCATATTTATAAGGTGCACCTATAAAACTCTTTGCAACCTTTACAAGCATATATTTTTCGTCACTGCTCTTCCATGGTTTTAGCTGCCTGTTCGTTAACTCCACAAAGTCTTCCTGTTTTTCATTATTTACTGCCTTAGGTATGAGTAAAACAATATTAGATGAAAGCCTTGTGCCTTCTTTTAAGTTATTTGCTTCAAGGATATCTGCCTTGTCTACATTAAACCTTAAGGCAATCTTTTCAATCGTGTCGCCCTTTTTTGTCCTGTATTCGATAAAATCCCCGTCTGTTTCTACTGAAGGCTCTTCAGGCCTAACTGTTTTCTGTTTTTTCTTTTTTATATGCCTTTTTACATTTTTATTTTTCATATTACTTTTTGCCACCACTGTTTTTTTATTTTTTGTTGACTCTATGCCTTCAGTCTTTTTTCTCTGATTCTGCACATCTTTCTGTCTGTTTGCTACCTGATGGGAGAAGGCACTACCTGCGTATAATAAAAACAAAAAAAGGGATATAAATATTGCAAGTATTACTTTTTTCAATATTAGACTCCTTTACCCCGCTATGTGATATGGGTCAATTTTTATCAAAACAGATATAAATTTGTCAAGTTTTTTATTTCCCTTTAAAGATATTGTTTTAAATTTTAAAAATTTGTGTAATAATTTAGATACATTCTCATGATTATAGTAAAATGGTTCATCATGGCATTTTCCATACTAATCATCAGCTACTATCTTCCCGGGGTTACTATTAGTAGCTTTTTATCCGCCTTGTGGGTGTCCTTATTTCTCGGCATAGTCAACACATTCATAAAGCCTGTTCTCATATTTATTACCCTGCCCATAAACATATTGACATTAGGTCTATTTACATTTGTAATAAACGCAATACTCGTCCTTTTTGCATCAAGTGTAATAAAAGGGTTTTATGTCCGTGATTTTTTATCTGCCCTGTTATTCAGCATCGTACTTTCAGCCATAAACTATATATTAAATACCATCTTTTTCAGATCAAGATAACATGGAAAAAGAGGCCGTTTATATAGATTTTGATTGCCTTTTAGGCTTTTCAAATGCCCTAAAAACACATCTATCTCCAGATGAACAAAAAGCCCTTAAAAGTATATGGACCCTATACAACGAGGAAAAGATAAGGCTTGTTACTTCAAGAGATGATATGAATCTGGATATAATCATGTGGCTAAACAGCCAGGGATGCTGTGTTACAGACACCCTTAATCCCCTTGAGGCAATAAAGGAATTTGAAAGATGGGAAAAGGCAGATAAAGACACGGTCAAGGCGTGGCGCAGAATCTTTTACTATTTTGACAGGATTGAACCTCTTCCCAGCCAATACAACGATACCTCTCCATACATGCAGGGCTTTCCTGAGGAACTTTTTACTGCTAAAAGCGAAGGAGATTGGGATGCCTTTTTTACCAATCTCAATACAGTAAAACAGATACTAAAGGCATGTGCAAACGCCTTTAGTGATATATTTTCAGAAAAAAAATGGCAGGATTTGAGTTGTATTGATTATTCCCTGAACTGGACCCTGTTAGAATGGACGATAAAAAAACTTGGTCTTGCAGCTCAATCACAAGTTTTAGACAAAGAAGATGAGAAAAGGATATTCGGTCTTCTAAACAGGGTTGTAAATTTAAGCAAAAAAAGCTGTAAAACCCCCAGACTAAGTCCTGAACATATCGATTTTATAGTAAATACGGTCATAAATAAATATCTCACAGGAAAAACACGCTACAATAAACACATCATAAATTGCATCTCTTTTAATATTGAACAGATGTTGACAACAGATAAAAGACTAATGGAGCTTTTTAAACGCATAAAAGAAGAAAATAAGGATAAATCTACAATATTTCAAAAAAATTTTAATATCCTCACACCTCACGAACTTCAACTAAAGATATTAAAAAAGTAAAACCTGTTTCGATAAAAGACTTGACATAAAGGCCTAAATAGTAGAACATAAATATAAAATGCTAAAAAAGAAAGGAGGTTTTCATATGAGAAGATTTGTTATTGTTGTTCTGGCCTTATTTATCTGTTTAGCCATTTCAGTGCCCGGTATAGCACAGACAAAGCCAGGGGCGACTGAAAAAGCAACTCCAAAGGTTGAACCCACGGCACCTGAAAAGCCAGCCAAACCCGAGGCAGCAAAACCTGAGGCTACAAAAGAGGCTGAAAAACCAAAACCCAAACCAGTTAGCGGAATCGTAGGGATAGTAGAAAGCGTAGATGCTGGATTATTAACCATTAAAAGCTCAAAGGGCATCCTAACGTTTGATATTTCCAATGCAAAATTCAAGGGTTATAAAAACGCAGGAGATATAAAAGTAGGTGATAAGGTCTCTGCAACCTCTATAAAAGGGGTGATGACGGTAACAAAGATTGCCGGTGCAAAAAAGGCTAAAAAGTAGTTAAGAAATCTATGAAAAATACCCCTGTCTTAACCATGGCAGGGGTATTTTATTGATCCACTGTTGTTTCAAGTTTCACTTTATCTTTTTCTAATTGTTCCAGCCTACTGTATAATTTTTTTCTACTGATACCCAATATACGTGCGGCCTTACTTTTATTGCCGCCCACAGCATCTAACACGCTTTTTATGTGCTCTGTCTCTAACCTTGCAAGGGTGGAATCGAGTTTTTTATTTGTCGTCTCCATGACCACTGTCTGTCCGTAATTTGAATAAAGGATGGCCTCAGGGAGGTCTTCTGGCAATATCTCGGTTCTGTCGGTGCTTATAAGACAGGCCCTCTCGATTACATTTGCAAGTTCTCTCACATTCCCCGGCCAGTGATATGCCTTAAGTAGCTCCTTTACCTTTTCGGAAAGGGTCTTTTTCTTCCCGGCCCTTGCAAACTTTGCAAGAAAATATTCTATCAAGAGGGGTATATCCTCCTTTTTCTCTCTTAAGGGTGGAAGGTGGATAACAAAGGCATTCATTCTAAAAAAAAGGTCTTTTCTGAATCTCCCTTCTTTAATCTCGTAAGTTAAGTCCTTGTTCGTGGCGAATATAAATCTAACATTCACCTTTGTCTCTTTTGTGTCACCCAGTTTCAAAAAGGTCCCATTTTCAAGCACCCTTAAAAGTTTTGCCTGTATGGCAGGGCTCATATCACCAATTTCATCCACAAAGAATGTGCCTTCGTTGGCTATTTCGAGAAGGCCTGGCTTATTCGTATGGGCACCTGTAAAGGCACCTTTTTTGTATCCAAAGAGCTCACTCTCGAGCATGGATTCCTGGAGGGCGCTGGAATTTATGGCCACAAAGGGATTTGATGCCCTCGGGCTTAAGCTATGTATTGCCCTTGCAGCAAGCTCCTTTCCTGTGCCTGTCTCTCCCTGGATCAGCACAGGTGTATCAGATGGTGCGACAAGGGATATCAAATCCTTAACCTTCTGCATCTGTTTGCTGTTTCCCACAAATTCATCCTGTATGCTGATCCTCTGAATGTGTTCTTTGAGAAGTATGTTCTTATCCTTCAAGGACTTCTTTTCGTATGCCTTTAATATGATACTGGAGAGCTCTGAAGTCTTACACGGCTTTGTAAGGTAATCATAGGCCCCGAGCTTCATGGATTTTATTGCCGTATCCACAGAGGCATACCCTGTAAGCATTACCACCTCAATGGTGGGCTCATACTGTTTTACCTTTGATAACAGTTCAATCCCATCGATATCAGGTAATTTTATGTCAAGGACTGCCACATCAAAATCATCTTCCTCCACCTTTTTTAATGCCTCTTTTCCTGATGTGGCAATGGTTACATCCATGTTTTCTTTTGAAAGTTGTTTTTTAAAGGCCTGGACTAACTGTATTTCATCATCTACAATTAAGACCCTTATCATGATATACCCCTTGACTTTTTGTTAAAAAACCATCCATCACGATAGGGCATTAATATCAAGTCTATTTTCCATATCATGCTGTAAAACCTTCTTAAAAAATCTATCAGCAATTTAAGTGCCACAAACATTTCACAAGAAAATCTCCAGTATACTGTGTACAAAGGCATTATCATATTGTTTAAAATGTAGACACATTGTATCATATAGCGATAAGTGTTTCCATAGGAAACAGTATTTTGGGTTAAAAAAAGACAAAAGGGATATAATGTTATCTTATTTATTGGAGAAACTGACCTTTTTATTTATGGTATAAACATTGCATATAGATATGTGACCGTTTTTTAAAGGTCTGAAAAAACTGATTAAGGGGTTATATATGCAAGATGAGGCAGCAAGTCGTGTGCTGGTTTGTATCCAGTGTGGAAAATGCACAGGCGGTTGTCCTGAATCAGGTAGGACACCTTTCAATATAAGGATGCTCGTCAGAAAAAAACAATTCAATTATGCCATCGATGAATCCATTCCCTGGTATTGCACTGCCTGTAATGCCTGTACCATTCGCTGCCCAAGGGATGTAAAACCTTCAGAGGTTATCATTGAGATAAGGTCTTCACTGGTGGAAAATGGGGATATCCCTCTGGCGATTCAAAAGGCCCTGGAAAATACCTTTGTTCAGAAAAATCCATGGGGTAAACCAAGGTCAAAAAGAGGTGAATGGGTGGAAAAACTCAATTTTAAGGTCCCCCATATATCCGAGACAGAACATAAAAGGCTTTTATTTTTGTGCTGTGTCCATGCCTATGACCCAAGATGCATGGTGATACCTGTAAATGTGGCCACCTTATTGAACAGGGCAGGTTATGAATTCGGCATCCTCGGTGAGGAGGAATGCTGCTGTGGCAACGAGATAAGAAGAATAGGAGAACTGGGTCTTTTTGAAGAATTAATGGAAGAAAATAAGACGAATTTCAAAGAATACGGGGTAAAAGAGATTATCGCCCTTTCACCACACTGCATGAACACCTTAAAGAATGAATATGGAGACATGGATATAAAGGTTATGCATTACACAGAGGTCTTATCAAACCTTATAAAAGAAGGGCTATTAAAGCCTGAAAAGACCTTTGAAAAAGACATGATTTATCACGACCCATGTTTTTTGGGAAAGCAAAACAAAATCTTTGATGAGCCAAGGGGTATTCTAAACAGTATAAGCAACGGAAAACTCAAGGAATTTTCAAGGTCAAGGGAGATATCCCTTTGCTGTGAAGGCGGTGGCGGAAGGATGTTTTTTGAGGTAGAGGCCCAATACAAAAGAAACAGTGAAACCCGAGTGGAGGATGCACAGGAAAAGGGCGCAGAGATTATCACTACTGCCTGTCCTTTTTGCGTAATGACCCTCGAAGAAAAGGCAGTTGAAAAAGGACTCGCAGTAAAGGAATTATCCGAGATTTTAATGGAGGTGGTCTGACATGGATATTTTTGTGTTTGTAAAAAGGGTGGCAGCAACACAGGAAGAAGAATTAAGAATCATCGACGATGGTAAAAATATCGATCTGTCCAAGATCCCTTTCAAGATGAACGACTGGGATAACTATGCCGTGGAAGAGGCAGTAAAGATAGTAGAGGGCAGGGGAGGTTCTGTCACTGCCGTATCAATAGGCAATACAGAATCCGATGAGGTGTTAAGAAGGGCAATTGCAATGGGTTCAAAAGACGGCATTTTAATCGAGACAAAGGACACACTTCACGACCCGGCCATCAGGGCACTTGCAATCTATAATTTCATAAAAAAAGAGAATGTTCACTTTGACGCAATATTTACAGGTGTTCAATCAGAAGACGATCAATTTGCCGCAACTGGCGGATTTTTGGCAGGGAAAATGGGACTGCCTTATGCATCTATGGTAATAGGCATAGACGCTATTGAAAACGGATATTTCATTGTAAGAAGGGAACTCGAGGGCGGGCTTCAGGAAAGGATTAAGATAAAGACACCCTGCGTCATATCCATCCAGAGCGGTATAAATGAGCCGAGATATGTATCCATCATGGGTATAAGAAAGGCATCAAAGGTAGAGAGAAAGACTCTAAAATTTAACGATTATGCACAAAGCGGGGATGCTGTAATAGATTTAGTCAGATGGTCTTACCCTGAGAAAAAGGGAGGGGCAAAGATGTTAACAGGAGAGGTAGATGCGGTCTGCAAAGAACTTCTGGAAATACTTAAAAACAAGGGGGTGTGCTGATGAGTTACGCATTGATCATCTCTGAAGTAAGGCGTGGCGTGTTCGAGGAAAGAAACCTCGATGCCATAGGGATTGCAAACCTTGCCGGAAAAGATACATACCTTCTTATCCCTGAAGGTAACTACAACATAAATAATAATCTCGTAGATAAAATAATAAGGGTAAAGACAGAAGAATCCCTGTTTTTAAACCCCCTTATCGTAACTGAATTAATCGTAAAAATGATAGGTTCATCAGGTTTGCCTGATATAGTGGTCTTTACCCATTCTTCATCAGGGATTGAGATGGCAGGTTATCTGGCAGGTAAGATGGACCTTCCCATGATTACAGATGTAAGCAACTTCAAAAAAGATGAGGATATTTTCTTTAAAAGCTACTATTCCGATAAGGTCTTCGGTCAGTTCAAAAAAACAAAGGATAGTCCGCTGATAATAACAGTAAGAAGCGGTAGTTTTAAAGACTTTGCAACGGATAAGGGAAAACAGGCAGAGGAAACAACCTTAGAAGGTCCCTCAGGGATAGAGGAAAGAAGCTTTGTAGAGTATGTTGAGGAAGAAAAGACAGGTGTAGATATCACAAAGGCAGAATTCCTTCTCTCCCTCGGCAGAGGCATAGGTAATAAAGACGAAATTCCAAAATTTGAGGAGCTTGCCCAACTGCTCAAGGCCACCATATCCGGTTCAAGGCCTGTTATAGATAAACAGTGGTTACCCAAAGAAAGACAGGTGGGAACTTCGGGAAAAACAGTGAAACCTAAAGTCTATCTTGCCATGGGTATCTCCGGGGCATTCCAGCACATTGCAGGTATGAAAGACTCGGATTGTATCATAGCGGTTAACAAAGACCCAGAGGCACCTATATTTCAATATGCCCATTATGGGATTATAGGTGATGCAAACAAGATCAGGGATAAATTAAAAGATATAATACAGGGTGGATAAAGGAAACAAAAAACATGCATGAAGAGCAGAGAGATACTGAAAAAAGGGTACTTGTCGTGGGAGGCGGCATAGGAGGCATTACCGCTGCCCTTGAGCTTGCCGGTTGTGGTGTAAAGGTGACCATGCTGGAAGAAACATCTTCCATAGGCGGCAGGATGATACAACTCGATAAGACATTTCCTACCCTTGACTGTTCCACATGCACCCTCTCTCCAAAGATGGTGGAGGTGGCACTAAACAAAAATATCGAACTAATCTCTCTGGCAAAGCCTATAAGTGTAAAAAGAAACGGCAATGGCTTTAAGGTCGCCATCTTTAAAAAGGCAAGATATGTGGATGTAAAAAAATGCACTGCATGCGGGACGTGTTTCGCCGGTTGTCCTGTGGTGATGAAAAGTGAATTTAATATGGGTATCGGTGAAAGAAAGGCAATATATATCCCCTTTCCCCAGGCAATACCCAATAAGGCCACGATAGATAAAAGAGAAGAGAGACCCTGTAAGGCTGCCTGCATAGATGCGTGCCCCATAAATACCAATGTCCCTGGTTATCTGAGGCTTATAAAGGATGGCAGATTCAAAGATGCCTATCTACTTATAAGATCGACAAATCCTTTGCCTTCTACATGTGGAAGGGTGTGCTATGCACCCTGTGAGGGTGTATGTAACAGGGGTCAGATTGATGATTCTCTTGCCATCAGGGATCTAAAGAGATTTGCCGTTGATTCATTTAATATAGATGAGCTATCCATACCACAGATACAGAAAACAGACAAAAAGGTGGCCATAATAGGTGCTGGTCCATCAGGTCTTGCATGTGCCCATGACCTTGCCATTGAAGGCCATAACGTTACTATTTTTGAGGCCCAACCAGAACCGGGTGGGATGTTAAAATATGCCATACCAGAATACAGACTTCCAAAAGCAGAACTCCGGAAAGAAATCGAATATATAAAAAGGCTTGGTGTTGAGATTAAATGCAATACAGAGGTAGGTAAGGATATCGCCTTTTCGGATATAAAAAAGGCATTTGATGCCGTATTTATAGGGATAGGTGCCCAAAAAGGTGTAAGTTTGAACATTGAAGGTGAAGACCTAAAGGATGTCATAGACGGCATCAGATTTTTAAAAACAGTTAATATGGGAGAAAAGATTGAACTGGGCAACGTGGTGGCAGTGATAGGTGGTGGTAACACGGCAGTAGACTGTGCAAGGACCGCCTTAAGGCTTGGCTCAAAAGAGGTAAAGGTCATATACAGAAGGACAAGGGCTGAAATGCCAGCAGCCCATGAGGAAATAGAGGCATTACTGCAAGAAGGGATTACCATAGAATTTCTCACAGCACCGAAAAGGTTTATCTCAGAGAACAATAGATTGAAAAAGATGGAATGTGTAAGGATGGAGTTGGGTGAGCCTGACGCATCGGGAAGGAGAAGACCTGTAGAAATACCGGGTTCTGAATTTATAATTGATGTGGATACAGTGATTACAGCCCTTGGCCAGAGACCAAGGACGGATTTCCTGAAAGATATGATCAATCTTGAAAAGGATGACACCGTAAAGATAGATTCAAAAACAAAGATGACATCGTTAGAGGGTGTATTTGCCGGTGGTGATGTGGTGACAGGACCGGCATATGTAATAGATGCCATTGCGGCAGGAAAGAGGGCAGCCATTAACATCTCGAGGTATCTGAGGGGAGAGGCACTTGTTGAATTCGAGGTATCTAAAACCCCGGAATCGCTTACAGAAAAAGAAATTATCGAGTTAAAAGAAAAATACGATGCTGCCTATCGTATCTCTGTAAAAGAAAGAGATGTATCGGAGAGGATTAAAGACTTTAGCGAGGTCGTTATAGGCTACGATAAAGACAGTGCCGTAATGGAGGCCTCAAGGTGTCTTGCAAGTATGATCGAAGGCTGTATTGAATGCGGTGAATGTAAGAGAAGGTGTGAAGCAGGTGCCGTGGACTACAATATGAAGGATGAAGTGGTGGAGATGGATTTTGACGGGATAGTGATTGCGCCTGGTTTTGATCTTTATGACCCCACAGAAAAAAAAGAACTGGGATACGGTAGGTTAAAAGGTATAATGACAGGTATAGAATTCGAACGTTTAAGCTCTGTTACAGGACCCACTGGCGGAGAGATACTATTTAACAGCAGGGTACCTAAGAGGTTCTTTTTTATCCAGTGCGTTGGCTCAAGGGATAGACAGACCGGGGCAAGGTATTGCTCAAGGGTATGCTGTATGTATACTGCCAAGCATGCAAGTATCATAAAAGACAGGATAAAAGATGCCACAGTTTATATCTCGTACATTGATGTGAGGGCTTACGGCAAGGGTTATGAAGAATTTTATAAGGGTACCCAGGAGGCAGGTGTTAGATACATAAGGGGCATCCCCGGAGAGATAGTAGAGGGTAAAAATGGCCTTGTAGTAAGGGTGGAGGACATGTTAAGCGCGGAATTAAACGAGATAGAGGTGGATCTCGTTATACTTGCCACAGGTGTGAGGCCAAAGGCACATATAAAGGAACTGGCAGAAATCATGTCACTGGAACTGGACGAATACGGATTTATTAAGGTTGATCCCGTAAATCCATCTAAAACGAGTTGCCGTGGCATATTCGTATGCGGCATGGGTTCAGGTCCAAAAGACATACCCGATACAGTGGCATCGGCAGGAGAGGCTGCCTCTGCCTGTATGGAATATATAAAGGCGGTTTTATGAGAGCAGGGATCTTTATCTGTCACTGTGGACACAACATTAAACATACAGTGGATGTAAGGCGTTTAAGCGAATACTTTAAAGGTATACCCGGGGTGGAGATCGCCATAGACTATGCCTTTGTCTGTTCTGAGCCTGGACAGGATATTATTAAAGAGAGCATTGAAAACAAAAATTTAGACAGGGTCGTGATAGCCTCTTGCACCCCTTCACTGCACGGTGATCTCTTCAAGGATCTCCTTAAGAAAGCCGGTATAAACCCGTTTTATTTAAGGCGCGTTAGCATAAGGGAACACTGCTCGTGGGTTGGTGACGACATAGAGGCAAATACAGAAAAGGCAAAGAGGCTTATACTCTCAGGGCTGTATTCTGCAAGCCACTATATGCCCTTAGAAGAGAAGATGGTGGAAGTAAACAAATCTGCCCTTGTAATAGGCGGGGGGGTGGCTGGATTAAATGCCGCTTTATTTCTGGCAAGGATGGGGATAAAGGTATATCTTATCGAGAAGGAAAAAGAATTGGGGGGTCATGTAAGGCTTTTAAAAAGCGTCTGGCCGTCTAAAAGAAGTGGTAAAGCGATAGTGGATGAACTGGTAAACGAATTAAACAGGCTTGACAATGTGGAGATATACACGGATACAACCATTACGAATTTCGAGGGCTTCTTCGGTAACTATCAGGTAACTTTAAAAAAGGATGGAGAGGAAAAGAAAGTTATTGCAGGTGGAGCCGTTGTTGCCACAGGCTTTGCACCATTTGACCCCTCCATAAAATCTGAATTACATTACAATAAAGACAAAAGGATCGTCACTACCCTCGATGTGGAAAAGGGTATAGAAAACCTTGAATTGCCTGAAAAACCAAGGGTGGCAATACTTCACTGCATTGGTTCGAGGGATGACACTATAGGAAGGTCTTATTGTTCGAGGATCTGCTGTATAAATGCCATTAAGACAGCAGAGGCAATAAAGGAAAAATATCCCGAATCCTATATAGAATCATTCTATATGGATGTGAGGGCACACCCAAAAGGTGGGGAAGAATATTTTGAATCTATTCAGGAAAAAGGTGTGCTCTTTACAAGGGGAAACGTGGCAGAAATAGTGCCTGATAAAAAGGGTATAATTTTAAGAGGTGAGGATACACTATTAGGAGAGGTTTATGAGAAGGAGTTTGACCTTGTAGTCTTATCCATTGGTATGTCATCCCTTGCTGAAAATAAGACATTAGGTCAATTGTTAAAAATATCCCTCGATAAGGATGGTTTTTTTCTTGAGGCCCACATAAAATTAAGGCCTTTTGATACTGCAGTAAAGGGGATATTTATAGCAGGTTCGTGTTCAGGACCCAAAGACACCGAGGAGTCCATTAACCACGGAAGGGCCTCGGCCTTAAAACTTTTCGGTATGCTAAACCTCGGTTATGCGTTTGTTGACCCCTTTATTTCCTATGTGGATCCCAAAAGGTGCAGTGGATGCAGGCAATGCGAAGAGGCATGCATAGCCAAAGCAATAAAATTCGATGAAAAATTGAGGATTGTAAAGGTGGAAGAGGCTGCCTGTATGGGGTGCGGTTTATGTAATGCCACATGCCCATCTTCGGCCATATCATTGAAAGGCTATTTTGATAGTTTCATAGCCGATGAAATAAGTGGACTACTTGAGATAGCATAAAAGCTGCAGGAGGAATATATGACAGATAAAATAGAAAAAGAGCCTGAAATAGTCGGCTTTGCCTGCTCTTACTGCACATTTAAGGCATCGGAAATGGCAGGCAGTCTCAGGATGAAATATCCAGAAAAGGTTCGGGTAATACAGGTTCCCTGTTCAAGCAGGGTGGACCCCGCCTTTGTCATCAAGGCCATATTCGAAGGTGCAGACGGGGTGTTTGTCTCAGGGTGTCATCCCGGTGACTGTCATTTCATCAGGGGAAATTACTACACAAGAAGGAAGATAGCTGCATTGAAAGAGATGTTCAAGGCATTCTCTATGGACAAAAAGGTAAAGCTCTTCTGGATTAGTGCGGCAGAGGCAAGGAGATTTATTGAAAAGATAACGAATTTCTATAACGAATTAAGGGAAGAGAAAAATGCAGGGAAAAAGAATTGATAGGGAAAAACTAAAGGTTGCACTAAACAGGTTTTTAGAAAAACAGAACCAGATCTTTTACGGTTACGGTAAAGACGATACCTTTATTACCCATAAGATATACAGAGATAATATAGAAGACCTTTTTCTTTTCAATCCTTATTTCGGCATAAATGGCGCCACCTTCTTTTACAGGGTGTTCGGCAAGGATATAAAGGTGTTGATGTTACTTAGACCCTGTGAGGTAAGGGCAATGGTGGAACTCATAAAGCTCAACCAGATAGAACCTGATGCAATAACCATGATATCCATAGACTGCCCTGGCACCATCTCTTTAAAAAAGGCAAAACTGGATATACCCGATGACTTTCTTAAGATAAAAAAGGCCTTTGACGAACAGGACAGTGAAATAAGATGGGCATGTAAATTCTGCAGGGAAAAAAGAGGAGTTGTTGGGGATGCGGGCATTAGACTCCAAGAAGACGGGGCGATGTGGATATTTCCATATACCGAAAAAGGTGGTGATTTTTTAAATTTGATAGACTCAGAGATGGAGGATTATACAGGAAAATTCATGACCTCTGAACAGATAAAGACAGAGCCTTTTTCAACAAATATGGATACGTTTTACAGAGATTTTTCAAAATGCATCCTGTGCAAAAACTGCAGGGATATGTGCCCTGTGTGCTACTGTGTAGATTGTCTGTTTAACGGAGACGAATACCTGCCAAAAGGCGATGCATTTATTAATAAAATGTTAAGAACAGGCACTGAAAGCCTTCCTTACGGAAAAGAAATCTTCCACATGATAAGGATGTATCATGTCTCCCAGACCTGTGTAGGTTGTGGTGCCTGCGAAGAGG
>CAZJOP010000032.1:0-15901 GCA_964547695.1 uncultured Syntrophorhabdaceae bacterium
TTAAGACTAACAGAAGGTTAAACATGCGGTTCTTCATGCTGTGCCTCCGGTGATTTATTCTTAAAATCCTCTATATTTGTTTACCCCTTTTCCTGGGCTGCATTTATCCCTGCAATACGTCCGTGGACAACGCAATCTGGAATGGCATTGCTACCGAGTCTGTTTGAACCATGCACTCCACCTGTAACCTCTCCCGCTGCATAGAATTTTGGAATCACCTTACCCCAGATATCGACTACCTGTGCCTTTTCATTTATCCTCAAACCACCCATAGTATGGTGAACTGCTGGCCACTGAGCTACTGCATAAAACGGACCTTTTTCAAGAGGTATCATTACTTTTGTAATGGGCTTATTGAATTCAGGGTCCTTACCATCCTTAAGATATTGATTATGTTTTTTTACTGTTTCTACGAGATTCTGAATAGGAATTTTTAATTTCTGAGCAAGTTCTTCTATTGTTTCTCCTTTTATAAAACGACCTTTTGCCATACCTTTCTGGATTTCTTCCATACTACCACCCATTTTTATAACCATTTCTTCATTGAATATGGAATATGTTGGCTTCTGTCCTAATTTTATTTGTGCCATTGAACAAACATCCCTTCTTTCAAGCTCATTGACAAACCTTTTACCGTTTTTATCCACATAGATAAGCCCATAACCAACACCGTTGAAAGGATATACAGCAGGATTATCGAGGATGCCAGTTTCTGGCTCTGCAAAAGGATATAGCTGTATAAAGGCGAGGTGAAGCGTGTCAGCACCTATTGCCTGTGCAAATCTAATAGATTCACCTGTTGCGCCAGGATGATTTGTGCTATTGTATTCAGGGACGATGGACGGATTGAATGCTTGACGCATCTTTATGTCTCTGCTAAATCCACCTGAGGCAAGGATCAATGCCTTTTTTATCTTTATATTCTTCTTGCCTTTCGGTGTTTTTACCTCTACTCCAAGCACTGGCCCCTCTGTATCTTTTCGCCAGATCCATGTAAGTTCATTTTGAAGTCTGATTTGGACACCATATTTTTCGGCTATTTTTCTCAGTGGTTCTGTGAACCCTCTTCCAACACCTTCAACAACAGTATGGGTTCTGTATGCGCTATGGCCACCTGCCCTTGTCAGGGCCTCACGAAGTTTGCAACCACCCTCTTCTATCATCCAGTTCAGGGCATCTGCTGCACCTTCGGTAAGATTCTTCACAAGAGCAGGTATATTGTAATAGTCACCGCCTTTTAAGGTATCATTAAAGTGTTGTTGCGGACTATCATCTCCCAAATTCAACTTTTGTCTTAGATGGAGTTTGCTATCCCATGCTGCATATACACCACCGTTTATAATGGAGTTTCCACCATAGGTTGGCATTTTTTCCAATATTACAACCTTAGCACCCCTTTTGCCTGCTTCTGCTGCAGCAGCAAGACCAGCAAACCCAGAACCTACAATGACTACATCTATTTGCTCATCCCATTTTTTTGGTAATTTTCTCTCCGCAGCCTCTGCATCTCTTTTCGACAAATCAAGGGCAAGGCCTGTAGCAGCAAACACACCAGCGCTCATACCTGCCTTTAAAAAGCCTCTTCTTGTAATCTTTCCCTTAGTCTCACTGGTTTCATCATTTTTTTTCATAAATCTCTCCTCCTTCCTTGCATGTATTTTATGTGAATTAATATGGCTTGAATCAAAATTATTGTTGTTTTTGCTGGTTTCATTTGAAAGGATTTCTTTTTTCCAGATCGTGTAATTAACAACACCAATATGTTTTAAAATGTCTATAATTTGATAAGCAAGGTTGCTTCCATTATGGGGGTCAATTTGTTTCTCCCAGTACAAAGCTATAATAAAATCAAAATCAAGTTTTGCATGTTTGTAAAATTCAAATCGTAAAAGATAGGGGTTTTGCTGCGCATCATTTAATATATTTTTAATAAAACTTTTTATCTCTTCTGTCTTTTCTGGATTTATCTTTATCTTTATTGTTTCAAGAAACATTAATTAATCCATTAGCAAAAAGATTGCCAGAAAATTATTTAAGTAATATTAAATAGTTAAGCAATTACTGGAAATTATCTGATAAATATTTCAGAAAAAACTATCAAATATGTCAGTTTTAGTATATAACTATCATATGTGGAAGAAAGATTTAGGTCTTAGAACAGAAGAATTTTTTAAAGAAATAACAATAAGAATATGTAGTAGCCTTGATATTGGAAAGGCCCTTTATAACTGTTTTAATTATCTTAAAAACATAATACCTATAGAAGAACTTGTGCTTGTTACCTATGATGAAAAATTTGGCTTCATAAATATAGAGGCCATAGCAAATCAAAAAGAAGGCAAGGAAAGGGAAGACAAAATATTGATTCCTTTAACATCAAGAAAAAATATAGAAGAAGCTGCAAAATATCCAAGAGTAAGATATGTAGAAGATACAAAAAATGATCCAATCATTTTAGAACTTTCCAAATTTTTAGGGTGGGAACATGAAGCTAAAATTATTGTCACGAGATTTATCTTAGAAGGAAAATATATGGGTGCTTTTATAATAAAGATTAAACCTCACGTAATATATTCTAACGAGGTAAATGAGCTTTTAGAGGCTATTAATGAACCTTTTGCTATAATGCTTAGTAATCATAGGCGTTATAAGGAGTTATTGATTATAAAAGAAGCTCTTATGGAAGAAAAATTATATCTTCAAAACGAACTAAAACAAAAACAAAGGGTTGATATAGATGTTATAGGTAGTGATTTTGGCTTAAAAAAAGTCATAGAGGATGTGCACAAGGTTGCTCCACTTTCAAGCCCTGTTTTAATTTATGGTGAAACAGGCACTGGAAAAGAGATAATTTCAAAATTAATTCACAGTCTCTCCACCAGATCTGATGGGCCATTTATAAAATTAAACTGTGGTGCCATCCCTGATACGTTGATAGATAGTGAGCTATTCGGCCATGAAAAAGGCTCATTTACAGGGGCTATATCTCAAAAAAAAGGTAAGTTTGAAAGGGCAGATAAAGGCACTATCTTTCTCGATGAGATAAGTGAATTGCCCATGAGTGCCCAAGTGAGACTTTTGAGGGTGCTTCAAGAAAAAGAATTTGAAAGAGTCGGTGGCACATCTACAATTAAGGTTGATGTCAGGATTATATCTGCCACAAACCGCAACCTTGAAGAGCTCGTTAAAAAAGGACTTTTTAGAGAAGATCTGTTCTTTCGTTTAAATGTTTTTCCCATATCCATTCCTCCATTGAGAGAAAGGATGGAAGATATACCTGCCCTTGTCCAACATTTTATTCAGAAAAAATTTAAAGAAATGGCGCTTTCTTGTATCCCGGAAGTGAAAAAAGGATCTATTGATGTGCTTATGTCCTATGATTGGCCAGGAAATGTAAGGGAACTGGAGAATGTTGTGGAAAGGGCCATTATTCTGTCAAAAGGGAAGCCCTTGGATTTTGAACCATTACTTCCAATTAAAGGTGAAAAAAAGCATGCAATGGAGACACAAATAAAAGATTTTCCAACCCTTATTGAAATTGAAAGAATGCATATATTAAAGGCATTAGAATTAACTAAAGGAAAAGTAGAGGGAAAGGGTGGCGCATCTGAAATTTTAAACATCAATCCAGGGACATTAAGACACAGGATGAGAAAACTTAAAATCCCTTTTGGTAGAAAAAATTCATAATAAAAAATATAATAGTTGACTTTTAAGGGTATCTTTTTTATACATTAACAATTTTTCACACTCGGAGGGCTTATGAATCTAAGTGGAAGGGTGGCATTGATTACAGGAGCAGGTCAGGGCATAGGTGAGGCATGTGCAAGGGTTTTTGCAGAAAGGGGTGCAATGCTCGTTCTTTTAGATAAAAACAAAGAAACGCTTCCCCGGGTTGCAACAAGCATCTCTGAGCTTGGAACACCGGTTATAGCAAGAATCATAGATTTAACCCATACCTTAGCCCTAAAAAAACTTATCAAAGAGATAAAAAAAGAAACGGTCATTGATATACTTGTGAATAATGCTGGCTTTGATAGACCTGGAACAACCCAGAAGATAGATAAGAAAGAGTTCAACGAGGTAATGGGTATCCATGTGGTAGTACCTTTTTTATTAAGCAAATGGTTGCTCCATGATATGAGATTAAACAAGTGGGGCAGAATCATAAACATAAGTTCTGTTTACGGCACATCAGGTGCCAAAGGTGAGGTGGCTTATTCCACGGCAAAGGCGGCGGTCATAGGATTGACAAAAACTTTAGCAAGAGAGGCAGGTCAGGATGGTGTTACGGTAAATGCAATAGTGCCGGGTTTAATAAGGACACCTCCTATTATTCAGATGCCTGATAAATACAAAGACCCCATTATCCATCAGACGCTCTTAAGAAGGATTGGTGAACCAGAAGAGGTGGCAAGGGTTGCGGCATTTCTCGCCTCCGAAGATGCCTCCTATATAACAGGGACAACGATTACAGTCTCAGGTGGATGGGGTATTTAAAAAATTTTTAAAAACCATTTATTGTGAGTCTTTTTTAATGACTTCCATATTGCCCCTTACGCTAATTTTAATGACCGTAAGAGATATTACTTTTTCAGCCATTTCCATACCTTTTTGAATAATCCCAGGGAGTTTCGAGCAGCAGGGAACCTCCATTATTAAAACAGTCACACCTTTTATATGGGAGGTCTTAAATATCTCTGCAAACCTTTTCACATAAAAATCAGTGTCATCGAATTTAGGACATCCTATAAGACACACCCTGCCCTTTAAAAAATATCTGTGAAAATCAGGATATGCAACGGATGTGCAGTCTGCTGCCACAAGCATTTGGGCATCCTTTAAAAATGGTGCCCCCTGTGGGATAAGCCTTATCTGGATGGGCCAGTGCGTGAGAGACGAAAACGATGTGCCTGCACAGCTTGAGTTCTGTGCAGGCACTGTCTGATCTTCATTAAACATCTGGATATGCGTGGACGGACAGCCACAGGGCAAGACATCTAAGCCCGGCAGAGGTTTTAATGTCTCTTTTATTTTAAGTTGTGTTTTTACTGCCTCTGGGTCAAACTCATCTGTCACCCGCTCAATTATCCGAAGGGCATGCTCCGGACAATTACCTATGCATGCCCCGAGCCCATCACATAAGCTGTCTTTTATAACCTTTGCCTTGCCATCTATGATTGCTATGGCACCCTCTCTACAGGCAATTACACACTCACCGCAACCGGTGCATCTTTTTTCATCTATCTCTATAATCTGTCTTTTTATCTTCATCTGTCTTCCTTTAGGATGTTTTTTAAAACCATGTGATTCTCATATGCCTTTTAATTAACCGAGTATAGCCTTTAAATCCTCATCTGGCGTTGTAATGGGTTTAATATCAAAGTTCTTTACCAGCACATCCAGTATGTTTGACGATACAAATGCCGGAAGCGTAGGTCCGAGCCTTATGTTTTTAATACCAAGATATAGAAGGGTTAGAAGTATTGCCACTGCCTTCTGTTCAAACCACGAAAGGATAAGGGATAAGGGCAGGTCATTTACACCTACACCAAATGCCTTGGCAAGGGCAACGGCAATCTGAATTGCTGAATAGGCATCATTACACTGACCTATATCGAGTAGACGGGGTATACCACCGATATCGCCTAAGTCCTTATCAAAAAAGCGAAATTTTCCACAGGCAAGGGTCAGCACAATTGAATCCTTTGGAACCTTTTCAACGAATTCTGTGTAATAGTTTCTTCCTGGTTTTGCACCATCGCAGCCTGCCACGAGAAAGAAGTGACGGATGTTCTTGTTTTTTACTTGTTCTATTACTTTATCTGCCACAGACAAGACCGTATTTCTTGCAAAGCCCACCATGACCGATTTTCCCTCAACATCCTCGACAAATCCAGGAAGGGCCAGTGCCCTCTCTATGACCGGTGAAAAGTCCCTGCCTGAGATATGCCTTATCCCTGGCCAGCCCACAGTGCCGCAGGTAAAGATATTGTCCTTATATGCATCAAGGGGTCTCTGGATACAGTTGGTTGTCATAAGGATTGAGCCAGGAAACGCTGCAAACTCTCTATGCTGGTTCTGCCAGGCTGTTCCATAATGACCGTAAAGATGGGTATATCTTTTGAGCCCTGGATAGCCATGGGCCGGTAACATCTCACCGTGCGTATAGACATAGATACCCTTGCCTTCAGTCTGTTTCAATAGCTCTTCCAGGTCTTTTAAGTCATGGCCTGATACAAGTATTGCCTTACCCTTTTTTTGCCCGAGGGGAACTTTAGTTGGCACAGGATGCCCGTATGTCTCAGTGTGAGCAGCATCCAATAGCTCCATGGTTTTTAGATTTATCTCACCGCATTTAAGAACCATTGATAGCCATTCATCGAGATTAAGTTCATCCTTTAAAATATTGGATAATGCCTCATGAATAAATGCATATATTGCATCGTCTTCTTTTCCCAATATCTGGGCATGGTATGCATATGATGCAACGCCTTTAACACCGAATAGAAGGGTATGCTGAAGTGAACGGATGTCTGTTTTGCTGTTCCTGTCCGGGGTTAAAATCTTTGATTCACCCTGTTTGATAAGACCTTCCAAGGTTTTTTCAGGCATAAAGGATGCAATCTTATCAATGTCCTCAGTTTTCCCTCCTGATGCCTTTACCCTTGCCTTTAATGAATCTCTTAAGGCTACAGATTTGTTTATCAAATTAACGAATCTATCCGGGTCAAAATCAACATTTGTAAGGGTGCCGAATAATGCCTCCACTGTAAACACATTGATTTCTTTGTCTGTAACCCCTACCTTTCTACCTTCTACTGCATAAAGTGACAGTTCAGACAAGGTATAAACGAGAAGATCCTGAAGCGCTGCCACATCAGGTTGCTTACCGCACACACCAACCTTTGTGCAACCTTCGCCTTTTGCCGTTTGTTCACATTGATAACAAAACATATTTACCTCCTTTTAATGGATTATATTTTCTCATGCCCAAATATATTATGGGTGAAAAGTTTCCACATTGACTTAAGTCAAGGGAAACAATTTTTTTATAAACAAAATATCTCTTGACAACATATCGTGACGTTAAGAAAATTAATTAAAATCTTGGTTACGTTTTATAAGAGGCTAAATTGGACTTAAAAGACTCTTTAAGATATATTCCCCTTTTTAGGGGACTGCCAGGCAATCAGATAGAAGAATTGTCAAAGATTGCCATAAGATATTCCTTTGGAAAAGGCAGGATAATATTTTCAGAGAATGATGAGGCAGATGGCTTTTATGTCCTCATTTCAGGAAGGGTCAAGATATTTAAGCTTTCAAGGGATGGGAAAGAGCAGATACTCCATATAATAGAGGCCCATGAACCCTTCGGTGAGGTGCCAGCCTTTGCAGGCAAGAGATTTCCTGCCCATGCAGAGGCAATAGAAGACAGCATTACCCTTTTCTTTCCCAGAGATGCTATCGTTTTATTGATAAAAAACGATCCATCCCTTGCATTGAACATGCTTGCCCTTTTATCGCAAAGATTAAGACAGTTTACCGTTCTTGTGGAAGACCTGTCTTTAAAAGAGGTACCCCAGAGGCTTGCCGCCTATATACTCCTTATAAAGGAAAGGGAAAAAACAGATTGTATAGAACTAAATATCAACAAAAAACAGCTTGCCAGCCTGCTGGGCACCATACCTGAGACCATGTCCCGTATCCTTAGTAAAATGGTGGCAAAAGGCCTTATAGATATTGAAGGAAAGAGGATAAAGCTTATAGATATAAAGGCATTAGAAGAACTTGCCTGTGGAGATAAGTTAGACATTATATAACACAAGTATCTGCATATTCTCCATCAAATCTTTTTAAAGCATCAAAATGTAAAAAGTCCTGGCAAAAATAGCACAATATTAGGAAAGAAAATAAGCAAAAATGACACCAGTATAAGGGCAATCAAAAACGGAAATATCCCCCTAAATATGGTTTCAAGGGGCACTTCAGAGGCAATACCTTTTATCACATAAACATTTATGCCCACAGGAGGTGTAATGGCCCCCATTTCCACAATGAGGGTGATAATAATTCCAAACCAGATAGGGTCATATCCAAGGGAAATCACAGAAGGCAAAAGAATGGGCACCGTAAGCATTATCATGGCAAGGCCGTCCATAAAGCAACCACCTATGAGATGCACTATTATGATAAATATCATTATTAATTCTTTTGGTAAGTTAAGCCCCCCTATCCAGCTTGAAAGTATAAAGGGTATCTTTGTCACTGCCATAAAACGACTGAACAGAATGGCGCCAAACAGAACAAACATGACCATACATGTTATAAGAAGTGTATCCTTTGATGCCTCTATCATGGCCTTCCAGCTGATATCCCTTCTTATTAGCCCTATAATAGTTACTGCCAGTGCCCCGGCACCTCCTGCCTGGGTTGCACTGAACCAGCCTGTCATGAGCCCTCCGAGGACAAGTAAAAATAGAATTAATACCTCCACCATGGCAGGTATGGCCTTTAACTTATCTATAAATGATGTAGACGGTCCGGAAGGACCCAAAAGGGGGTTTCTCCAGCATATGATGGATACAGTTACAACAAAGGCAAAGGCAAGAATTATACCAGGTATAACACCGGCAAGGAAGAGTTTACCAATAGATTGCTCTGAGATTATACCGTAGATAATCAGAAGTGCACTGGGTGGAATGAGAATGCCTAAGGTCCCGGCAGAGGCAACACATCCTGTGGCAAGGGAATCATCGTAGTTATATCTCTTCATCTGGGGAAGGGCTACGGTCCCCATGGCAGCGGCAGTAGCATTCGTGGAACCGCATATGGCTGCAAATGCAGCGCTGCCCATTATCGAGGCAATTGCAAGACCACCCCTTAAGCTTCCGAGGATTACATAGCTTGCATCGAATATACGTTTGCTCATACCTATTCTGAAGGCAATACAGCCCATCAAAACGAACATGGGCACCACCGTAAGATTATAGGAAGAAAAAATATCCAGCAAATCTACAGCCACCATCTCAAATGCTGCATTCAAAGATACAAGATAACTGAAGCCAATAAATCCCATAATGCCCATGGCAAAGGCGACGGGAACCCTGATAGCAAAAAGCAAAAGAAGAATTAATATCCCTAATACCCCGATGGTTACAGATGTCATGATATCTTCCTTCCTTTTAGTCCTTGATATGTCTTTAGTGCGTATATGAATACAGCCGGTATGAGGGCAATGCCTATACCATAGGCAAAGGGTGCCACAGGTATATGCTGGGTAAGGGTGGCCTCTTTGAGAACATATAAATTATGGGCATATATAAAACACCTCCAGATCACAAGGATGAAAAAACACATTGAAAATAGTCTGCTTACAACGTAAAACAGTCTTTCTAATATGGGTGGCATCTTTTTTGTGATAAACTCCACCTCTATATGCCGGCCTGCAAGTATGGTCTGGGACACCGAGAAGGAGGCCACACAGGTGGCAAGAAGGGACATTATATCTACTGTGGCAGTAATAGGTCTATTCAATATCTTTGAGGAAAGAATATCAAGGGTAATTGTGGCAAACATAAAAAGCAGTGCCATTATGGCAATCCAGTTGAAAAACACGGCTAACCTATTTAAGATTTTTTCCATAATGTCCCCTCTTGTCTTTTTAATGTTTTTTTACTTCTTAATAAGGTTCGTCTCCACCCATTTCACTACCTTATCTTCTGAAGGCTGCCTTTCTATATAATACGCTACCCTTTCTGTAAAATATTTGGCATATTCCTTCATGGGCAAACCCATTGCCTGTTTATCGGCAATATACTTTTCAAAAACTGCCTTTGCAGGTTTTTCCCATTCTGCCTTCTGTTCTTTTGGTATTACTATGACCTGTCTTCCGGGCAGACTTTTAAAATAGTCAAGACCTACCTTATCGTAATACATCCATACATAGGCCTGTCTTTCTGCATATTCTTTGCTAAGTTCTGTAAAGACCTTCTTTATATCATCTGGAAGGGAATCCCATCTCTTCTTGTTCATGGCCACAAACTGGCAGCTTGAAGTAGAGACCGGTGGAATCGTAAGATATTTTACAGGCTCTGCGAGCTTAAAACCTTTTAATGTCTCTGGCACTGCAAAATTCCCGTCCACCACACCTTTTGATAATGCCTCATAGGCCTCTGACATGGCCATTGCCCTGGGTACACCACCCCATGCCTTTACAAGTTCAACAGTAGCCCCGCTTGTCCTGAACTTCAATCCTTTTAAATCATCCGGTTTTTTTATAGGGGTATTCTTAGTTGTGATTACATTTCGGCCTGGACCATGGAGATAGAGGATATGGACATCCTCATACTCTTTAAAGGTAAACTTATCTAAAAGGTCTTTATAAACCTTGGTTGTAACCCATGCGCTCGGTATATCTGATGGCATCTCAAAGATTTCACTTAACGGAAAACGGCCTGCTACCCATAATGGACATGACATACCTATATCCGCTATGCCCTTCACCACTGCATCGTATACCTTGGCAGGTGCCGTAAGGGTTCCAACAGGATAGATTGTAATCTCCACCCTTCCATTGGTTCTTTTTTTCACCTCATCGGCAAACATCTGATTGAGAACTGTATGGAGATGGGTCTGGGGAAAAACCGTTGTAAAACTAAGCTGAATCTTCTCTGCAGCAATGGAATTACTGGAAGTGGACAAAACAGTTACAAATAAAAACAAAAAAACAATGGGAAGACATAAACATTTTTTTAAATCCATAATAACCTCCTTTTAATGAGTTTTAAAGCATTTAGCTGTCCTCACCGGCTTTAACCACTTCTATAAAGCCTTCATCGGCATTGATGATAACCGTATCACCTGTCTTTATAACCTCAAGGGGATCAACCTCAAGACGATGGATCATGGGCGTTTTTGTAATAAGTGCACTTACTGCCACCACCCCCTCTGCCTTTACATTTATTATCCCCTTTGGTGCATTACCTCTTTTATAGAGGGCATAATACTGCCATGAGCCTGTGGTAGAACCCTTTCCATGGGGAAATACGAGTATCTTTCCCGCTACACTCTTACCTTCCAGTTCATGGCCTTTTTCCCTGACCACACCTGTATCGGGGTTTACCCCACCTGTAAAAGAGATGGGCATCTTTGTAACAAGGGCCTCCCCTTTTGCCACACCACCTGCAACCTTTTTTCCCTTTATCTTCATCTCCTACCCTCCCACCTGCCTGAGACGGCAGAGTTTATACATTCCTCCATGGAACCGAACCATGTATCAACACCGAATAGATTATGGGCATAATAACTGCCCCGTGCCGAATTTATTGCCACTGTTCTAATACCTCTTTCTCTTAGATAAAGGTGAGGTCCATCTGCTGCGCCCACATCCGCTACAAGCCTCCCGCCTGCCTTCTTTATAATGTCAATAAGCCCCATTCGTTTAGACAACTCCTTGCACCATCTCGATGTGCAAATCCACAGCTCCGTATCCTTATGCACCTTTTTTCCTTCGAGGAGCCGTGCCGCCTTCTCTATGTCCTGTATGGTGCATTGAGGACAGCCGAAAATCACAAGGTCCACCTTTTCATCTTTTGCAGACGATATCTCGCCGTATGCCTTATATATCTCATCTTTAGAAATCACGATGGGTTCCTCTTTTACCTCTTCTGTGCCAAAGGCTGCTTCAACAGTTGGGGCTTCAGGTGTTATACCTACAAGGTGAACCATGCCAATGGCACCTGTAACTGTGATGGTATACAGCAGACCTTTTATCTTTTCTATGTTAAGATTTGGTGGCAGTCCTTTAAAAACTGGGGTCTTTTCTCCTATCTTTTTACCTATCTGCCAGCCCAGAGCCTGACAATCTGCATGATTTAATTTATTGAAATCCAGATTTGTCACATCAATTAGTATCTGTCCTTTTCTGTTTTCATCAAGATGCATTCCCCATGCAGGGACCACTCCTGTCAATGCAGCACATATGCCTACATGGTCACCGTCTCTGTTGGATCTTGCACCTATTATGGAATTGGCGTAGACCTGGCTCCCTGAAGATGCCCATGCAATGTGGTCTTTGAAACGAGGGGTGTTTCCGAGTAGGTAATGATGGCAGGAATAAAACAGTGTGACCCCAAGGGACTTTAAGGCCTTGTCTATCCTTAATTGTTTTTCAATGAACCTCTCAGGTACATTTAATTCTTTGAAGTCTTCAAAATCAAACATCTCTGGGTTTTTCGTAGTAAAGACCTTTACCTTTAACCCTTCATTCGCAAGTTCTTCAAGCCATTCAACCCCTTCGTCCATAAGCACAGGATAATTGCCTGCAATATGAACACTTGTAACAGGCACCATGCTCTCCGCCTCGTAACATTCACCTACGGCAACAAGTATCTCCATACATCTCTTAAGAACCGGACCATATTTTCCTTTTAATAAATCCTCTTCATAATTTGTGAGTTTCATAAAAACCCCTCAATCAATTTTGTTAATTAAACATTCCCTAAACTAAAGTAGAATGCCTGGCAGATATTTTATCCTGCCTTTTGCCTCTTTCAGATGGGCCTTCATATACCTTTTCAGTCCTTTAAGATCCTTTTTCTCAATTAGGTCGAGCATTTTTCTGTGTTGAGAAAGAGAACTGGAGGCAGCACCAGGGACACTTAACGCAAGCCCTCTGAACCACTGAAATTTATCTATTAAAGGAGATATAGTTTCAATTAAAACATCGGATTTTGTTGCCCTGTACAAAATCTCGTGAAATTCTGTCTCGCATTTTATGATCTTTCTGATATCCCCTTCCTTTATAGTCTCTTCCCCTGATTCTACATTTTGCCTTAAGGCAGCTATATCATCTTCAGAGATATTTTTTATCACAAGGCTTAGCACAAAATTCTCAATAACCTCCCTTATGGCAAAATACTCTTCCACATCTTTCATCTCAAGACGTCTCACCATAAAACCCAGGCTGTCATGGCACACCACAAGTTTTTCATGCTCCAGCATAAGTAATGCTTCCCTTACAGGTGTTCTACTTGTTTTTAAAGACTTTATCAGTTCTGTTTCAGATATCTTCTGGCCGGGTTTAAGCTCGAGATTTATAATCTTGTCCTTTATAAGCCCATATATCTTGTGTCTTAAAATGTCTCTTTTGATGTTTTCCATTTTAAAAAACTTTAAAATATATTTTTTAATATAGCTGAAAGTATATAAAAAAGTATATTTTTATCCTGCTGTTTGTCAAGCTTTTTTATCGCTTTTTTAAACTTGAACTTCCCATATTATATTTGCCATTATATAAGGATGAATTAGATATAAATATACTTTCAGGAGATAAAAATGCCCTATCAATTAATAAACAATATAAAGATATACTATGAAGACCACGGTTTTGGTCCACCTATTGTTTTATTGCATCATGGATTTGGCTGCACAGAAATGTGGAATAGAATTTATCCAGGACTCGTAAGTGCCGGTTACCGGGTAATCATGTATGACAGAAGGGGATTTGGAAAATCAGAAAAAGGGATTGATTTTGAAGCCTTCTATACAAGTGATAGATACAGGTCAGAAAGCGTAAATGAGCTCAACGAATTACTCGATACCCTTGGGATAAAAAAAGTGCATCTTGTTGGTCAATGCGAAGGGGGTGTTATTGCCACTGATTTTGCAGTAAAATTTCCGGATAAAATGTTTTCACTGGTTACATCGAGCACCCAATGTTTCAGCAAAATTCCAATGGTTGAGTTTAATTGCATCAAATTTACCAAAACCTTTAATGAGCTTGAACAGGGCTTAAAAGAAAAGTTAATAAAATGGCATACAGAAGAGCATGCAGAAAAATTTTTTAATCAGTTCATACGTTACGGTGGAGCTTATGGTAAAGGTGTTTTTGATCTCAGGCCTGTGCTTAAAATGGTAAAATGTCCTTCATTGGTGCTTTACCCTGACAGGAGCTTTCTTTTTGATGTAGAGCAGGGTGTGGCTTTTTATAAGCATTTAATAGATGGTGAGTTAGCAGTTCTCCCAAGATGTGGACACAACACATACGAAGAGCGGCCAGATGAATACATAAAACATCTGATAAGTTTTTTAAAAAGAAACCAGGTCAATTTTACTTAACCCATATAATGTTATTATGTTTTACATTGAGATTAAAGGATTAATAAAAATAGTTATGTTTATTTGGTAGTATTTTCAATTGGTGGGCCGTGGAGGATTCGAACCTCCGGCCAATTGATTAAGAGTCAACTGCTCTACCGGACTGAGCTAACGGCCCGCTAAGTTTTTATAACACATACGGCATTTTTTGTGCAATAGATTTTGTATATTTCTATTTTAAAAGTGGCTTTTTAGTAATTTTTGCCTGGTTTAAAATCTTCACATAATAAATTTTTTAAAAAATGAAAAAAATACTTTACTTTTTTTGAAACAATTTATACATAAAGATATGCCCAATGCCAATTTGAGAGAGGTGCTAATTCATTCAGCGTCTCAGCTTAAGATTATCCCCTCAAATTCCAATATCATCTTAAAGGCTCTAAATATGATAAAGCAGGAAAACACCACCATGACCCAGATTGCTAATTTAATAAAAAATGATATAGGTATTTCTTCCAAGATCCTGGGCATTGCAAATTCGGCATTTTTCAGGGTAGGGATGCCTGTAAATACCGTTGAAAAAGCCATAATAAATTTAGGCATCAGGGAATTAAAGAGCATTTTGTTCTGCCTTTATTATCTAAACATCTTTGCAGATTTTTTACATTTTAAGAAAAGAAACCTGCACTATATGTTAAACCACTCTATCTTTGTGGCGTTATCGGCACGTCTACTTTCACAGAAGATGGGTATTGGCGAACCAGAAGACGCCTTTACATTATCACTTATTCACGATATAGGTAAGATTGTTTTCTTCATAAACACCCAGTGGTATGAAAAACTTATCGAAGAGGTCCAGTTAAAAAGAGAATCCCTAATAGATGCAGAGAGGGAACAATTCGGCATAGATCATCAGGAAATAGGGCACATAATAGGGTTAAAATGGAAACTACCAGGTATGTTTTTGCATATAATAAAATATCACCACACTACTGAAATTACAGACGATCCATCGTTTTCCATCTTCAAGCTCATCCAGGAGGCGGATAAGTTTTTTTATTATAGAGAGGAAGATATATCCCCTGAAAGCTATATATTAAACAAGGACAAAGAAAACATAATTGCAGAAACAGATAATCTATTATCGATCATTGAATATTGAATATTGGGGGTATACTAACGTTGGGGGTAAGTAAATGTTAGAAGATAATCACTTAATGCATGATATTGTGAAATCTCAATTGTCAACTCAGGAAAGATTTTTAAATCTTTATTCTGCCCTTTTAAGGTTTTTTTATATTTTAGAAGACGATAAACACCTTTATTCTGAGATTCCTAAAATCTTTGTTGAAGAGACAGAATTCGATACATGTCTTTTAATTTCTGTAGATGATGATAAGATACAGGAGAGTTTTTATAGTATTTATCAGGATACTAATAAACTAAACTTAACGGATATCGAAAGGCTAAGTAACAATTCGTTATTTTCTTCCATTCACAATAATGTTTTGGGATATGAGACGCTTTACATCTATCCAATGGTAAATAATTTTAACAATGAAGGATTTATTGTGCTGGGTAAGAAAAGGGATTCTATACAACATATACCAATAAAATATGTTGATTTGTTGTGTAAATGCTGCCATAAACTGGGCATCCTTTATAGAAAAAACGCCTCAATGGAAAAGACCTCGAATGTTATGCAACACAGCTTTTCAATAATTAACGAGCTGCCATTTCCATTCATCGTTATTGAAAACACAAAAAAGGTGCTCGGGATGAATGAAAGGGCAAAAAAAAT
>CAZJOP010000033.1:0-15786 GCA_964547695.1 uncultured Syntrophorhabdaceae bacterium
CAAAGTCTTTTGTCAAATTTCTTGCCTTTATAATCACCATAAATCCATTTATAATAGCATATTTTTGCCAAATTTGTTTAGTTGACCATTAAAATATGATAATCTAAGGTAGATTTAAATCGTTAGGAGGCAATATGTCTTCGGGCATAAAATTAAAGAAGATAAAAGACCGGGGGCCATCGGAAAGACCGGAGCTTACCCATTATATTATTCAGAAGGGAAAGGAAAAAATAGGGTTTCTTGCCTACAATAAAGATATAAGCTGTGTTGAGGCGTTTTTCCTGAACGAAAAATATAAAGGAAAAGATACAGGGCATGAAATACAGGAAATAATTGATGAACTTATCGCAAAAGAGACCCTTATATCCTGGGAGATAAACAGCCAGGATAAATACTTATACGATCTATTTCTTTCATACGGCTTCAGGCCTTCTAAAACAGTAAAAAAGAACGGCACCGAGATAGTAAAAATGGAATTGTCTCCGGCAATTTGTCTTGAAAAATTAAAGGATAAAAAACCTGCAAGGGCATATAGTAAAAAGGAGACCGTGGTCATAGAGCGTATACCCCAGACCCTCTATTACGATGAGATAAAAAGGGCCATTAAACATCTCATAGATATGCTCGGTGGTCTAAAAAGGTTTGTAAAAAAAGGCGATACAGTGGTTATTAAGCCGAATTTAGTAAGTGACCACGGCATAAAGGACGGTATTTATAAAGGGGGCATTGTAACGGACATTAGAATTATACGAGCCCTTGTTGAGATGCTTTTACCTGTGGCGGGAAAAATTATTATTGCCGAAGGCTCATCGATTAACAGAAGCGCCACGACAAAGATGTTTGAACACTATGGTTATAATAATCTAATAGACCTTGATGCTTCTAAGATAGCCCTTATTGACTTAAATAACGATGAGCTCATAGAAAAAAAGGTCCCTGAAGGAAAGGCCATGACAAAAAGAAGCATACCTGTTACCTTAGAAAGGGCGGATGTGATAATAAATGTGCCTGTTATGAAGATACATTTTGCAGCCATTGTATCTTTAAGTGTAAAAAGCCTGCAGGGTGCCGTGCCACCCCTTGAAAAATACATGACCCATTATTTTGGTTTATGGCAGAACCTTGTTAATATCCATCGCATAATAAAGCCTAAACTTACCATCATAGACGGGCTTGTGGGCCAGGAAGACTTTGGCCCTGTTTCCGGCACCCCCAAGCCCATGCATCTTCTTATTGGTGGCATAAACCCTGTGGCCGTAGATGCAGTAACCATGAGGATTATGGGCATAGAGCCTATATCTTCACCCCCTATATTTCTTGCATATATGCAGGGTTTGGGGCCTGTGGAGGCAGAAAAGATAGAGGTCATAGGCGCCTCCATTGAAGATGTGAAAAGCCCTTTTAAACAACCTGTTATCGATATCAGTGGGGGAAGGGATTTTTATGTGCATGATGGTGGTGCTTGCAGCGGGTGTAAGGGTTATCTACATTTTGTCCTGGCAAAGCTGCGAAGACCTGACCCGAAAGAGCCGCACAGATTTTTAATAGATAGGCCGTTAAATAAAAAGGTGAATGTATTTTTAGGACCCCATAATCCCTATCTTATAAATCCTGATGAAATTAACATCTTTATGGGTATGTGTCAGAGACACAATAAGGATAAGGGCATACATTTACCGGGGTGTCCACCTCATGCAGAGGTAATAGTAAATGGTATATTCAGTATGTTTCCTGATGTGGAAAAACCAAAGTATGCTGACGAAAGCGAGGAAAAAAAACTGGGAGAAATGTTAAAACAGATGTTAAGGCAGGAACAAACAGGTTGAAACAGGCCGCAAGGATAGTTATATTAAAACTATCTTAAAAAAATTCTAAAACAGGGTGGGATAATGCCGATATACGAATATCGCTGCAATGAGTGCAAAAAGATTTCATCTTTTTTGCTTTTAAGGATCTCAGAAGAGATAGACCCATATTGCAAGGCCTGTGGCAGCAAAAATGTAAGCCGCATTATATCAAGGGTAGCGGTTCTAAAAAGTGAAGAAAAAAGGATGGAAAGCTTACTCGACCCTACAAAATTCTCTGACCTTGATGAAAATGACCCTTCAAGCATCGAAAGATTTATGAAAAAAATGGGAAGGGAACTGGGTGATGAATTGGGAGAAGACTTTGAAGAAAGCATGTATGAGGCAATGGAGGCTGAAAAATCAAGTGACGAATCAACCGCTACATCTGAGGCAGATGATACTAATATATAATGCGTCCCTTTCCTTCCCTTAAGACCTCAACCCTGTCCTCCACTATTTTTATAACCGTTGAGGGCTCACCTACGATTATACCGCCATCTATAATGAGGTCTATTGTGCCCTTAAATTTCTTCTCTATCTCTTTAGGGTCAGTAAGTATCTCTTCTTTTGCAATCCTTGCGCTTGTATTTATTACAGGCCTTTCTAAAAGTCCCACAAGGCCTATAGGCACAGGGTGGTCAGGCACCCTGATACCCACCTCTTTTTTATCTGTCATAAGCAGTTTTGGCATGATCTTTTTTGCCTTTAATACAAAGGTATAGGGGCCTGGCAGATGTCTTTTTAGGATTCCAAAGCAAAATTTGTTATTACACCGTATTTACTTATCTCCTTAAAATCACTGCATATTATACTCATGGGTTTTTTGGGATCCAGCCTTTTTATCTGATACAGATGTCTGATGGCCTTTATGTTAAAGAGGTCGCACCCCAATCCATAAAAGGTGTCTGTGGGATAAGCGATTATTCCACCATCCACAAGCGTGTTATATATAAGCTCGGTGGTTTTTTTTCTCGGTCTTTCCGGATCCCATTCCACTATCATGTCTTTTTCCCCACAAGCCTTGCTATGGCCTTTTTCTTACCTTCTTTTTCTGTTATCAATTCATCATAAAGTAATATTTCAAAATCTTTAAAATAACCAAAAAGCTCTCTATCTTCGAGAAGATATGCAGGGTTTCTCCATCTATCTATCTCGTTTTGCCTTTTAAGATATGTCTCATAAATAATTATACCACCTTTTTTTAAAATGTCTTTTAATTGCCCCATGATATTTCTCAGCAGAAAATAAAAGACAATAATGCCCCCTACACTTTCATTTTTAAAAGGAAGGTAATTTGCATCGCCTAAGATACAGGTGATGTTATCGTTTATGTTTTTAAAGGTTTTTTTAAAAAGTCTTATTGCCTCTATGGATCGTTCAATGCCTATAATATGGTAGCCTTTTGAGGCCAAAAAATTTGCATCCCTTCCATAGCCCATGGCAATATCTATTACATAGCCCTCTGGTATCATTTGCCAATACTTTACAAGAAGTTCATGGGGCTCTAATGCATCTTTATAAAAACCTTCCCTATAGCGCTTATCCCAATCCGGTTCTTTTTCTGTCTTTTTTAAAGAATCTTTTTTTGAATATTTGTGCATTTTTAAACAATAAAAGTTTTTAGGCTTCAAAGTCAAGGGTTTCTATGCTTTTTAAATATCTTTTTAGCCCCTTAAAGCTGATGAAAAAATAGTTTTTAGGTTATTCCTTCGTAGCAAAAAATAGATTTTTTGTGTTTTTGATGTTATAAAAAAATATGGATATAAGAATTGCCTTCCTCGATTGTGATGGAACCCTCACAAAAGTAAAGAGCAGCTGGGAATATTTACACAGAAGGCTAAACATCTGGGACGGGCTTGCAGTTAATTATCAGGAGCTTTTCAGGGCAGGAAAGATTGATTATGTTGAATTCTGTGAAAAAGATGCCTCTTTGTGGAAAGGCCTTACAATAAAAAAGGTCATGGAGATCGTTTCAGAGATTGAATATCAGGAAGGGGCAAAAACACTAATTGAATTTTTAAGGTCTTTAAATATTTATACAGTAATAGTTTCTACTGGTTTATCTTTTGTGGTGGAAAAGGTTAAAAGAGAGCTTGGCATTGATATGGCTTTATCAAACGAGCTTTTATCCGAAAACGGTGTTTTAACCGGTGGGGTTAAAATTAATGTGGAATATAATAAAAAGGATAGAATGGTTAAAAACATATTAAATGCCTTTGGTTTAGAGAAAACCCATGCCTGTGCTGTTGGAGATGGTGAGGGCGACGAGGGGTTGTTTAATGCCGTTAATTTGGCTATAATACTATCGGATAATATAAAACATCACAAAAAAGATGAATATTTTTACTGTTCAACCCTAAATGATGCAAAAAACATACTTGAAAAACATATTAAAAATAGTGAAGGCATATAATAGGCCCTTTCTTATTTTTTTGGTTTTTTTAATATTTTCCGGTTGTGCACCAAAACAGGTTAAAATATATGAAGGTGAAAATGAGCTTAGAAACAATATAGTTAGAACCGCCATAGAGCTCCATGGAAGACCATATAGAAGCGGGGCAAAGGGTCCTGATGCCTTTGATTGTAGTGGTCTTATCCACTTTGTATATAAAAAATGGGGTATAATACTACCTGTCAATACAGAAGGGCTTTTAAAAATCGGCTATGAGGTAAATGAAAGACATGTTTTGCCTGGTGATTTAGTAATATTTAAAATAAAAAAGGACCTCCATTCAGGTATTATGATTAATAGAACCGAATTTATCCATGCCTCTAAATCAAAAGGTGTTGGTATTGATAATTTAGAAAATAACAGTTACTGGAAAAGGATGGTTTTAGGATACCGCAGGGTGATTTAATCTTTTTTATTGCATGCATAAAAACAAAAGGTTGAATTTGTGTATTTTTTATATTATTATGTTATATATTATTCTTACCTTAGGAAACCTGAAGTTTTCCACATATGTTGAAAAGATGTTTATAATGGTCTAAAAATGGTTGACCTTCTACAGCATATTAAACAAAAGATTGCAGGTATTATTAACCAGGATAGTTATAAAACATGGATAGAGCCCATTAAATTTTCAAATTTTTCTGAAGGTGTGTTTTCCGTGGTTGTCCCAAATGAGTTTTTTAAGGACTGGGTAATAAAAAACTTTGAGCCTCTGTTTATTGCTATTTTAAAAGAGACGCTCGGTAAAGATATTAAGATGGAATATATAACAGCAAAAGAGGATAAATCTGAAGATACAAAAAAAGGTGTTGTATATAAGAAAAACGTATATAACCAGTTCAATCCTAAATATACCTTTGAAAATTTTGTAGTGGGCTCATGCAATCAGTTTGCAAATGCTGCAAGTCTTGCTGTTGCCACAAACCCTGGAAAAACATATAACCCACTTTTTATTTATGGCGGTGTTGGTCTGGGCAAAACCCATCTTTTAAATGCCATTGGTAATTTTCTTTTAAAACACAACACCGTTTCTCCAGAAAGGATATGTTATATAACTGCTGAGGTCTTCACAAATGAACTCATAAACTCTTTAAAATTCAGTAAGATGGATGAGTTTAGAAATAAATTCAGAAAGATGGATGTCCTTCTTATAGACGATATACAATTTATAGCAGGAAAAGACAGAACACAGGAAGAATTCTTTCATACATTCAATGCCCTTTATGACAACATGAAACAGGTTGTTGTGACAAGCGATAAATTTCCAAGGGATATCGAAAACATAGAGGAGCGTCTCCGTTCGAGATTTGAATGGGGTCTTATCGCAGATATTCAACCCCCTGATATTGAAACAAAGGTGGCCATTCTTAATAAAAAGGCAGAGATTGAAAATATACACTTGCCCCTTGATGTGGCATTCTACATTGCCTCAAGGGCAGAAAACAGCGTAAGGGCCTTAGAAGGTGCTCTTATCAGAATCGGTGCCTATGCATCGCTACACAATGCGCCCATTGATATAAAACTTGCAAGCGAGGTTATGGGGCATATAATAAAAGAAAAGGATAGAGAAATAACAATAGATTTAATCATAAAGGAGGTAGCCTCTTATTTTAATATCAAGACAACGGATATAAAATCTGTAAAAAGAACAAAATCCATAATGCTTGCAAGACAGATTGCAATTTATCTTGCCCGCAAGCTTACAAACAATTCCCTTGTAGATATAGGCAGCAAGTTTGGGGGTAAAGACCATTCTACGGTCATACATTCTATAAAAAAGATAGAAGATGAAATCAGGTTGAAAAGTGACCTGAAAACTATTGTGGAAAAGATAGAGGGTAGATTAAAATCCATATGAATCCACAGAAAAATTGCCTTTATTTTTTATTTATAAACAATTTTTTTACTTTTATTTTGATGATTTATGGCAATTTTCAACAATTCCACAGGACTTATTACTAATAAAGGGGTATCTATATGAAAATAATAGTAAGAAAAAACATTTTATACGAATCTGTAACAAAGCTGGCCCCCATATCGGAAAAAAGGTCTACCATGCCCATATTATCCAATCTTTTTATCTCTTTTGGAAAAGATAGATCCTATATATATGCAAACGACCTTGATATAATTGCCGTTGCATATCTCGATTTCTATGTGGATGAGGATGTCAATATTCTCATAAACGGTAGAAGGTTTTATGAGATATTAAGGGAGATGAATGATGAAGATATACAGATGGAATTAATGGAAAATACCTTGAAGATAAAGCAAAAAAACACCGAATATCTGCTAAGCATCCAGGATCCAAACGATTTTCCAGATTTGACAGACATTGAAGATATAAACGAGGTCAAAATAGATGGTGATATATTACTGGAACTTATAGATAAGGTGAGTTTTGCCACATCAGAAGACGAAACACGATACATCATCACAGGGATGTATATGGAAGGAAAAGATAATACCGTTACTGCCGTTGGAACAGACGGTTTCAGAATGGCTATACTCACAAGGGTGGTAGAAGGGATGACCGATTTTGAAGGTATAGTAATACCACTAAAAACACTTCAAGAACTAAAAAGAATAGTAGATGAAAAGGACAGGGTAAGCTTATTTATAGCGGAAAATAATATAAAATTTTCAACAGGTAAGTTCATGCTTATCTCCAAATTAATAGAAGGTAAGTTCCCTGATTTTAAAAATGTTTTGCCTGAAAGCAATAAAAACATCGGTATAATAGATAAAAGGCTCTTTTTAAAGGGTTTGAAAAAGATCTCTGCTATAGTGGATAAATACGAGCTTGTAAATGTCTCCATGTATAACAACATAATGGAATTAAAAGCAGAATCTGATATTGGAAATGCAAAAGAATTAATAGAGCTTGATTATAAAGGACAAGATATATCCATGAATTTTAATATAAACTATCTTGTGGAAATGGCAACCCATTCAGATACAGAGATGATCGTGGTTAAGGCACCGGACAGTCCTGGTGCAACGATATTTACAGGAAAAGACGATGAATCTTATAAAAATATAATAATGCCGGTAAAACTATGACAGATTACAGTGCAGACAGCATAAAGATACTAAATGGACTTGAGGCAGTAAGAAATGTACCTTCTATGTATATTGGGAATACAAACATAGAAGGGCTCCACCATCTTGTTTATGAACTTGTAGATAATAGCGTAGATGAGGCCTTGGCAGGATTTTGTAAAAAGATTACTGTTACCATACACAGAGATAACAGCGTGACCTGCGAAGATGATGGAAGAGGCATACCTGTTGACATGCACAGTGAAGAAAACATGACCGCCCTCGAAATAGTGCTTACAAAACTCCATGCTGGTGGTAAATTCGATAAGGAAACGTATAAATACTCGGCAGGATTACACGGTGTAGGCCTATCTGTTGTAAATGCCCTTTCAGAATATCTCGAGATAGAGGTGAGAAGGGAAGGAAAGGTCTATTATCAGAGGTATGAAAGGGGAGATAAAAAGACAGAACTCAAGGTTATAGGTGATACGGATAAAACAGGCACAAAGATAAGATTTAAACCGGATAAAACCCTGTTTGAGACCATAGAGTTCAGTAGTGAGATACTTGCACACAGGTTAAGGGAGATATCCTTTCTTAATAACGGCATTCACATTGTATTAATAGACGAAAAAAAGGGAAAGAAGCAGGAATTCAAACACGAAGGGGGCGTAAAGGCATTTGTTAAGTTTTTAAACAGCAACAAAAATGTATTGTTTGATGAGCCCATATACATTACCACAGTAAAACCACCCCTTGACGGGCTTGAGCTGGCAATCCAGTATAATGACGGTTATAATGAAAACATATACAGCTTTGTGAATAACGTAAATACAAAAGAAGGCGGGACACACGTTGCAGGCTTTAGAAGTGCCCTTACGAGGTCTATTAATAATTTTATCCAGACCTCTCTAAACCAGAAACAAAAAGAAAACGTTTCAGGAGACGATATTAAGGAGGGTCTTGTAGCGGTTTTAAACATAAAAATACAAAACCCCCAGTTTGAAGGTCAGACCAAAACAAAATTAGGAAACAGCGAGATAAAAGGCCTTGTAGAATCTATTTTAAATGAAAAATTTACAGAGTTTTTCGAATTAAATCAGGATATAGCAAAGATTATAGTAAACAAGGCACTTGAAGCAAAAAAGGCAAGGGAGGCGGCAAAAAAGGCTAAAGAGCTGGTCAAAAGCAAGAGCCTGCTTGAAAACGGTATATTACCTGGAAAACTTGCAGATTGTCAGGAATCAGACCCCGATATCTGCGAATTATACATCGTTGAGGGTGATTCAGCCGGTGGCTCGGCAAAACAAGGTAGAAACAGGAAAACCCAGGCCATTTTGCCCCTTAAGGGAAAGATATTAAATGTGGAAAAATCAAGACAGGAAAAGATACTCACAAACCAGGAGATAAAATCCATTTACCTTGCCCTTGGTATAACACCGGACAATATAGATAAAATCAGATATAAGAAGATCATCATCATGACAGATGCCGATGTGGACGGTTCACATATAAGGACGCTTTTGCTTACCCTATTTTATAGAAAGATGATAGATGTAATAAATAGAGGCTATCTCTATATCGCCCAGCCACCCCTTTATAAAATCAAACATGGAAACAAGGAGATATATGTTAAAGATGAAGAAGAATTTGAAAGAACCATACTGAAAAGGGGTATGGAGAAGATTAGATGCACATTAGACGGAAAAGATGTAGATAACACCACATTTGAAAAAGACCTGGAAAAATTAAGGGAGGTTGAAAAGTTTCTGAAGGAGCTTAAAAGATTAGGGATAGAAGAGGATATAGGCCTTGCCTTATTTATAGCCAATATCAAAAATAGGGAGGGCTTTGAAATTAGAGAAAAACTCGAAGAAGCAGTGAAGCTAATACCGTCAGAAAGGTTTTACACAGAAATTATTAAAGACAAGGAGCATAACCTGTATTCTTTAAGGATCTACGAAAAGGAAAACAAAAACGCCTTTGTGGAAGTAAACTATGAATTATGCACCCAGGATGATTATCTTGAAGCCATCTCTATATTCAACGAGGTAAGGGATTACTATACAAAAGAGATAAAGGTTATAGAGGGAACAAAAGAGATAAAAGACATAAAGGTAAGGGATCTATTGAGGTTGATAACGGAAAAAGGGAAAGAGGGCATTACAATTCAGAGATACAAAGGTTTAGGCGAGATGAATCCGGAACAACTATGGGAGACCACAATGAATCCTGAAAAGAGGAGGTTACTTAAGGTTTCTATAGAAGATGCAGTGATTGCAGACCAGGTATTTACGGTGCTTATGGGCAATAATATAGAAACACGGAGGATGTTTATAGAAGAAAATGCCTTAAATGTAAGAAATCTCGATATATGATCAAAATTGGTATAACCGGTATAATAGGCAGTGGCAAGACAACCGTATCAAATCTTTTAAGAAAAAAAGGTTTCACAGTATTAGATCTCGATAGTCTTGCAAAAAAGGCCCTTGAAAAAAAAGAGGTAATTTACAAAATAAAAGGTGAGTTTGGAGACGAAGTTATTATAAATGGAAAGGTAAGCCCTGAAAAGTTAAAAGATATCGTTTTTACAAATAAGGAGAGATTAAAGCTACTGGAAGACATTATACATCCAGAGGTAATAAAAGAGATATTTTTGCAGGGAGAGATTTTAAAATCAAGGGGCGAGGGGACAATGATAATAGACGGACCACTTATCTTTGAAAAAGGGCTTTATAAAGAGCTCGACAAAATTATAGTAGTTTCAGCAGATAAGGATTTGATAAAAGAGAGGCTGAAAAAAAGGGGCATGGATGAAAAGGATATCGAGGCAAGGACATCCTTTCAGATACCCCTTTCTGAAAAGGAAAAATTAGCTGATTATGTAATATATAACAACGACACAGAAGATAATCTAAAAATACAGGTTGATTTGCTTATCAAAAGGATAAGGGAATGGGAGGAAAAGGATGCATCTAAATGAGATGAAGAGGAAGAAGATAGGGGAACTAACAAACCTTGCGAGAAGTTTAAATATTGAAAATGCAGCGGGATTAAAAAAACAGGAGCTTATATTTGCCATTTTACAGGCCCTTTTAGACAAAAACGAATCTGTTTACGGTGAAGGGGTCCTGGAGGTCTTGCCCGAAGGGTTTGGATTTTTAAGGTCTCCTGATGCAAATTACATGCCAGGGCCCGACGACATATACATATCTCCTTCCCAGATAAAAAGATTTGGATTAAGGACAGGGGATATTATATCAGGGCAGATAAGGCCTCCAAAGGATAATGAAAAATACTTTGCCCTGCTCAGGGTAGAAACCATAAACTTTGATGACCCCGATGTGGCAAAAGATAAGATAATCTTCGATAACTTAACCCCGCTATATCCAAACAAAAGGATTGTCCTTGAAACCACCCCGGATAATCTTTCAACAAGGGTGATGGACCTTTTTACACCCATTGGAAAGGGCCAGAGGGGTCTAATTGTTGCGCCACCGAGAACAGGGAAAACCATGTTACTCCAGCTCATAGCAAACAGCATCACACAAAACCATAAAGAGATTGATTTGATAGTGTTGCTCATCGACGAAAGACCGGAAGAGGTTACAGACATGCAGCGCTCGGTAAAAGGTGAGGTTATAAGTTCCACCTTTGATGAACCTGCAACAAGACATGTTCAGGTGGCCGAGATTGTGATCGAAAAGGCAAAAAGACTCGTGGAACACAAACACGATGTGGTAATCTTACTGGATAGCATCACAAGGCTTGCAAGGGCATACAATACCGTTGTGCCTTCAAGCGGCAAGATCCTTTCCGGCGGTATCGATGCCTCTGCCATGCAGAAACCAAGAAGGTTCTTTGGTGCGGCAAAAAATATCGAAGAGGGCGGGAGCCTTACAATCATAGCAACTGCCTTAATCGATACAGGCAGCAGGATGGACGAGGTAATCTTTGAGGAATTTAAAGGCACCGGCAATATGGAGATTTATCTCGACAGAAAACTTGCAGAGAAAAGGGTTTTCCCGGCGATAGACATTAACAAATCTGGCACAAGAAAGGAGGAATTATTAATAGACAAGGACGATTTATCAAAGATTTGGCTTTTGAGGAAGGTGCTTCAACCCATGAATCCTGTGGAGGCAATGGAGTTTCTCCTTGAAAAGCTCGAAGACACAAAGTCTAATAAGGAATTTTTAAATTTTATGAGTAAAGGAGGATAAAGATGAAAAAGAACATACACCCTAATTTAAAAAAGGCAATCGTAAAATGTGCATGTGGTAACACATTTGAAACCCTATCCACAAAAGAAAAGATAAATGTAGAGATCTGTGCTAAGTGCCACCCCATATTTACAGGAAAGGAAAAACGCATAGATTCAGCAGGACAGGTTGAAAAATTTGAAAAACGATACGGTAAAAAGACGGCATAATGTTCGAGAAGTTAGACAGGTTAAAAACAAGATACGAAGAACTGCAAGCTGAACTGGCCAGGCCCGAGATCCTTGCCAATATCGATACGTATAAAAGACTGGCAAAAGAATATAATGACCTCAAGGAGATCGTGGAGCTATATAGAGAATGGAAAAAAACCGATGAAGACATAAAAAACACGCAAACACTGCTTGAAACAGAAAAAGACGAAGACATGAAGTCCCTTGTAAAAGAAGAAATAGGGCATCTACAGGAAAAAAAAGAGGGGCTTGAAGAAAGATTGAAGGAACATCTCTTGAGGGCACACAAGGAAGATGTAAAGAGCATGTTCCTTGAGATAAGGGCAGGTGCAGGCGGTGAAGAGGCTGCCCTTTTTGCACGGGAACTTTTTGGCATGTACATGAAGTTTGCCGAAAGGATGAAGTGGAGGACAGAGGTAATGTCCACAAGTCTTTCTGATTTAGGCGGGATTAAAGAGATTATAGTGCTAATTGATTCAAAAGATGCGTACAGTATGCTCAGATACGAAAGCGGGGTCCATAGGGTCCAGAGGGTGCCTGTTACCGAGGCACAGGGCAGGATACACACCTCCACGGTTACAGTGGCGGTGCTTCCAGAACCAGAAGAGATGGAGATAAACATAAACCCCGATGAGTTAAGGATCGATGTGTTCCGATCCAGCGGTCCCGGCGGTCAGCATGTAAATACCACAGATTCAGCGGTAAGGATAACCCATATACCGACAGGCATAGTGGTGACCTGTCAGGATGAGAAATCCCAGCACAAGAACAAGGCAAAGGCATTGAGGGTGTTACGTGCCCGCCTTAAGGAGAAGATAGAGGCAGAAAAAGAAAAAGAGATATCCCAGGAAAGAAAAAAACAGGTGGGGACAGGAGACAGAAGCGAAAGGATAAGGACATACAATTTCCCCCAGGGCAGGGTTACAGACCACAGGATCGGCCTCACCTTATATAAACTTCAGGATATCCTTGAAGGCGATTTAGAAGGCATCATAAACTCCCTGATTGCCCATTATCAATCAGAGGCCTTAAAGGCAGGTTAAGCAATTGACTATCTCAGGGCTCATATCATCATTTAAGGACATTTCATTAACTGAAAGGATTTCCCTTCTGTCTTTTGCCTTATCGAAAAAAAAAGAGGAGATACTTACAAGATTTGACGAAACCTTATCAGGCGAAAAGGTCAAATTCATAAAGAGCCTTTTTGAAGAGAGAAAAAGGGGTAAACCCCTGGCATATATAGTAAAAACAAAAGAGTTTTTTTCAGAGGAATTTTTTGTCAACGAATCGGTATTGATACCAAGACCTGAAACAGAGATACTTGTCGAAGAGGCAATCAACATTATAAAAGATATGAAAGGCCAGCTCAGCATCATGGATGTTGGAACAGGCTCGGGGATAATAGGCATTATGATTGCAAAACACACTGGCAGGGATGTTCTATGTCTTGATGTTTCAAAAAACGCACTGAAGATGGCATCTTTAAACAGCGAAAAAATTGGGGTCAAAAAACATACGGTCTTTATCTGTTCAGACCTTTTTTGTGCCATAAAAGAAAAGGCAAAGTTTCATGTAATTGTGGCAAACCTTCCATATGTAAAAAACAAAGAATGGGATAACCTGATGAAAGATGTGAGAGATTACGAACCAAAGCTTGCCCTTTTAGGAGGAGAAGACGGCCTTGAACTCTATAGAAGGCTTATAGATTCATTAAAAGGTGTCCTTGTTCAAAAAGGATGGTTTTTGTGTGAAATAGGGGGTGCAGAACAGGCAGGGGCTATTTCAGAGATGCTTATTAAAAAAGGTTTTACTGTTTCAAAGATAAAAGACTATAGCGGTATAGAAAGGATAATAAAGGCACAATGGATAAATTCATTATAGAAGGTGGAGAAAGGTTAACAGGTAATGTGAAGATCAGCGGTTCAAAAAACGCTGCCCTTCCCCTTCTTGCAGCAACCCTTCTCCAGAAAGGCATTTATGAAATTGAAAATGTTCCTAAATTAAAAGACATAAGCACCATGTCAAAGCTCCTCACCATACTGGGGGCTAAAATAAAGTGGATACAGGATGGTGTTTTACAGGTTGACACAACAGGTGTTGAAAACTACGTGGCGCCCTATGAGCTCGTAAAACAGATGAGGGCATCTGTCCTTGTGCTGGGGTCACTTACCGGAGGGCTTAAAAGGGCGGTCGTATCTTATCCGGGCGGGTGTGCCATAGGAGAAAGACCCATAAACCTCCACATTCAAGGACTGCAGGCATTGGGCTGTGAGGTAAATATCAAAGAAGGTTATGTAGATGTCAATGCAAAAAGGCTAAAGGGTGCAAGGATCAGATTCGATACCACCACCGTAGGTGGCACAGAAAACATCATGATGGCAGCAGTGCTCGCAAAGGGAGAGACCATAATAGAGAACGCAGCCCGGGAGCCTGAGGTGGTGGATCTTGCCAGGATGCTCAAAAAAATGGGGGCAAAGATAGAAGGTGAAGGCACAGAGGTAATAAAGATAAAAGGCGTAGATGAACTCACACCGTGCAACTACAGGGTAATACCGGACAGGATAGAAACAGGCACATTTTTAATCGCCTGTGGCATAACAAGGGGGAACATTGTCATAGAAGGGTGCAACCCAGGACACATCAAGGCACTCCTTGATAAGCTAAAAGAAGCAGGCATGGATATCATAGAGGGAGAGGATACGATAAAGGCGTCCATGACAAAGAAAAGGGCATCTGCGGTGGACATTAAGACTGCACCTTATCCTGGATTTCCCACAGACATGCAGGCCCAGATCATGGCGCTTATGACTGTTTCGAGGGGTGTGAGCGCCATAACAGAGACCATATTTGAAAACAGGATGATGCACGCCGCTGAGTTAAGAAGGATGGGTGCTGACATTAAAGTCATAGGCAATACCGCCATTGTAAGGGGCGTAAAGATGTTGTCAGGTGCCAAGGTCATGGCAACGGATTTAAGGGCAAGCGCATCTTTAATCCTTGCCGGTCTTACAGCTTACGGCAGAACAGAGGTTTCGAGGATATATCATCTTGATAGAGGCTACGAGGCCATAGAAGAGAAGCTAAAAAAACTCGGGGCAAAGATTGAGAGGGTAAAGGATGAAAGTATGGGAGCTTGAGAAAGAAAAAGACGCACTCATCGACTTTATATGGAAAACAAGGCAGAAGACAAAGATGGATGTAAGAAATGCCGTTTCTGCCATAAAAGATGAGGTCCTTTCCAAAAAAGAAGAGGCAATAAAAAGGCTTTGTTATAAATTCGATAGCTGGGATAAAGATTACCCCTTAAAGATAACCTCCAAAGAAATAGAAGATGCTGCAAGAAACATTAACAAAAGAGACATTCCCATCTTAAAGGGCATGATAAACAATGTGAGGCTCTTTCATAAAGCCCAGGGCGCAAAAAAGAGGGAATTTAAAAGAAAAGGCCTATCTGTAATGGAAGATTATGTGCCAGTTGAAAAGGCCCTTATCTATGTCCCTGGTGGCAGGGCAGCATATCCGTCTTCTTTGATTATGGCCGCTGTGCCGGCTCAGATAGCAGGGGTAAAACACATATATGTGACCACGCCCACCCCTTTTGGTCAGTTAAACCCTTATGTGGCAGAAACATTGATACTTTTGGGCATCCAGGAGGTATATCGTATAGGCGGTGCCCAGGCCGTATATGCCTTTTCATTGGGGGTAGGCACCATACCAAAGGTAGATCTGGTGGTCGGTCCAGGAAATGCCTTTGTAGACGAGGCAAAAAGGGATATTTACGGTTTTTCTGGTATTGACATGCTTGCAGGGCCCTCAGAATTGATTATCCTGGTTACAAAAAACGTTTCGCCAGAGCTCGTTGCCAAAGACCTCTTTTCCCAGGCAGAACACGACGATATGGCAACGGTAGGTCTTTTTTCAAACTCAAGGCCCTTTATCGAAGATGTGATAAAACATATGGACAGGCTCATGGTGATAAACGAGAGAAAGGA
>CAZJOP010000034.1:0-15700 GCA_964547695.1 uncultured Syntrophorhabdaceae bacterium
TCAAACCCGAATTCTCGCCAGCGGGCGAGATAGCCAGTCTGATCATGAAGAGTGAAATTTGCTAACTTCATAATTGCACCTCCTAATTGATTTTTATTTTGCGGTCTTTCTTGACCGCATTTTGCCCATCCCCGTTTGCGAGGCGAGCGTTGAACTTTGCCCACTCACGGGCTTTTTCTATGGACTCTCTGCACTGGTGATATATAGGACGTATAGCAGAGAACGCCTCTTCCAGCCCATCATAGAGGCTGGAGAATGCAAGCTTTTCAATTTCAGCCCCTGTCCAGTTTTCCATCCTTTGAGCCGTTTCCACAGGGATGGAAGTGCTGTATTTCCGATTCATGATCTCAACAATGTCTTCTCTTTCCCGCTGAGACGGGAAATCCACAAAAAAGACATCATCAAACCGTCTCATCATTGCTCCTTGTGAATTCTCAATGAGGGCATCGATGTCGTTCACCGTTGCAACCCAATATACAGGGATGCCCTCGTCCCTGAAATCCTGCATGGCTGTCATAAGGCGGCCTATCATCCCGAGGGTGGTGCCTCCATCGGTGCGGGCGGAGGAAGCTACGCCCGCAAAGGCCTTCTCGAACTCATCCATCCAAACCACTACGGGAGCAACGGAACGGATGAGTTGGAGAGCCTGGTTCATATTCCTTTCAGACTCTCCTACGAGAGAACCTTTGAGGCTGGAAATATCCAAGCGAATGAGCGGAATGTCAAAGACCGAAGCTGTTACTTTGGCGCTGAGGGATTTTCCTGTGCCAGGTGGACCTACAAGGATGGTCCCGTGGGGTTTGGCATAGGGTGGGATGTCCTGCTTGTGGAATCCCTCCCTGCGGTTCTGGAGATACCGCTTGAGAGCGTCCAGCCCGCCGAGGGACTCCAGGGGCTCGGGGTTCTGAAGCTCCATCAGCCCCGACTTCCTGATGGCCTGGAGCTTCTCCTGCTCAAGAATTTTTTTACTAAAAGTCTTTTCCTGCACGAGCGAAAGAGCCATAGCGTTTTCCGCCTCGTGAAGGGTCAAGCCTTTCCCTGCCTGAATTGCCCTCTCGTCCACCTCAACGGATAGGTCATTTTCCTGAACTATCCGTTTGGCGGTTTCTAAGAGTTCAGCTACTGTGGGAAGCAAGAAAGGCAAGACAGTAATGTCCTTCTCCAGCTCCACAGGGATTTGCAGAACTGGCGACACTACGACCAAATGCCTGTCCGTTGCCTTCAGGACGGGTATCAGGTTTTTTACCGTCCTGATGACCTCAATTGCGTTGATGAAACGGTGAAAGTCCTTGAGGAATAAAATAGAAGATTCAGGTAAAGATGGGATGGATTGAAGAGGTTTGATAGGGTCAGGCATGTGTCTTACCTGATCCATTTGGTGGTCAAGTAGACCACCGACTATGTCCCAGCTGTAGACCGAATATCTCTCGGCCTGCTGGGATAAGACCGAGATGCACCTACCCTCTTCGTGGGTTTGCACCCACAGGCAGGGGTAGCCTGCCTTCAAATAATCTGAAAATTTTTCCATTTTCCCTCCTTTCTCCCCACCTCCAAAGGCCTGGAGATGCCCGACGGCGGGAGAACTTTTATGATTTTATTTGTTTATTTTTCACATGCCATATTATACCATATGTTTTTTAGTTTAAAAATACTAATAATATCAACATCTTATAATGATATGATTTAGAAAATTTAGGAAAAAATAATCAACAGAAAAGGAAAAAAGCTAATGAAATCAAGGGGTTAGATAGGAGACAGAAAAATTGAAAAAGTGGCAAAAAATTTGTCAAGAAAAAAATGAAAAAAAATAAAAAAAAATTGTGAGGGGTGGGGAAAGGGTCTTGAATGCGAGCAGGATAAAAAATTTGGCTGCGGGGAGATAGAACCAAAAAAGAAAAAACCAAGAGCACTAAAAAAAAAAAGAATAGAATCAGAAGAAGACCATCAGCAAAAAAAAACACCCTGGGCTTGGAGGTTGGAGCCACCGAGGTTATCTCTTCGCTCGGAGTGGATTAGAGCTTGTTCAGCAGTAAAGTCGAGGGGTAGCAAAAAAAGGCAAGGCCCAGCAGTTGACCAGCAGTTTGAGAGGTGCTCGGTTGTTGTGCTGGCAGTTGAAAAAAATGGGTGCTGGTCTTCTGGGTGTAGTGCATCAAAGCAGGCTGAGCAGGCCAGACAGGCTGAGCAGGCCAGACAGGTTGAGCAGGTGGGGTGAATCGAGTTGGTTGATTGGGCTGCTTGGATTGGTTGGGTTGGTTGGGCAGGGTGTGAAGTCTTTGAAAATGCCCATTGGTGGCTTGTGTTCAGCGGTTGAACGCACGGACGCCATGCGGACTTTATTTTCCGAGGGGGTCGTGTCTCTGGTTCGGACTTGCTCGCAGATTTGATGCACCCAGGGGCAGCGGGTCTGCCTCCCCTGACTTGAGCCCAAAAAATCCCAACTATTCACTGATATTTGGTATTTTTTCGCACTCTTACCCTACCCGTTTGAATTTTTCGCCCTGCCCAAGGGGACGGCGTGAGAGTCCCCTCTGCCATATTAAAAAATTTTTATCAAAACCTCATTAAAAATCATCCCCTTCTAACCATCCCACCTATTCGTATCTTTTCAATATCATTATTTTTCCAACTTCATTACTCCACTTGAGTTTTAATTGCCCTGCCTCCCCCTTCCCCACAAGTCAAATCATTTTTTACTTGACAAAATGACAAGGAAAATGCGATATTCATAAATCATTATGATAAGAATTGACCATAAAGCCATAGCTAAGCTATTAAATGTATCAGAAAAGTATGCTTATACCCTCTTGAGCAGGCGAAAAATTAGCCTAAAAAACAATATTAACAACCTTAATGCTGTTTTGGATCTCATTTTTGAATATAAAAACAAGAAAAGAAGGCATAAAAGCGGACATATTCGACCAAAAACCAATCCAAATGACAAGGGAAACACGCATTTCATAAATCATTCTGATTAGATGGAACTTGTTTTTATCATTCTCGGTCTATTGGGTCTGTCCCGTATAAGCCCAAAGAGAATAGCAACCTGCAAATCTAAATCTATTAAAAACAAAACAACCAGTTCTCCCCGTGAATATGAGCAATACTGCGCTTCTCTATTGAATAATATGGGATATAGGGCTGTTGTTACTCCCGTGGGGCCTGATGATGGTGTAGACATTATGGTCTATGACCCCGCTGGGAATTTTATTGGCATTGCTGAATGTAAAAGATGGTCATATCCTGTTAATGTAAAAACTATTAAAGCTTTCTATGCAACTATGCAAGCTAAATATGTTAGTAAAGGATGGGTTTTTGCCCTTAATGGATTTACCCTCCCCGCAAAAAAATTTGTAGACTGCCTTAATGTTGAAATAAATCTACTAACGTGCAAACCGTAGACGTAATGCCTCAAAAATAAGTCATTCCTCCTGCAGAAACTCAGTTGTATGTGGGTTTCCGTAGGAGTTATTCCTCAATTTTGGGGTATTCCTCCTACATTATCCCCATTTTTTGGGGTATTCCTCTTCCAGAAATGATTTTTTATCCCTTCATTTATTCCTTCAACACCAAACACCCAAAATATACAGAAAAAATAGGGTTTTTATTAATTATTACAGTAAGTTACAAAACAAGCAGTATACACTATGCACATATATATAGACACATGATAAACAAAACCTTACGAGACCAGTTCATCATATTACGGGAAAAGTATCAGCTTACACCAGATAAATTGGACCCACGCACCGCTTATGTAATAAGCACATGGGGGTGTTTTACATATACAGAGCTTGGTTTTTTATTCGGGTGTAGTCCCACTGCAATTAGCAATAAAGTAGCCAAGGGCGAAAAAATTTATAAACGTGAGGGCATCAAGGCAAACCTCCGTATTATGGGAGAAAGCCTTCAAGAGCTCAATGCCTCTGATATATACACAAATGTTATTAAGACCCTTGCAGAGATTGCAAACCCTCTTGATGAGAAACAGGGATTACGCCCGCAGGATATGATTCGTGCCTGTGAGGCATTAGGCAGATTAACAGAGCCAAAAGTCATAGAAGAGCTTCAGATAAAGTTTGAATTGTTGAACGGTTTGATAAGGTTTATTCTGGCTGACCTGATACCGGAAACTGATAAACGGGTAAGACAGACCATAAAGGACATTCAGGATAAAGTTGCAAAAGGTGAAGAAATGGGTCAGCTCCAGTTTTCTCTCAGGCTTGTTATGAAGGAATTATTACCGAAGGCCGATAAACTCTACAATACCCTTGTAGAGGGTGGCTGGATAAAAGCTGACGAGTGATTATGGGGATTGACCAGTCCAGTCTTAGAGAAATTGATATTATCGGGGCATATAAAAAGTTCTACGAAGCACTGGATATAAATGTCAGTGAAACATGGGTAGAGTGGATTTGTAATAATACATATTTAAATGGGTCTCCGTTTAGTTTCAGGGGATTTGAATATTTGATACAGCCCATAAACGATAATCACCCGAGGCAGGCTATAATCAAACCAGCACAGGTTGGGGCATCAGAGGCATTCGCAAGAAAGATGCTGGCTATTATTTATCGTTATGCAACAATGCCTTACTATTATGATAATAATGGTGAAGAGACCTGCGTATGGGGTATAAATGGAATTTACAGCTTCCCCGATACTGATAATTTAAGGCGGTTTATTAAGGATAGATTGATAACAGATATAATAAATCCATCACCATTGCTTTATGCTGCCTATAAAGCAGCAGAGTCCCAGGCAATTGACCAGCTCGGGATATATAATTCATTTCTGTATTCGACAGGCAGACGGACAGATTCTGGTAATCAGTCAATCCCCGCCGAAGTGGTTTTTATAGATGAATATGACAGACCGTTGAATGCCGATAGACGGGCTATAACAGCACTTGCTGCCAGAACACAAAAGGCAAAGATATTCAGCAATCTGTTTCATGATGGTCTGATAGTGAATTTTTCTACCCCGACATTCCCCGATGAAGAGGGGCGTTTAATTGATGGCATGTATAATCTATCTGACCAGCATGAATGGTTTGTTAAATGCACAAGATGCGGACACTGGCAGATAGTGGAATATCCTGATTCCATAGCCTATTTTTATGAAAAGGGGGCTAAAAAGCCTCCTAAAGACCCATACTGGATATGCTTAAAATGCCGAAGGGCACTTGATTTTTCCCAGATAGGCAACTGGAGGCGTGAATATCCAAATAGATGGGAAAATGCTGAATGGGTGGCAAAATATCCCAACCGAACAAAAGATGGAGCAGGGATAAGGGGTTATAGATTGCCATTTGCTACCCTGTATAATACAGCAAAACGTTTATTGAATAAACGAGATACGGATTATAAGCATTCCATTCAAGATTTTTATAATTACGGTCTTGGCCGTGCATATATGGATAAGACCATCGGTATAACCGATGAGGATTTTGTAAAGAATATAAATACATCTATAAGATGGGGGTTTTATGACCCGAATTATCCTCACATTATGGCTGGAGACCAGGGAGCCTATATAGTCATAGCAAGGCTTAAAGAAAATTCACAAACAGATATGAACCCCAAAGGTATCTGGCAGGTTGTATATGCAGAGCATTTTCCCGATACGGTGGCATTTTCAAGGGTAGAAAAAGACGGGCAGGGTGAAAAAATCACAAAGGGCCGTATAGCACAGTTAATTGACCTGTGGAAACCAGAAGTGGTGCTTTTAGATAGACTTCCCAATGTTGCATCGGCTGAAAATGAACAGAAGTTGTTCCCTCATATTTTCTGGTTAAATGACTCAAAGGGCACTGCCAATGAAAGAATGAGAATAGATAGAAACGAAAGAGGGGAATTAATACACCACGTTACCGAAAATAAACACGAATGCATAGATTATTACTTCAATGAATTACGAGGTAAACGGTGGGAATTTGCAAATGGCGGTGCAGAAGTTTTTGAGCAATTAAAAGCCCACAATAAAAATATAAAAAAGATTGTAGATGATAAGGGGGTGCCGAGATACATTTCATTTGGAGCAGACCATTTTGGACAGGCCATGAAGTTATTATCAGAGGCAGCGGAAATTTATGCAACAATCAAGCCTATTATTAAAAGAGTGGGGGTTTTAACAATGTATGGATTTAAAGAGGGTAGAAATTAATGGGATTGGTGAGCTGGGTAAAAAATATTTTTGGATTAACACCTTCTTTAAATTCCAATGGGATAATATCCGCAAGTTCTATCAGAACAACATCTCCAAATGAATACCCGTTGTTCAGCGGTATAACCCCCAGGGCATACAGAGAGTTTCAGGGAAAAGACCTGCTGAGTCTATCCTCATGGGACCACAAGAGCATTTTAAAAGTCCTTCGTGCTGTAAGCCCTGAAGTGTCTCAGGCAATAACCCTTTATTTGAGGGTGTTTGACTCTGGATATTCCATTGAAGTCAAAAAGCAAAACGGAGAAATACACCAGCAGGCAAAGGATTTATTGTTTAAAATGATAAACAACTGGGAGCAGGTAAACATAACAAGGTTTTCAATGCCCAACAGCATTCGCTCCCTGTCATCCAGATTTGCACTGGATGCCCTTATTAAGGGTGCCATTGCCGGTGAACTTGTCATAGATAAAGACCTCAATGTATTGGGTCTTGAGTATGTTGACCCGTGGAGCATAGAGTTTGAATGGAATAAAGACGAGAAACGCTGGATACCATTTCAGATGGATGTCAACCAGAAAGTGATTCTCGATATACCGAATTTTATATATGTCCCCGTTGACCCTCTTGGAAATGACCCATACGGTGAGGAACAGATAAGCAGCTGTATCCAGTCCGTAATCTTCAAGTTCATGGTCATGCAGGACCTGCAGATGGCCATACATACAAACGGATGGCGGAGGATGGATTTTGAAATACTTGAAGAGGCTATACTGAAAAACGCACCACCAGAGATAAAAAACAATGCAACCAGACTGAACCAGTTTATAAGCTCTCAATTAACCTTAATCACAGATACATACAAGGCATTGAAACCCGATGACAACATTGTTCATACGGACAGCATTAAGGTGAGGTCAATAGAGGCACCACGGGGAGGAATGTTTGACCCCAAGGCCTTACTGGATGTCATAGATAACCAGATAGCCAACGGTCTTAAAACATTTGCCGTTTTGCTGTCAAAGAGGTTTGGAGGCAGCACAGAGGGTTTTACCAGCTCTGAAATGATTCTTTACATTAAACTGGTCGGTGGTTTTCAAAGAATTGTAGAAGAGCTTTTTGAAAGGGCATTGCAGCTTGCCCTGCGTGTCCAGTATGGCATAGTGGCAAGCGTTGATATGGAATTCAATAAGCCAGAATTGAGAACGGATATGGAGCTTGCCCAATGGCGGGCAGTAGAAATCGGAAACATCAAAAAAGCATACGATTATCAGGCCATTGGGTTTAAGGAGATGCAGCAGAGGCTCCGTGAGATTGCAAAGATGAAGGGACCAATACCAGATGATTTAAGAGAATTTATGCGTGAGGATAATAAAAATCCTGACGAACCTGAAAGACCCACTATCTCGGAAGAAGAGAAAGAGAGAAGGCGTGCAGAGACAAACCGGGAAAGAAGGTCTGGAAGACAGGAGTAAATATGAAAACAAAAAAAGCACCAGCTGAACAGGAAGTAAAAAAGATAAAGGAAAAAATTATTAAAGAAATCCTCAAGAAAAAAACAGACATGATGATGTCTGGAAAATTACAGGAGGTATAGATGTTAAGAAAACCCAATGAAAAAGAACTGGCTTACATAAATGACAGAATAGCGAAGAAAACATTAACAGCAGACGATGTTTACATATTCGATGAAGTCTCTATTGCCAATGATTTTATGCTTACATCGTATGGTTATTATCTTGGCACATCAAGTCTGTTTAATTTTAAAAATGACCTCGAAAAAAACAAAATACCAGTTCAGATTAATCATAAAACCGACATCCCGCTTGGAACATGGCTCCCGGGGGAAATCAGGACTGTCACACCACCTGAAGGTGCAAAACAGGGCAAAAATTATGAATTGGTTGCATCCCTGTATATGCCCATGGGACTTGAAATTAATGGATATAAAACAGATGAGATTGTCAAGGCCTACCAGACAGGAACATTGACAGATGTCAGTATCGCATGGACAGACGGTAGACCCGTATGTGACATTTGTGGAAAGGATTATCTCTCTCAAGAATGCTCCCATATGGTAGGTATGGAATATGAAGGAGTGACCTGCACCGTAACAATTGAAGATGCACATCTTGCCGAGTGCTCGCTTGTATGGTCTGGTGCATTACCTGGGGCACAGCTTGATGACGAGATTGCATCAATAGACTGGAGCGGTATTAAGACTTCAGCCTCATTAACACCAATATCTGGTTCATTAACAATAAAAATGCCTTTGTTAAAGGAAGATAAAATAATGAAGAGCCAACTGGCATTAACCCATAATTCCAAACTGGCAGAAAATGAACCAGCATGGGGAGATGTAGACAAAACGAAACTTCCGAGGAATGCATTTGCCGACCAGGGAGAGGAAGGAAAGAAAAGCACATGGCGCTATCCTCATCACTGGGTAAAAAATGGTGAAGTTGGAGAAGACGGAATATACAAAAGTGGTGATATGTATTTACACCGTGGTGGCTTAATTGCAGCATGGGCAGCAGCAAATGGTGCAAGAAGTGGGCAGGAAGCATCTGAAGAAGTAAAAGCCCATTTAAGGGCGCACAGAAAAGCCATCGGGCTTGATGGTGATGATTATTTAACCTTTGACGATTTCTGCGAAATTTTCAAGGAACAGCTTGAGGAAAGATTTGTAGCCAAAGAAAAGTTTGATGAGCTTACAAAAGAACATAATGACCTTACTCAGAAATTTGCCGAATTGAATGTTGATTTAGAAATGGCACGTAAAAATGCAGAAATCGGAAAGAAAAGACTTGAGGAGCTTGTCTCTGAATATCACAGGCTTGGCGTAATTTTATATGCAGACAAGTGGATAGAGGAAACAAAAAACGAAAATCTTATAGCTATGGATGTGAACAAAAGATATGAATTTCTACTGTCCGAGATAAAACTGATGGAAACTGATATTAGGAAAAACCTTGAAAAAAAGACAGAGAGGATAATGACTGAAGATAGATATGAGCATAAAGACAACCCAAAATACTACAAAATAGGGTAATCCCCATAAGGAGGTAAAAATGGTCAGAAGTATTGGTAATTATGATGAAGTAGGATGTAGCGGTTACTATTCTTTTTTATCCGCCCTTACAAGGGGAACAGATGAAAATAAGGTAGCAACCATTAGCACTGATGATACCGTTGCACTTGTGACTGAAGATGAAAATTTTTCTGGTGTTGTAAGGGTTATAAGTCAGGGTGATAAACTTGCTGGTGTTCAGACGGATGGATGGGCTGAGGTAGAGTATACAGCGGGCGATGAGCTCATGCCCAATCAGGCAGATAGAGATTTCTCTGGTGCCTCTGCGTGGGAAAATGTTGATATTGATTCTTATAATGAAACAAACGATTTGAGCATTACCGCCAACGCAGCCAATCAATACTGCAAAATAGCTGAAACAAGTGTGCCCACAGTAGCAGGCAGGCGTTATCGTCTGTATTTTGATGTAGCAAATCTCACCTCCACATGGACAATTAAATCATATGACGGAACTCAGACAATAGGGACGGTATCAGCAGGGGGTGCTCAGCTATTCGAGTTTACAGCAGAAACCACAGGTGGATTGAGAATTGTGGCAAATACCACAACATCAAGCGGTGACTTTGATAATTTTTCATTATCAGAAGTTCCATCAGTAGGCTGGAATTATCTGGTAGGCGGTAAAACTGATGGCAAAGTAAAGGTGGCACAGAATGCCATTGTCAAGGTGGTTTCTGTAACAGTGCCTGTAGGTGGTGATGAGCTCATGCCCAATCAGGCAGATAGAGATTTCTCTGGTGCCTCTGCGTGGGAAAATGTTGATATTGATTCTTATAATGAAACAAACGATTTGAGCATTACCGCCAACGCAGCCAATCAATACTGCAAAATAGCTGAAACAAGTGTGCCCACAGTAGCAGGCAGGCGTTATCGTCTGTATTTTGATGTAGCAAATCTCACCTCCACATGGACAATTAAATCATATGACGGAACTCAGACAATAGGGACGGTATCACAAAATGGCACAAACCAGTATTTAGAATTTGTAGCTGCGACCGATGGCGGACTGCGAATTGTAGCTGGTTCTAATACTTCCAGCGCTGATTTCGATAATTTTTCACTTAAAGAGGTGGGGGTTGGTTCAAGTGAAGAAGATGAAGAACTTATTGGTGGAACTATAATCGGGGTTTATTCTGTCACCAATCAAGACCAGCTTATAGACAATGTTGAACTTGATGAGAATGGGGCAGTAAACATAAGACTGGCAGCAGGAGCAACAGCAGCCAATTATTTTAAGGTTGAAGTGCTTAAATCAGAAGACCAATGGCCAAAGGCATATCTGGTAAGAAGCGTAGACGATACAAATTATAAATGCACATTGTTTTTAGATAATTAAAAGAAAAAGGAGGAATCAAACATGGCTATCAGAAGCGTAGGAGATAGGGATAACCCAATAGGAAAGGACGGACTTTATACATTTCTGTCCGCCCTTACAAGGGGAACGGATGAAGATAAGGTTGTCAAAATCAGCGACAACGATACTGTTGCACTTGTAACAGCAGATGAGAATTTCGCTGGTGTTGTAAGAACAATCAGTCAGGCCGATAGTGTGGCTGGCGTTCAAATGGATGATTGGGCTGAGGTCTCATTTACTGGAACAGCCCCATCTGTAGGCTGGAATTATCTGGTAGGCGGCACTACGGCGGGGACGGTAAAAGTGCCCACATATCCACTAATTAAACTAATAGATATAACAGTTTCTTCTGGTCAAACCAGTGGTGCAAGCGAAGCAGATACTGAACTTGTGGGAGGAACTATAATAGGTATAGTCCCCACTGGCAATCAAGACCAGCTTGTGGATAATATAGCACTCGGCACAGATGGCTCAGTAACAGTTACTCTTGCAAGTGCTGCAACAGCAGATAACACATTTACTGTATCTGTCCTTAAGGCACCTGCAAAGCAGGCAAAGAAATATCTGGTCAGCAAGGTGGATGCCACAAATCACAAATGCGTAATATGGTTAGGTTAACCATACCCCGTAACAGGGATATTCTAAAAAAATAGGAGGAAATAAAAATGGCTATAGAAGTAACAGCAACACACGACCCAAAAGACATCTTAAAACAGGTTTATGACCCCAGCAATCAGAAAAAGGGCTATGAGCTGGCTGCCAGCAAGGGTATAACCTTTTCGGCATTTCTTGAAACCATAAGCCCCACAAAACCAGGAGAACCGCTTGATGCATACGAAAGACTTTTAAAACACTGCGGTATCGTTCTAAAGGATGACCCAGACCACGGCATTTATGCCTCAAAGGGTGCTTTGTTTTTCCAGAGCAATCTTCCAGAGGCAAGGGTGCTCTTCCCTGAATTTATAAACCGAACAATAAGGGCTGCCATGATGGATGAGGCAAATGTCCTCGATTATCTTGTGGCTGGCTGGGATATTGCGGATTCTAATGTCTTCAGGAGCTTCTATTTTGATGACACAGCTACCCAGAGAAAGGCAGGAAGGCGTGCAGAAGGAGCCAAACCAAGAAAATTCAAGGTAACATGGTCTGAGAAGGCTGTATATACAAAAGACTTTTCCATTGAACTGGACATGACCTATGAGTTTGTGAGGTGGGCATCTCTTCCTGTTATTCAGCTTGCCTTAAAGAGGGTGGCCCTTGAAAGACAGCAGGATGAGGTTGCAGAGGCTATCTATGTTTATGTTAATGGCGACGGAACCAGCAAAGAGGGGGGAGCAATTACCCCAGAAACCCTTAGCGATTATAACATAACCAGTGGTGGAATCACCTATGAGGCATATCTTAAATGGCTTGCAGGCTTTGACCCCTACAATCCATCGGTAATAGTTGCAAGTGCAGCAGACCTGATAAGTCTGCTTGTTATGGCCAAACCTTCAACAGACCCTGCATTGCTTTATGCTTTGCTTGACAAGTCAAAAACAGGTGGTGTGCCAACAATAGTAAACCTCCCATTCAGCCAGATGTCTTTTGTCAAATTCAATGATTCTACAATTCTGACATCTAAGTATGTTCTCGGTATTGACAAACGTTTTGGGCTTATGGGACACAGGGCACTTGGTATGGATCTTGTGGAAACCGACAGGATAATAGATGCCAAGTTTGAGAAAATCGTTATTAGTAACTATGTTGGGTTCTCCAAAGTCTTCGCCAGTGCAGCAAAGATACTCGACATAACAGCAATCTCAAAAGGATAAAACCACAACGGGGAGGGGAATACCCTCCCCATATTATTATGTGAGGACACATGGCCGACATTTTAACCACAGAGAATCGTGACAACTGGATGACACAGGCACGAATAAAACTTCTGGGTAAGAACGATACCACACTTATACCCGAAACAACCCTTACTGCTATGCTACCAATAGCAGAACGACAGATAAAGAAAAAGGTAATCAACTGGGCTACTATTTTATCCGGGGGTGGTGATGATAAAGAATTTCTTATAGATGCCACTATAAGTCAGTTGTGTGCGATGCTCTGTAAACCTATGAGAAATGTAATACCCATACAGGAAACCTATGGAAACACCCAGACAGTAAGCGATTATACGATTAGAAAAGATATTGACTGGGGAAGGCTTGAGGCTGATTTATACAGTGAGGTTGATATGCTTTTGTCAAACATTTCGACATTTGAAATGTCAACTATAACCCGTGTGGGGGTAATATCAAGAGACCCAGCAATATTTGAGGATTTAGATGTTTGATGTTGAATTTGACATCTCCGAATTGATACAAACAATGGACAGACTTGAGAGTCTATCATACGAAGAATTTTTAAAAGATACGGGTAATTACATTAAGAAACAGATTAAATCCCGTCTTACATCAGGTGTTGATATAGAGGGAGACCCTTTTGCACCACTTAGTGAAAACTATGCTCGAAGAAAAGAAAAAGCAGGCTATGGCAATAAACCGATTTTAACAGCCACGGGAGCGCTCGGAAATAGTTTATTTACCGAGCTTTTAGCCGATAATGAGCTTTACGCCTCTGTTACAGGAACACACGCCCCGATACCAGGGCTTACAAAGAAGACAGAAGAAATGATTGCCATAGCAGAACGCCATGAATTTGGTCTTGGTATAGCTCAGAGACAGTTTTTAGGTATAAATGACCTTGATGCAGACTGGATTATTAATAGATTTGGAAAATTAGTAGAGGATACATGGAAATAGCAACCGTAAGAAATGCAATTATCGACCAATTAAAGAATGATGCAGATATTATTGCATTGTGCGGTGCAGATGCCGTTGATTATGGATTGGGACGGCAATTCCCAGAATCACTTCCTGCACTACGCATTATTCAGCTGGGCAGGGATGAAGAGGAAGAGGCCGAGTCAGGTGATGGAGACCCTTTTATATGGGTAAATTATAGATTTCACCTGGGTTATATTTTTGAAATACAATCAAATGAGGATGAAAAGACAGTAGAGGATATGGAATCCAGTGCAGACCGTGTTATTAGAAAGGCACTGGCAAAAGATTATACATTGCAGAATTATGCAATAGACATTGCCCTGGGTAGAACATTTTTTAGGGCGATACCAGAAAAGAATAAATATTTTGTCATAATTGAATTATCTGTAAGGGTGCTTGAACAGGCAAGCATAAGATAATGCGGATATATAAAGAAAACGGAAAAAACATTATTCAATGTCAGTGTGGATTTAAGATTTTTGATGGAACCGTTCTTAGAATGCGTGTGGCTATAATCAAGGGCAATTATATGTGTCCTAAATGTCCGAGATGTAAAAGATTTGATGAAAGTTTTAACATTAAATTATTATGGGAGGATGGAAATGGAATGGAAAGACCATATAAAGGCAGTTATCAAGGATGCAATGACAAACCCGACAATAGATGGCGACCTCAACAAATATCTTGATAAAAGAGTTGAATTGATAATGAGTTTTATTCCCGAGGAAGAAAAAAAGGCACGCTCAAAAAAAGATGACACTAAAACTGTAAAAGACGACTGATTGGTGGTTTCATGTGAGATTGAGGGCTTGTCTTAACGGATAAGCCCTTTTTTATTTTAAGGAGGTAAAAATGGCGAATGAAGCATTGGTAAAAAAATCAATAGTAGCAGTTAAAAAAGAGAGCACATTTAATACAGACCCAACAATATCATCAACAAATGTTATAAGGGTGGCAGAAATAAATGTCAATGATGAATATGAGCAGATTAAATGGGATGAGGTTGTAAACACAAAAGACGAGATGCCCGCTTTAAGGGGTGCAGAGTCTGTTTCAGGTGATATTACCATTAATATGAGAAGCTGTGCCACAGAGGGGGCTGCCCCAGAAGGAGATGTTTTATATGAATGTGCACTCGGCAGCAAATCTCAATCAACCGCATCTACCTGTGCAGCTTCATGCACCACAACTTTAATCAAAGTCAAAGCTGGTGACGGCAGTAAATTTGCCGTTGGTGATGCGCTGGCAGTAATTATCCCCACTGCAACTACTTATACAACAACAAGCGGTTCTACAACAACTGTCATCAAATTTGCTAATGACCCAGCTGATTTTGCCATAGGTGATGTGGTGCAGGTTCCCAACGGGGCTGGCACTTCATTGATTGAGGCTACCCAGATTACGGACATTGACCATTCAGCCAAAACAATTACTGTATCCCCTGCACTTACAGGCGCCCCCGATTCCGATGTAACAGTCAAAAAGGCAACGATTGAGGTAACATGGATTACTTCCAAATCAACTGATGATTTATCAATCTCTCCGGCCCTTTCAGCAGCACCAGACCAGTATACTGATTTAAGAGCAGGAACATTCTACAAATTCACTCTCAATGATTTACCTTCATTCTGGTTGACTTACTGGAGAGGCGATGTAGTGGAGGAAAATTACGGCGGGAACAAAATTTCCCAGTTAGAGATGGATTTAACCATAGGACAGATTGTCAAACCTAAATTTACATTTGGTGGTGTTAGCTGCACCAAGGCATCTGGCAGTTATAGTCTTGGTTCACCCACACTTACAAGCGGGTATCCTCTGGTGGCAATGAGCCAATCAATAAAAATTGGTGGAACAACATATAATTGTGACAGATTCAATCTCAGGATTACCAATGAGATCTATGATGACAAAGACATAACATCAAGTGGCATAAATCAGAAAATACATACAGGCAGAAAAGTGGAGGGGTCATTTTCACTATTGCACAGGTCACTTGACATCTATGAAATGTTTAAAAATGAAACAACAGCAGAGGCCGTTATTATTATAGGGAGAAATGGTTTTGTGACCGGTCAATGCGTGGCATTGAGAATACCAAAAATGAAATTCGTCAAAACACCTGTTGGGGCAGACAATAAATTGTTTAAATACGATGTGTCATGGGAAGCTGATATTGGCACTGTTGGCTCGGAAGATACAATAACCAGTCTTGCTTTCCTGTAATATGAATTGCATAGGCTGTGGTTACTGCTGCACAAATTGCATTTGCATTAT
>CAZJOP010000035.1:0-11026 GCA_964547695.1 uncultured Syntrophorhabdaceae bacterium
CACCTCTGTGGGCAGGAAGACAGTGCATGACAATGGCATCCTTTTTTGCAACTTTTAAAAGTTTTTCATCTATCCTGTAAGATTTAAATGCCTTTTTTCTTTCTACCTGCTCTTCTTCTTGACCCATGCTTACCCACACATCTGTATTTATCACATCTGCATCCTTTGCTGCTTCAAAAGGGTCATTAAAAAACTGAAAATTACAATTGTTTTTTGCCTGATTTATAAGATGAGAAAGGGGTTCATACCCTTCTGGTGTGGCCACAGCAAAGTTCAGATTTAAAAGAATGGCTGCCTCTATCCAGGAATTTGCCATATTGTTCCCATCACCGATATATACGATCTTCAAATTTCTAAGGTCTTTCTTTATCTCCCATATGGTAAAGAGATCCGATAAAATCTGACATGGATGATATTCATCGGTCAAACCGTTTATGACAGGGACTGTTGACCATTTTGCAAGCCTATCCACTGTGTCCTGAGCATATGTCCTTATCATTATTGCATCCACATATCTGCTTAGCACCCTTGCCGTATCTTCAACGGGCTCTCCCCTTCCGAGTTGGGTTTCGCCTTTTGTTAATATAATGGGGTGACCACCTAAATCCTTTATACCTACCTCAAAGGAAATCCTTGTTCTCGTTGAAGCCTTTTCAAAAATCATGGCCAGGTATCTGTCTCTTAGAGGTTTATATTCGGTACCCTGTTTTTTTAATGCCTTTAATTCCTTTGACCTCTCCATCAATTGCTGGCATTCTTCTTTGTTAATATCCAGTAATTTCGTAAAATCCCTTTTCACCTTTTCCCCTCAAAAATTATCTTTTTTCAAATCTTTCAAAGACCCTCTGTGCTATCTCAAGAAAAAGGTCTATTTCTTCTTCTGTAATAATTAAAGGCGGTAAAAGCCTCAAAATATTACCCTTTGTGCAATTTACTATAACACCTTCGTTAATAAATTCCCTTAAAATTTCATCCCCATTTACAGAAAGTTCAATACCTATTATAAGACCCATTCCCCTGATATCAGTTATAAAAGAAAACCTTTCCTTTAACCTGTTGAGGCCTTCATTTAAGTATCTACCAATGTTTTCGCAATGCTTTATTACACCGTCATCTATCAGTGTATTTATGGTTGCCACAACCGCACTTGTAGCAAGGGGATTTCCGCCAAATGTAGAGGCATGGGTTCCGGGAACAAATGCATCCATTATCTCCTTTTTTGCAACCATTGCTCCAACAGGGAATCCGTTTCCCAATGCCTTTGCAAGGGTCATTATATCAGGCTCTATATCGAAATGCTCGTAACAGAAAAATTTACCGGTTCTACCCATTCCAGTCTGAATCTCGTCGAAGATCAAAAGAAGGTCATACTCATCGGCTATCTTTCTTAGCCCTTTTATATATTCTTTATCTGCAACATAGACACCGCCCTCTGACTGAATAAGTTCAAGCATTATAGCACACGTTTTATTGTTAATGCTTTCTTTTACTGCATCCATATCGTTAAATTTGCAGTATTTAAAACCTTCAAGAAGTGGCTTAAATCCTTCGTGAAATTTCGGCTGGCCTGTGGCCGATAATGTTGCTATGGTTCTACCGTGAAAAGAGTTTTCCATAACAATGATTTCATACCTTCCTTCATTGTATTTTTTCCATGAATAACGCCGGGCAAGTTTTATAGCAGCCTCGTTTGCCTCAGCACCGCTGTTACAGAAAAACACCTTGTCTCCAAATGAATGTTCACACAAAAGTTCAGCAGCCTTAATCTGGGGTTCAATATAAAAAAGATTGGATATATGGAACAGTTTCTGTGCCTGTTGAGTTAAAGCTTCTATTACATTTTTGTGGGCATGACCGAGGTTGCATACCGCAATGCCTGATAGAAAATCAAGATATCGTCTGCCGTTTAAATCCCATATCCAGCAACCCTCACCTTTAATTGCGGCAATAGGAAATCTATTATAAGTATTTGCAATGTATTGCTTACCTTTTTCTATAAGTTCTTTTTGCATTATGTTATCTTCCTCCAGAGATTTTTGTGCCAATACCTGAATCTGTAAAGATTTCGAGAAGTATTGCATGGAGGATCTTCCCGTTTATTATATGGGTTTCCTTGACACCTGCGCTAAGGGCATCTAAACAACAGGTGACTTTCGGTATCATACCACCGGATATGGTCTTTTTCTCTATAAGTATATCCACCTCTTCTTTTGTTAATGTAGATATGAGATTTCCGTCGTTTCCCAGTACACCGTCCACATCTGTGAGGAGAATAAGCTTTTCTGCAGAAAGTGCCTCTGCAATCCTTCCTGCAGCTGTATCTGCATTTACATTGTATGCAAATCCATCAATACCATCTGCAAGTGGTGCTATCACAGGAATGTAGCCGTGTTTGTTTATATCTTTAATAATATCCACATTTACATTTACAATATCACCAACAAGACCTATATCTTTATCCTCCACCCTTTTAGCTACAAGAAGCCTTCCATCCTTTCCGGATAAGCCTATCGCCCTTCCCCCCATATCGTTTATATTTTTAACAATCTCTTTGTTTATGAGACCTGATAACACCATCTCCACAACCTCCAGGGTCTTTTCGTCTGTGACCCTTAATCCATCTACAAATTTCGTAGGTATCTGGAGGTCTTTTAACAACCTGCCTATCATAGGGCCGCCACCGTGAACGATTACAGGGTTGATACCTACATATTTAAGAAGCGCTACATCTCTTGCAAATTCTTTTTTCAGAGATTGCTCTTCCATGGCTGCACCACCGTATTTTATTACAAAGGTTGAGCCAAAAAATTTCTTAATATAAGGCAGCGCCTCAAGCAGTGTCTTTATCTTTTCACTCATATGTGCTCCTGACTTTGAAATTTTCTACAAAATGTATCTACTTAAATCCTCCCTTTCGAGAAACTCTCCTAATTTTTCCCTCACATATTCCCTTGTTATTGTAATCTTCTTCTCTGTCATGTCAGGGGCAGAATAGGATATATCATCCAGTAGTTTTTCCATAACAGTGTATAACCTTCTTGCACCTATATTTTCAGTCATCTCATTTATTTTCTGGGCTATTTCTGCAATCTCTTCGATTGCCTCTTTTTCAAAATCAAGCTCAATATCTTCTGTGGCAAGTAGCGCCTTATACTGTTTTATAAGGGCGTTATCAGGTTCGGTAAGTATCCTATAAAAATCTTCTTTGGTCAATGGATCAAGCTCAACCCTTATGGGAAATCTACCCTGAAGCTCGGGTATTAAATCCGACGGCTTAGACATATGAAATGCACCGGCTGCAATGAACAGTATATGGTCTGTCTTTACCATTCCATATTTCGTTGTCACCGTTGTGCCCTCAACTATGGGTAAGATATCCCTCTGAACACCTTCCCTTGATACATCAGGACCATGGGTTCTATCCCTGCTGGCAATCTTATCTATCTCATCGAGGAATATTATCCCTGACTGCTCAACCCTTTCTATGGCATCTTTTACGACCTTATCCATGTCGATAAGTTTTTTTGATTCTTCCTGAATCAAATATTCATAAGCCTCTTTTACCTTGAGCCTTCTTCTTTTTGTCTTTTTTGGCAGTATGTTTCCGAACATATCCCTGATCTGCATATCCATCTCTTCCATGCCGGATGCAGAGAATATCTCGATGATGGGCAAGACCTTATCAGGCATCTCCATCTCCACCATCCTTTCATCGAGTTTTCCTGCCTTAAAAAGGGCCCTTAATTTTTCCCTTGATGAATCTTCCTGTTCAATCTCATTTTCCAGGGATTTTTTCTTCTGTGTTGGTAAAAGTATATCGAGAAGCCTCTCTTCGGCAAGAATCTTTGCCTTCTCCTTTACTGCCTCCTGTTCTTCTTTTTTAACCATATTCACGGCAAGTTCGGTCAAATCCCTTATCATGGATTCTACGTCTCTTCCCACATAACCCACTTCTGTAAACTTTGTTGCCTCTATTTTTAAAAAGGGTGCGTTTGCCAATTTTGCAAGCCTCCTGGCAATTTCAGTTTTTCCAACACCGGTGGGGCCTATCATGATGATATTTTTAGGTGCTATTTCGTCCCTTAACTCCTTTGGAATCATCTGCCTGCGCCATCTGTTTCTAAGGGCAATAGAGACTGCCTTTTTTGCTTTATTCTGACCGATTATAAATCTGTTTAATTCTTCTGTAATTTCCCTGGGTTTTAATGTTTTCATCTATAATTCCTCTACAGTTATTCTGTCGTTTGTGTAAATACAGATTTCAGATGCAATGCGCATGGACTCTTTTACAATCTCCACAGCAGATAAGTCAGTATATTTTATTAATGCCTTTGCCGCTGCCTGGGCGTATGGACCACCTGAACCTATGGCTGCGATGCCATCATCAGGTTCAATGACATCACCGTTTCCTGAAAGGATTAACGTGTGATCTCTGTCGGCAACAATCAACAATGCCTCAAGTCTTCTTAATAACCTGTCTGTTCTCCAGTCTTTCGCAAGCTCCACAGAGGCCCTTATGATGTTACCGTTATATTCTTCGAGTTTTTTTTCAAATCTTTCAAATAGTGTAAATGCATCGGCTGTTGCGCCGGCAAATCCTGCAAGGCATTTATCCTTATATAGTTTTCTTATCTTTTTTGCCGTATGCTTCATAACTGTGGTATTCAATGTTACCTGGCCATCGCCACCAATTGCAACATTACCCCCATGTCTTACACATATCACTGTTGTTGATTTCATGTTCTTACCTTCTTGGATGGGATTTGTCGTATGTCTCCATCAGTCTATCTATGGAGATATGGGTATATTTCTGTGTTGTTGAAAGCCTTGAATGTCCCAACAACTCTTGAATACTCCTTAAATCTGCTCCACTATCCAGCATATGGGTTGCAAAGGAATGTCTTATACTGTGAAGTGTAAGATTTTTAAAAAGGCCGGTATTCAATTGATGCTTTTTCATTATTCTAAGCAGGCTCCTGTAAGATAATCTATCACCCCTAAAATTTACAAACAATGGCCTCTCAGGACTGTACAGGTTATTTGCTTTAAGCCATTCTATATAAGACTCAAGCGCCCTTTTTGCCTTATCACCAAAGGGCAATATCCTCTCTTTACCACCCTTGCCCTTTACCCTCACCCACATCCCCTGGATGTGTATATCTTCAATGTTGATATCTAAGGCCTCCTGAGACCTCATCCCTGTAGAATACATGAGCTCGAATATTGCCTTATTTCTCAGGTGGTTCCACTTCTCCGCCGGAAGATAATCTAAAAAACGAAACATCTCGTCTATTGTATAGAATTTTGGAAGGTGTTTTTCGGTTTTGGGGTTTTTTATAATCAATGCCGTATTTTCCACTATATAGCCCTTCTTTTTGAGAAACCTAAAAAAAACCTTGATTGATGAAATCTTCCTCGACAGGGATGATTTTTTTATATTCTTATAAATGCTCACAATGTATGACCTTATTGTATGATGGTCAATCTCATAATACCCGTTTTTTTCTATAAAACTAATAAAACCTCTGATATCTGACTTGTATGCCCTTTTTGTGTTTGCCGCTACCCCCTTTTCAACCTGTAGGTATTTCATAAACTCTTCTGTTATTCCCTTGAGCTGTTTTAAATTCATACTATTATTCTATAGACTTTTTTCACAAATAATCAAGAAAATTAACCCTCCAAACCCTTCAAAAGAGAGGGCAAGATTTCCCCTGATGCACCAAACAAAGAAATATCCGCTATCTGACTTATGGGTGTTGCCTCTATATTTACTTCGATTATAAACCCCCCGTTGTCTTTAACCATCTGGGGGAAAGAGGCCACAGGGTAAACAACTCCGGAGGTTCCTGCTACAATTAGGGTCTCACAATTATTTATTGCCGAATAAGCCTTTTCCAGATACTCATAGGGAATGGATTCACCAAACCAGACCACATCAGGTCTTAAAATTCCTCCGCATTCACACAGCGGAGGTATCTCTTTTAGGGGGTGATCCCAGAGCATGAATATCTTATTGTCTTTTGTGCATCTAACCCTCCAGAGGTTTCCATGTATCTCTACCATATTTTTTATCCCTGTTCTTCCATGAAGACCATCCACATTCTGTGTTATGAGAAAGAAATTTTCAAACCTTTCCTCAAAACCCTTTATGGCAATATGGCCTTTGTTTGGCTCCGCCTTTGATATGATCCCCCTTCTCCAGTCATACCACTTCCATACAGTAACAGGATCCCTTTCAAATGCCCAGGGGGTTGCAAGTTCCTCTGCCCTGTAATTCTGCCAAAGGCCATCTGCACCTCTGAATGTGGGTATACCGCTTTCTGCTGAAATGCCTGCACCTGTTATCACAAGTAATGATGACGTGTTTTTTAATCTTTCAATGGCCTTTTCTATCATATTTAATCCTTTCTTAATATATCTTCCATGCTCTTAAATATTTCTTCATCGATTGCACCTCTTTTTTTTGCCATTTGAAGTGCCACCATAGATAAATCCCTGTATACTGCTTTTATAGTCTTCTCATCTTCAATGGCTTTTAGGTGAGAGATCACCGTCTCCACATCACCTCTTACGATAGGACCAGTAAGAGAGTGAAGGGGCCCTTTTTCCTCAATATTTTTAAGTGTTGCCTTTATTATAGGGAAAAAGGGGGCTAAATCTATATCTATCATCTTTGCAACATTCTCGCCTAAATACAATAAGGCACATAAAAGATTACATACAAAGACAGCAGAAAGATGATACATTACCATATGTTGTGCCTTTATCGATATGGTGTCCTTACCTATCTTTTTTCCTATGAACTCTAAGACATCCTTTGCCTTATCTGATGCCTCTATGAAAAAATATGTCTCAGGGATAACCTCTATGGCGCTTTCTATATCGGGAAACGTCTGCAGTGGATGGATGACCCCAAGGGCCGCGCCTTTTTCATCAAGGGGTTTTAAAACATCCGATGCCATTGAACCACATGTATGGGCAATCACTTTATTTTCAAGTGTTTCTGCCTTCAGATAAAAATCATTTGCCACTTTCCTTATCACTCTATCCTGTATGGCAAGGATTATAACATCAGAAAGATTTAAGACATCCATGTTGTCTTTTGTATATGTTATATGTCTTTTAGTGCCAAGAAATTTATATGCATTGTTTAATGCAGATGCCTCATTATCCGATATGGCTACCACACGAAATCCATTTTTTAATAGAACAAAGCCTATCGAAACCCCAACCTTACCTGCACCTATTATTCCGATTTTTATATCCTTGGCCATAGCTAATTTCCAATTATTCTTTGTCGTTGAATAGTTCTTTAGGAAAACCAATTATACCTTCCGGTATCCCTATTATACCCCTTAAAATATTTACAGGCAAACTACTTATTGTTTGCATGTATGCTAATTTTACATCCGGGTCTTCTATAGGCCCCTTTACGTTGAACACTGCGGTTACAACACCCTTTTTCTTGTCTTTTAATATGTTTCTAAGAAGAGGTATTTTACTTATAATCTTATCAAGGGTAACAAAAGGAAACACTGTAATCACCCCTTCCATTGTTTCATCTATGAGATTTAAATTACCCTGACCTGTGAGAATCATGGCAGGGCTCTCTATAAGATAGTCATTTGTTGTAAATACTCCATTATTTATAACAAAATTGGCCTTTGTCTTTTTGTATTTAAATCCTGTTGACATTAAATCCACCTTGCCTCTTAATAAATCATAGACATTTAAAAGACCTAAAATCTTGGATAGAAGATTCATCCTTTTTATTATCCCATCTTCACTGTAAATGTTTGTCTTTCCCGATAGTGTCTGTTTAAAACCTTCTATGTCGTTACCATTAAAATTTACATCAAAGGAAATAAACTCTTTTGATTCTATTAAATGTGTCTTTGCACCGAGCATTTTTAAAAAATCTCCGCTCGATATCCCACTCATCTTACCTGCTAATCTTATGTGGGGCGTGGTCTTTGAAAAATCTAAATATCCGTAGACATCTACAAATCCGTCCAGGGCATTTGCCTTAAATGAAGAAATATTAAATATTCTATTGTTGTAGATTACATCTAAAATTACATCATTGCCTGTTTTGTTTCCTGCCATTATCTTCTCTGCCTTTATTTTTATATCTCCTCTTGCATAGGCCAATACAGAATCGGGCTCTATTGAATAAATCTTTATCTTCTTTTCTTGCAAGGTCTCAAAATCTTTAAAATCTAAATGTCCGATATCAACAGACAGTCTAAAATCAGGCTTTTCTGTGCCAGAGGAACTAAATTTCACTGATTTTATCAAACTGTTTCCACATGTAATATGATCTATTTTTAGGTCTAATTTATCACCATTAAAGTATGCCATTACATCAAAATTCTTTATCGGTGAGGGCATTTCCGGTATTCTAAAATAACCGTTTTTAATCTCCAGCTTACCGTAAATTGCAGGAATATTTTTTAAGGGAAATAGAATTTTCTTTACATCTAAATCAACAAACACATACCCTTCTGCATTGCTTCCATTGATAAACAGTAAATAATCCTTATCTTTCAATTCCGGCACAAGCAATTTTAATCTTACGTCTTTTGCACCTTTTTTTGACAATATCCCTGAGAATATCAGATTTAAATCTTCAAGTTTAAAATTAAAATCCCTGATCTCTATAAATTCATCCCTTTTTAAAGCCTGCAATGCAAAACTATTTTTTATTCCTTTTTCTTTTTTTAAATAACCCTCAATCTTATAACTTAAATGGTCTAAATTCGCATTACATAAAAGTTGCAGGGTGTTTTCCTGTTGCCTTACATCTACATCAATATCCATTAATCCTTTAATATCAAAAGGTATCTTTACGAATTGTTTTACCGTATTCACATCGAGCATCCCCGATATCTTTATATTTAGAAGATTTTTACGCCACCTGCCCTTTAATCTTAAATCAGTATTACCCTTTGTTAATACAATGGGGTCGAATTCTATTTCATCATTAGTAAATCTATAATCTCCAAAGGCTATCATGGAGATGTTGTTATACGACACCTCACTTTTGTTTAAAACGCCCCTTCCAGAAATTATATACTCTTTTGGCCCTTTATACTCAAACTCTATTTCACCCTCAGATGTGCCGTTTTTAAATCGAATGTTATCTAAATTAAATTTTGCGGGGATATCCGTAAGGTTTATAAAATAACTACCTTTTATTCTCGCATAATAACCCTTTTTATAATTAATATCCCCTGCAAAATCTTTAATCACACTATTTTTATATCTTGCCTCTAAGTTTTTTATGTTTGCCTTGTTATTGTCAAATACAATGTCGGCTTTAATTTGTGTGAATTCAAAATCATCATAGGTTAAACTTGTATCCTTTATACTGAGATTGCATGCAAAGCGGTCGTTTCTGCTAATATATTCCAGTCTGTTTGTTTTTACTTTACCGCCTTTTATAAAGCCCACATATTTACCCACATCCTTTGAAAAATAATTAAAAGAGATGTATTCTTTCACATCCTCTACATCCACATAATTTGAATTTATTGTAAGTGTATGAAGCCCTTTTGAATCAAGCTTTAGGCTTAGCTCAAAAGGAGTGGATTTAAAATTAACGTCCCTTATCTTCACAACCGCCATATCTTTGGAATATGCTAAAGACAGCTTGCCGCTAACATTTTTTAATAAAAGTGGTTTTGTAAAAAAATTCAACTTTAGATAAAAATCGACTATATCAAAAGGCCCCTCTAACTTTAATCCATTTTTATTGTAGAAAAAATTACAGCTTACTTGAGTGGTCCCTTTCAAATCATTGGAAATCTGTCCGAGATTTATACCTGCTATATCTGCCTTTCCTTTTATTTCAAATTCTCTTTTACTGTAAGTACCTGTTCCCTCTGTCTTAATGGATTTAAAAAAACGGTCATTCTCTATATTCAGGGAAAAGACAAAAAGTTTTTTTGATTTAACATAGTCTAATTTTGCCTTAAGTATCCTAAATGTTTGGCCTTCGTATTTTACTTTACCGTTTTCCAGGCTGATATGCTCAGAAGGTATTTTTATAAATTGTGGCCTTTTTTGTTTTGCAAGTTTTACGTCTAAATCAAAGTCAGATATAGTGATTTCGTCAAAAAACAACTTCCTTTTTAATGTAAAGGAAATATAAACCGATCTTATAAAACCTTTTAAATCACCTCTGGCTTCAATGCCTTTTATATGAACGATAAACGCCTTATTGTAGCTAATCTTTATATCCTCGATATTTACGGTTCCATTTATTATTTTACCTGCAAAATAACCGACAGTCTTAGGAAGTGTAAAATAACAGGCAATACCTATAATGAAAAAGAATAAAAAAAGGATGGAGAGCACAAGATATATCTTTTTCATCACGGTGTCCTTGCAAGGCCAAAAAATATTACGGATGTGGGCTTTGCCTTATTTAATACATATGAGGCCTCACTTGCTGTAGAACCTGTTGTATACAAATCATCTACAAGGAGTATCCTCCTACCATTAACGATTTCAGGCTTTTTTATTGCAAAGGCGCCTCTTATATTCTTTTTTCTTTCTTCCTTTGAAAGTAGATACTGGTCGTTAGTTTCCTTGGCCTTTATGAGAGCCTCATCAGCTACAGGTTTATGTATGATTTTTGAGATTTCCCATGAGATAATATAGGATTGATTAAAACCTCTTTCTTTTAACCTCTTTTCTGTTATGGGCATAGGAACAATTAAATCTATCTTATTGGCAAGTATGGATATATTATGTGCAATAAGTGAAACGAGGTATCTTCCTACCTCTGGTCTACCTTTAAATTTAAATGTATGGATTGCCTCCTTTAACCTATTTTCATAAATAAAACCAAAATACCCTTCTGAAAAATATCTTTTTATCAACATGCATTCTCCACACAAAATCCTTTTTCCCACATGCCTTCCACATAAGGGGCACACATTGTTGTGGTCAATTAATAAAAATGAATCTTTGCACTCCTTACAGATTACATCACCTTTTTTGCCACATGAAGCGCATG
>CAZJOP010000035.1:11036-15421 GCA_964547695.1 uncultured Syntrophorhabdaceae bacterium
GAAGAATGTCTTTTACAAGGTTATTTAATAAACCTCTCATAGATTTTAAAGGATGCTGTTTAAAGAAGGGCAAAGCATTTTTATCAAAGAAATAGAAACAAAAATCCGCCTTATTCTTCAGGCTCTTCTCTGTCCCATTCACTCATCTCATAAAATGCCTTTATGTCCGTTGTCTCTTTTATATCACTCTTTAAAAATTCTTCTGTTTTTACATTTATTGTATTCCAGCTGTAACAATTGGAACAAAAATCTCCCCATTCTTCTTTCTGCGATTTACATAAATCACATTGAAAGGGTATGTATACCTTTTCAATGGGGAATGCCCGCCTGAATTCATCTACTGCCTTTTTCAATTCCCCTCTATGGATATAGGCCTCTGCCATAGCCCTGTGGAGACCCTTAAAATCAACCCCTTCTGCAATCAGATTATTCAACATATCTATTGCCTCATCTATCATCTCGAGCCTTAGACACAACCTTGCATATAAAAAGATTATCAAACGATTATTGGGAGATATATCCATAATCCTTCTATATATCTTTAAAATAACACCGGGATCTCCCCTATCGATGTATAGGTCTTCCATCTTTAAAAGGAAGATAATATGCCCTGTCTTTGTGTATCCTCTTCCGTAAACCCTTCCTGCTTCGTTTAATTTACCTATCTTTTTATAAATATCAGCAAGAAATAGATACGCTGGTATAAATCTCTTATCCTCGTCTATTATCTCCTTTAATTCTTTTATAGCCTTTTCTTCATTTAATTCATTTTTCCTGCCATAGGAATTACATATTAGTTCATACTTTATGCCTATAAGTCTTTTTTGCTCCTGCTCGTCTTTTACGAATCTTTTAACCTTTTTTTGAACATCATAGGCGTTATCCCAGTCTCTCTTTTCCACATAGAGATCTCTGAGGAGCGTCAATGCCGAAATATTTGCCTCGTTTATTTTAATGACCTCTAATAAACTGTCTTCAGCAACCTTTAAGTTATTAAGAGACTTATTAATCGTGGCCTTTTTTAGAAGTATCCTTTCTTTTTTACCTATAGCCTGTTCAGCCTGGTTAATAATATCCAAGGCATTTTCGAATTCTTTTGAGGATATATAAAGGTTTGCAAGATAGATATAGGGGCTTTCCATATCAGGATATCTTCTTGTTAATCTATTTAAACTTTCAATCGCCTTTTCTTTTTCACCTTTTAAAACATGTGACTTTGCCTTATCAAACATCTCTTTGAATTCTTGCAATTTTCTCTCTTTTCTTTCCTTTTTCCAGTTCGTAACAAGATTTTTTAAGTCTATTATCAATCCTGCCATTGCAGAGACAAGGATACCCAGTATAAAAGCAACCACAATAAAACTCGAGATACCTGTCTCGTAAAACTTACCGTTCCCCACATACAGTCTCACATTATGCGGATTGAGATTATCAAGATAGATGTAAAGAATTATAAAGACAAAAAGTATAATGGTTAAAATTTTGTATTTCATATTTTCAAATCCCTTTTTGTTCCATTAACCTCTTACAGTTTATACAATACCTTGCCGTTGGATTTGCCTCAAGCCTCTTTTCATTTATCTTTTCTTCACACTCCTCACAGATGCCGTATGTGCCGTTATTTATCTTATCAATGGCGCTGTCTATCTCTTTTAACATCTTTATGTCGTTATCGCTTATACTCATAAGGATGTCAACGTTATAAGTGTTACTTGCGGCATCTGCCATATCCTGGATGCCGTCTGTCCCAAGGGAATATGAATCTTCCTTAAGTTTCTTTGCCTTTTTCAATATGTCTCTTCTCATCTCAAGAAGTCTTTTCTTGAAAAATTCTAATTTTTCTTTGTCCATTAAACACCTCTTTTATAAAAATTTTAACCCTCTATTTTTATCTGTTTTGCCTCAATCCATAAGCTTTCAAGATCATAAAGCTCCCTTAATTCTTCAAGGAATATATGCACCACAAAATCGTTGTAATCTATTATCACCCACCTACCCTCTTTATAACCCTCAGTATACAGATGCTTTATACCTTCATCCTTCATGGATGACTCAATATATTCTGCTATGGTTCTTACATGCCTCTCGCTTGTTCCACTTACCAGCAGAAAATAATCAGCTATGTCTGTTAGGCCTTTAAGCTCCAAAATCAAAATATCCTTTGCCTTTTTTTCTTCGGCATAACGACCGCACAATTTTACCTTATCCAGCGCTTCCACTTATTGCCTGTATAGCCCCCTTTTTTCAATAAATAATCTAACCTTATCCGGCACGAGATACCTTATGGAGCAATTGTTTTCTATAAGGTGTCTTATCCTTGTCGATGAAATGTCGAGCTGGGTTATGTCTTTAAGGTAAATCCTTTTACCTGAAAAATGTTTGAATACACCCTTTTCTTCTATTTCTAAGTGTTGCTTTATCTCTTCAGGGAATAACTCAATACCTACATTTTTAGAATGAGAAGGCCTAACCATTACGATAAAATTCGTGTGATTAAATAGTTCTTTGTATCTATACCATGTGTTTATCTCTGAAAATGCATCTACGCCGATGATAAAGTATATATCTTTGAATTTATCCTCAAAATAGCGTATTGTATCGTAAGAATAAGAAACGCCGCCCCTTTTTATCTCAATGTCAGAGAGTTTCATAAATCTATTTCCCTTTATGGAAAGTCTTATCATGCTGACTCTGTCTTCGTAATCGGCAATCTTCTTTTCCCTTTTATGAGGAGGTATATAAACAGGTATAAAATATATAACATCAAGGAAATACATCTCCCTTATCTCTTCTGCTGCCCTTAAATGACCGATATGTATTGGGTCAAAGGTTCCACCGAATAGACCTATTTTCATTATTCCCTCAATTGACCGTCACCGAATGCGATAAATTTTGTTACAGTAAGTTCTTCCAGTCCCATGGGGCCGAAGGCATGGAGTTTTGTGGTGCTTATACCCATCTCTGCCCCAAGACCAAGCTGAAACCCATCGTTTAATCTCGTAGATGCATTGACAAGGACAAGGGAAGAATTTACCTCTTTTATAAATCTCCATGCATTGTTATAATCCTTTGTGATAATAGCCTCTGTATGGTCTGATCCGTATTTTCTTATATGCTCGATGGCGCCGTCTATATCATCCACCACTCTTACAGAGATTATATAGTCAAGATATTCTTCATACCAATCATGTTCTTCTGCCCTTTCAATTCCATCCACGATTGCCATTGTATTTTCGCACCCTTTTACGATAACCCTGTTTTCTTTGAAAAGCCTTATCATCTCAGGTAAAAAGGCCTTTGAAATATTCTTATGAACAAGGAGGGTTTCCATTGCATTGCAGGTAGCTGGTTTTTGAACCTTTGCATTAAGGCATACCTTGTAAGCCAAATCAAGATCCGCTGATTCATCTACGAAGATATGGCATACGCCTTTATAGTGCTTTAGAACCGGTATACTTGAATGCTCGACCACATTTCTAATGAGGGATTCTCCACCTCTTGGTATCACAAGGTCAATGAATTCATCCTGTTCAAGAAGGCTGTATATGTAATCCCTATCGCCTGTTTCGATCAATCTCACCCCTGCTTCAGGAACCATTTCGCCTTTAAGTGCATCCTGAATCAGATTGTACAAGGCAATATTTGAATGAATGGCCTCGGAACCGCCTTTCAATATCACGGCATTTCCACTTTTAAGACACAGGGAAAATGCCTCTATGGTTACATTTGGTCTTGATTCGTATATAACGAATATTACCCCTATGGGTATCCTCATCTTACCCACAAGTAAGCCGTTTGGTCTTTTCCAAGTCTTTATTATCTCTCCCACAGGGTCCGGCAGGTTCACCACATCTTTTATGCTTGACCGCATCTCTTTTATAACCTTATCATCTACCCTTAACCTATCGATAATACTTTTCTGTAGTCCATTTGCCTGAGCTGATTCTAAATCCTTTCTGTTTTCTTCGACAATATAATCCCTCTTTTCCCAAAGCAGGTGCTCGAGCCTCATTAAAATACTGTTTTTTTTCTCTGTTGTTAAATGAGCAAATACCTGAGACGCTATTTTTGTTTCTTTCGCTAAATCTTGTGGTTTCATAATATCACCATATTATCCCTATGAATTATTTCATCCGTGTATTTATAGCCGAGTTTTTTCTCTATATCAATAGTTTTTATTCCTTTAATTTTTTCAATATCTGAGGCAGAATAGTTTGTAATACCCCTTGCAATTACCTTTCCTGTTAAACTTCTTAAGTTTACACAATCTCCCCTTGAAAAATCCCCTGAAATATTTACTATACCTGAAGGAAGAAGACTTTTGCCCCTGTGTAATATGGCCTGAAGGGCTCCATCATCGATATCTATACTACCTTTTACCCTGT
>CAZJOP010000036.1:0-1609 GCA_964547695.1 uncultured Syntrophorhabdaceae bacterium
ACAAAGTGGTAGACTATGAGCCGGGTTCTGTATTAGGTGGCCATTTCTCTATCGATTCAGGTTGCCCTGAACCTTAAGCGGCCTACCCGGGTTAAGGGACGGGCAGCCCCCTCGCACCAGTGTGCGACCCCTTTTTGGCCTTGCATCGGATGGGGTTTGCCAAGCCTCTGTGTCGCCACAGAGCTGGTGAGCTCTTACCTCGCCATTTCACCCTTATCCCGCAATATGCGAGACGGTGTATTTTCTGTTGCACTTTCCTTGGGGTTACCCCCAGTCCCTGTTAGGGACCATCCTGCCCTGCGATGCCCGGACTTTCCTCCTCGCTATGCGAAGCGGCCACCTGTCTACCCCTATTCTTTATTGCCATCTTTGCAAGGCTATCGGCAATTTTATTTTTCTCTCTCGGTATATATTTTATGCTAAAGTATTTAAAATTGCCTAATATTTTTTTAATTTTTGATATATAGCCTTTAAGAACCGGATTTTTTACTTTATATATACCTAAGACCTGATTTGCCACCAGCTGGGAATCTGTATAGACATTTAAATTATCTACTCCATCGTCTTTCGCCTTATTCAATACATAAAGCAGTGCCTCGTATTCAGCCATATTGTTTGTCATCTGGCCGAGATAAAGGCTTACTTTTCTTATAATCTTGTCCTGGGCATATATAACCACACCGGCACCGGATTCACCGGGGTTTCCCGATGAGGCACCGTCAATATAGGCATGCCATTCCAAATTAAACGTCTTCCACAAAATAAAAGATTCTATTACAACTGGGACATGTAATGAGCCTGCTATTTTTTGTAACCTCTATGAAAAGCTGGGGAGGGATATTCATGTAGCAGCCCAAACATACACCATTTTTCACATTTACCACTGCCAGACCTTCCCTTTTCTCAATAAGGTTTAGATAAAGATTTTTTATATCTTCCCTTACATTTTTCAACAGTTGTTCCCTCTGCTTTTTTAGTTCTTCCAGGGTCTTGTCTATATTTGCCAGTTCATTTAATAAATTGTCCTTTTCTGCCTTTATTTCCTTTTCTCTTTTTTTCATCTGCTCAAGAACACCGGCATAGTCCTTTTTTAGCTCTTCTGTCCTATCCATAAGAATGATTATATCTTCCTCTGTCTTGTCTATCTCTTCTTTTGCCATTTCAATCTCTTTTAAAAGGGCCTGATACTCTTTGTTTGTTTTAACCTCATAGAGTTTTGCCTCTATCTTCTTTATCCTATCCTTTTCCACATCGAGTTCTTTCTCTTTCTTTCTCCTTTCCTTATCGAGTTCATCTATTACTGCCTTTTCCTTTTCAGCCTTTTTTTGAAGCTCTTCTAACTCCCTGTCCATCTCTTCTATCTTTTTTGGGCCTATCAATTTCTTTTTTTCATTGTTAATGATATTTGTTTCTAATAATTGGACTTCGTAAATGGTCTTTAGTTCATGCTCCAATGCAATACCTCCATAAAATTAAAGGGGGTGAACCTATTTGGAGCACCCCCTTTAAATCAAAAATTTTATTTTTTTACAGTAACTTTTCATAATTATCAAATTGGGCCCACCTGGGCTCGAACCAGGGGCCTACCGGTTATGAGCCGGTGGCTCTT
>CAZJOP010000036.1:1674-15374 GCA_964547695.1 uncultured Syntrophorhabdaceae bacterium
CAGGGGCCTACCGGTTATGAGCCGGTGGCTCTTCCAACTGAGCTATGGGCCCGTGGCAAATAGATTAACCAATAATGCATATTTTGTCAAGGACATAGAATAATTTTATATCCTTTAGAATAATCCCCTTACCTTTCCTGTATCTGGGTCTATATCGATGCGCCTGAATGCAGGATCAGAGCTTGTTCCTGGCATAAGACTTATGGAACCTGTAACGGGACACAGGAATTGTGCACCGGTAAAGACAAGGACATCCCTGACAGGCAGTGTCCAGCCTTTTGGCACCCCTTTTAATTCCGGCTCATGGGAGAGACTCAGATGTGTCTTTACCATTACTGTATGGTAACGACTTTTTTCTCCATCTGCCTCGAGCCTTTTTGCCTTTTCTTCTGCCTCGGGTATCCACAGCACTTTATCGGCATTATAGATTTTTCTTGCAATGATATCCACCCTGTCTCTCAAGGATAGATTTTCAGGCAGCAGATAATTAAAGTGATTTTCATGTTTACATGCATCTATTATAGCATCCGCCAGCTCTAACGCGCCTTCGCCACCTTTTAACCAGTGATCCGATACTGCCACAATTGCGCCTTCTACCTCGGCGAATTTTTTTATAAGCTTTAACTCTTCTTTTGAATCTGTATAAAATCTATTGATGCACACTACAGGTTTAATACCGGACATTTTTACAATATTTATATGATGAATCAAATTGGGCATACCCCTTTCAAGGAGGTTTAAATCCTCTTTCGTATATTCTACAGGTATCTTTATACCAGGGGCTACCCTGGGTCCTCCACCGTGCATCTTCAATGCCCTTACCGTTGTGGTGATAACAGCTATATCAGGTTCTAATCCGCTGATCTTGCATTTTACATTACAGAACTTTTCAAATCCTATGTCTGCTGCAAATCCGCTCTCAGTTATATGATATTCGAATAGTTTAAGGCCTATTTTATCGGCAATGATGGAGGATTGACCAAGGGCGATATTCGCAAAAGGACCTGCATGAACAAGCACAGGCTGTCCCTCTATGGTCTGGAGTAGACTCGGATTAATGCTCTCTCTCAGAAATGCACACATGGCGCCAGCCACTTCGAGGTCTTCTGTGGTAATGGGTCTGCCTTGTCTATCAAAGGCAACAGTGATCTTTCCTACCCTTTCCCTTAAATCTTTTAAGTCTTTTGCAATGGAAAGTATAGCCATAATCTCTGAACTCACGGCAATATCAAATCGAGACTGCATGGTAATACCGTCCATCTTTCCACCGAGTCCTATTATGATGTTGCGTAAGGATTGGGCGCAGAAATCCATGACCCATCCCATCTGGACATTCTTTGAATCAATATCAAGCCTTTTTAAGCCTCTTTTTTGAAGTTCCATATCGTTATAATTTCTCTCGTGCTGCATCCTTGCCGTTAATGCCACCATGGCAAGATTATGGGCGTTCATGATGTTGTAAATATCCCCTGTAAGACCCAGTGAAAATTCGGTGAGAGGTATTACCTGGGCATTTCCACCTCCTGCGGCACTACCTTTAATATTCATTGTAGGGCCAATTGAGGGCTGTCTTATGGCGCCGCCTACATTTTTTCCCCTTTTGCCGAGACCTTCCAGTATACCCATTGTGGTGGTGGTCTTTCCCTCACCAAAAGGCGTGGGTGTTATGGCAGTGACAACGATATATTTTCCGTTTGGTCTCGATGAGAGCCTCTCTAATATCTTTTTATAATCAAGCCTTGCAATCCTTCCGTATGGTATCACTTCGTCTGACTTTAGCCCCATTTCATCGCTTAGCTGCCAGATGCTCTTCATGTTTTCTTCTGCAGCCTCTGCTATCTGCCAATCGGCCATCTTGGTTGCATCGTATGGCATATGGTCTCCTCTTATTTTTTTATTAAAAAGATGATTTTTGAATCATGAAGGGACATCAAAAGATTCATTTATATCTCAAGCCATGAGTCTGAATAAAGGTTTTTACCCATAAGCACATGCACAGTTTTAACATAGTCAATCTCTTCTTTTGAAATTAAACCATAGTCAATCTCTTTTCCATCCATTGCCCTGTGAATGAGATTTTCCATATCAGGTCTTTTGCCTTCTGCAATTTCTTTTAGCTCTTCATCAAAGGCATCTACAATGGCAGAATACATGCCGTATCTTTTTAACATAACAAGATATGTCCTGTTTAATATTGGCCTTAATTGTTTTGGCACACCACTCGAGACATTTGATAGACCGCATGTGGATTTTGAATTAGGGGCAATATCTTTTAGCATCATGGCAAATTCTGTGCATCCTTGAACCTGTAATTGTTGAGAATTTACTGGCAGTACCACAGGGTCAAGCCATATGTCTTCTTCAGGGATATCGTATGCAGCTGCCTCAGCGAGAATCTGTGCGGCAAGCAATCCTCTTTCGTTTGCATCTCTGGGGATACCCTCCACACCTATTGTTAGACCGATAAAACCTGCATTATATTTCTTTGCAAGGGGCATTAAGGCATTCATCCTCTCCGGTCTTGCAGAGATGGAGTTTATAAGTGCCTTTCCTTTATGAATCCTAAGCCCTGCCTCCATGGCCTCAATGTTTGTGGTATCGAGGCTTAAGGGTAATTCCACTACCTCCTGGACTGTTTTAACAACCCATTCCATGATTTCAGGCCCATCCTTCCTTACCGGACCCAGATTTATATCAAGCATATCCATACCTGCCTCTGCCTGGGCAATGGCAATCTCTCTTATGGGCTTGGGGTCCTTTTGACTTATTGCCTCTTTAATCCTTTTAGACATGATATTTATGTTTTCACCTATTAAGACCATATATCCCTCACTGTTTTAATGTTTCCACATTTTTAAAAAGGTGGGGAGCTGAGAAGCCTCCCTTGGCCCCACTATTATTTCCCATCCTGGAAGCACCTCTTCCATGTCTCCTACAATTGAGGCAGTGTAACCGGGTATGATTACCTTTCTATGGGAGATGTTATTTTCTATGCCACATCTTTTTATAAAAGCACCCACAAGGTCACCGACAAATTTGCCGGCAGCCCATGCGGTAAGAACAGATAAACCTTCTGTATCCATCACGCACAGCCAGCTTGGAACCCTTGAATTTTCTATCTCTCCGCTCACTATAAAATATGTGAGGGAAAAATTACACGTTACAAGGACAGGTGAATTTTCATTGGGATTGTTTATTGCATATATACCCTCCTGGGTGGTCATGGGTCTCTGCGGGTCTGTATAGATATTTAACCTCAATAGAAGTAAAGGGAATATGCCTTCACCGGTTAAATCACTTAACACAATGATACCTGCGTATTTTGCTATCATGACCGAAGCAATCATGGTCTCCTTCATCACATCATCGGTCATAGTGTATGGAAAGACGATTGTAGGAAATCCAAGGGGTTTATATCTTTTTAATATTGCAGACCTTCTCACCATGACCTGGTCATGAAATGCCTGTTTTAGACTCTTTGGTTCTGTGTCTATGACTATGTCTTTAATGCCCATGGAAATCAATTTCTCTGTGATAGAGACGACCTCGTTAATGCCATTACCCCTTACTGCAATGGGAGAACTGTATTGTTTTGATAATGTCCCGAAATGGGTAAAATTTTCTCTGTTTGCAGCATAGATAAGGGGTCTTTTTTCTTTTAAGATTTCAAGGGATGACTCCATAAGGGATGGGTCTTCACACATAAGGATGATCCCGTAAGGCCTATCTTTTGCCTTTTTTACCATATTTAGAAATCTTTCGTCCTTTCCCGTATGTTTTAGGGCAATAAGCTCTGATCTAAGTTTTGTTCCAATCCTTTCATACTGATAAAAAGACGGAAGGGATAGTCTTCTGTCTATCTCTTCGTCGCCAAACTCATCAGAAATCAATATGGCAAATCCTGGTTTGTTGAAAAAGGTCTTTTCGTGCCTAAAAAGAACTGTTTCACCACCTACCTTTATTTCATAGTCACCGGTTCCAATGGATAGTTGCCTTATAGGTGGTGCGCTTGCATCTGATAGCTGTGCCCTTGCCTCATCACTTACATGGGGGCAGCTGTCCAATTCTGCCTTACCGGCAGCTAAGGCCATTGCAAAGGCAAGACATGTGGGAAATTTGCAATCTCTGCAGTTTGTCTTGGGAAGAAGCTTAAAAATTTCTATGCCTGTCAGTGCCATTCTAATCTCCCTTTTTTGTTTTTAGTAACCTTTCCAAAAATTTATAATGGATTATAAAAAATTCAACACTATAAAGCAAGAAAGAGTATTTTTTTGTTGAAAAAATGTTTTAAAGGTTTAGAATTGAATTGATAAAATCTTATAAGAAAGGAGGAAGAGATTATGGACAAGATCATAAGGATAGATATGTCTAAAGAGCCTGTGCCTGAGATCAAAATCACAGATATGAAAGGTTATGAAGGTCTCGGAGGCAGGGGGCTAACTTCTGCCATTGTATTCAAAGAGGTGCCACCCACCTGTCACCCCCTCTCTTCTGAAAATAAACTCGTAATTGCACCAGGATTATTAAGCGGCACCATGGCTGCCATGTCAGGTCGTATCTCAGTGGGTTGCAAAAGCCCTCTTACAGGTGGCATAAAAGAGGCAAATGCAGGGGGTCAGCCTTCCCAGATGCTTGCCAGGCTCGGTTATGCGGCAATTGTTATAGAAGGAAGACCAAAAGGCGATGACCTGTATAAGGTCTTAATAAATAAAGACGGGGTAAAGATAGAGAAAGATAATAGCTTAAGGATGCTTGGTAATTACGAGACAGTAGAAAGGATGAAAAAACAATACGGAGATAAAATCTCCTGCATATCCATAGGTCCGGCAGGAGAAATGAGGCTTGCCGCTTCCTCTGTTGCCTGCACAGACCCTGAATTAAGACCCACAAGACATGCCGGTCGGGGTGGTGTCGGTGCGGTAATGGGCTCTAAGGGTGTTAAGGTTATTGTAATTGACGATGAAGGAACAAAGATGAGAGAGCCTAAAGATAGAGAGAGGTTCAGACAGGCAAATGCAAAATTCATAGAGGGGTTAAGAAAACATCCCGTTACAGGAGAGGCACTCCCTGCTTACGGCACAAATGTCCTGACAAATATCCTGAATGAGGCTGGAGGCTATCCCACATATAACTTCAGGGAAGGAAGATTCATAGGTGCGGCAAAGATAAGTGGTGAGACAGAGGCAGCCCTTGAGACAGAAAGAGGAGGGGTGGCAACACATGGCTGTCATCACGGATGCGTCATAAGATGCTCCGGCATATTCCATGATAAAGATGGTCGTTATCTCACAAAACAACCAGAATACGAAACAGTCTGGGCCCATGGTGGCAACTGCGGTATAGATGATTTGGACAAGATTGCAATGCTTGATTTCTTAGACGATGACACAGGCCTTGATACAATAGAGATGGGTGTAACCGTGGGCGTGGCAATGGAGGCTGGGCTATTGAAATTTGGGGATGCCGATGGCGCAATAGAGCTCATCAAAGAGGTAAGAAAAGGCACACCCCTTGGAAGAATCATTGGTAGTGGTGCACTTGTTACAGGGAGGGTATTCGGTGTCGATAAGGTCCCTGTTGTAAAAGGTCAGGGGCTGCCAGCCTATGATCCAAGGGCAGTCCATGGCATTGGCGTAACTTATGCCACAAGCCCGATGGGTGCCGACCATACAGCAGGTTATGCAGTGGCAACAAATATACTTAAGGTAGGAGGATTCATAGACCCATTAAAGCCTGAGGGCCAGATAGAGCTCTCAAGAAATCTCCAGATTGCCACAGCAGCCATAGATTCAACGGGTATGTGTTTATTTATAGCCTTTGCCGTCCTTGACCAGCCTGAGACATTCGAGGCACTTCTCGAGATGTTAAATGCTTTTTATGGATTGAAACTCACCCCAGACGATGTGGTCAACCTCGGTAAAAACATCCTTACTATGGAAAGGACATTTAACAGGCTTGCAGGATTTACAAAAGAACACGATAGATTGCCTGAGTTCTTTAAAAAAGAACCTCTTCCACCCCATAATATAACATTCAACATAACCGATGAAGAGTTAGACCAGGTGTTTAACTGGTAGGATATGATATGAGGAGGATTGTGCTGAAAAAAAGATGTTAAGCATTAAAATACTTTCCCATAGAGATACTGTGCCTATATTTTTTGTGCTATTCCAGGAAGGTGTTTTTGTCAAAACAGATGTGGGTCTGAACATTAGGACCACCATTAAGAAGATCTTTGATGTTAACGACGAATTTATAGAAAACAGGATCAGCACAATCCTCCTCGATGGAAAGGTAGTGGATGATATAGACAGGGCAAGGACAAAAGAGGGTTGTGTCCTTGGTCTATCAGGAGCCATGCCCGGCCTGGTTGGTGCCACATTGAGGACACACAGCACATACGAATCCTTCAGAAAGGCAATCACATACACAGAGGAAAAGGGGTCTTATTCTATAAAAGAAGGGATTTTCGTTGTAAAGTTGTTTAACATACTCATTTTTGATCTTGGTCAAAGATTACTTAAAAAGGGCATAATTGTTTATGCCACTCAGTTAAAAAGGGTGCTCGAAGAAAGAAAAAACACACTGGACAGTATTAAAATCGTACTAACAGACGGAACTGTGGTAGATCCCTTTTTCTTAAAAGAAGGCTTCACAAAAGATGATAAGGAATTGATTGAGATACACCTCAATGACACGGAAAAATAAAGATGGTGGTTAATGTTAAGCTCTTCGCTACCTTAAGAAAAGACAGGTTTTCAGAAAAGATATATGAAATACATGAGGGGACAACAGTAGGAGAACTCATAAAAGAACTGGAACTACCTCACGAGCAGATTAGTATTATATTTGTAAACGGAAGACACGCAAAACTCGAGACGGTATTAAACGATAAAGACGAGGTTGCCTTATTCCCTCCTATAGGCGGCGGATAAGTCGTCTCCTAAGCACCGGTCTTTATGGTCCTGGTGGCCTTTTTATCGAGTATGTCTGTAATGGTTTTCAGAAAAAGAAAGAGAAAGCCCTTATCTTCTAATCTTAACTGGATATCTTCGTCTTCTTCCTCTTCTTCCATCAATGCCTCTGTGATGTATTTCATTACATAAGGCTGTTTAATCATCTCTTTTTCTGCAAAATCTAAAATGGCATCCTCATCACCCTGTTCTATTGTGTCGAGAATGTTGAAATTTCTGTTATATGCCTCATCTATATCATCAAAGGAAACCTTTTTTATCCTGCCGTATGCCTTTTTGAACATCATATAGATGACGAAAAACATGTAAATCCCCATATCCCGAACATCATCGTCTGTTTCCTCCAGGGATGTCAACACAAAGTAGAACAAATCCGGCTGATTTTTATTGAGTTTTTCCATCTCCTTCTGGATCATATGGGGTGTAAATCCTGCTACCTCTGTATATGTTTTTGTAACAATTTCTTCACTGATTGATGTTACCATATTCACCTCTTATTAAAAATTAGAATGCAATTGTGCATTTTTTTACATATAAAGTCAATATTTATTTCAGCTTTTCTATGTTTTCCGTCTGACCTATCACGATCAATACATCACTGTCTTTCATCTTGTAATCGGGATTAACCATAAAGACCCTGTCTGTTAAGATATCCTTTATGGCAATCACATATACCCCGTAATTGCTCCTTAAGTGCACCTCCTTTAAAGTCTTTCCAATAAAGTGTTTTGGAGGGGCCACCTCGCATACCATATAATCTTCAGATATGGGTATATAGTCGATGAGGTTCGGGGCCACGATGCTTTTTGCAATTTTGGCTGCCATCTCTTTCTCTGGGATTATGACCTCTGTGGCACCTACCTTTTCAAGGACGAGCTTGTGTTCTTCGTTAGGCGCCTTGACAATGATATTTTTTATCTTCATATTTTTCAGATGTAATGTTATAAGGGTGCTTGAGGCCAGGTCTTCGCCGAAGGAAACGATCACTATGTCGTCTTCCCTTATGCCTATAGATTCCATAACACCCTTATCTGTGGCGTCCGCATGTATTGCCTTTGTGCAGAAGTCCCTAACAGATTGAACTGCATCTTTGTTTTTATCTATGGCAATCACATCCACCCCGGCATTAAAAAGGTCTTTTACCACATTGTAACCGAATATGCCCAATCCTATAACAATGACCCTTGGCACATCTTCCTCCTTATCCTACCATTATGTCTTCTTCTGCATACTTAATCAAGGCCTTTTTTGGCTTTATACTCAATGAAAATGCAAGGGTTAAAGGCCCAACCCTGCCGGCAAACATCATGATCGTTACTATTACCTTCTGGATATCATTCATATGGGGGGTTATGCCCATGGAAAGGCCTACAGTTCCAAAGGCAGATATGGTCTCAAAGAGATACTCTATAAAAAGGTTACGGTTACTAAAATGTATGTTTTTGTCAGCCATAAACAGTAAAAGGGATGTGATAATTACAATGGAAAGGACAGAGGCAAATATGATAGAGACCGTTTTTGAGATGAGGTCTCTTGATATGGTTCTGTTCATGACATTTACCTCATCGCTACCGGTTAATCTGTTCCACAACATAATAATAAGAAGGGCAAAGCTCGTGGTTTTTACGCCACCACCTGTAGAGCCAGGAGATGCACCTATAAACATGAGCATCATTAAAAGTAGAATGGTATCGTTTGTTAACCTTCCGATGTCCACTGTATTAAAACCAGCAGTCCTTGCAGTTATGGACTGGAAAAAAGAAACAAGTATCTGTGTAGATAACGGTAAATCCTTTATGGCATAGCTCCTTTCAAAAAGATAGAAAAATAAAGCACCTATGCATATCAGTGAAACTGTTGTTATAAGCACAATCTTTGTATGCAACGATAAACGCTTCTTTTTTTTATTGGATGTGAAATACGAGAGCATATCGAAGTGGACAAAAAAGCCAATACCCCCTAAAACAATCAGTGCCATAATAACAGTGTTGGTAATAAAATCGTTTTTAAAATTCATAAAACTATTAGAAAAGAGACTATAACCGCAGTTATTAAAGGCAGAGATCGCATGATATACACCAAAATATATGGCCTTACCAAAAGAGAAATCTTTTAAAAACCTAAGTGTCATGATAAGGCAACCGAAAAATTCTATTACAAGAGTAGATAAAAGGACGTATTTTAAAATGATTTGGAAGTCCTGTCTTGGAGAAGGGGCAAAGGATGATTGGATGATCTCCCTGTTCTTAAAGGGGATACTCATTCCCATTAGATGGAAAAAAAACACTGAAAATGTGATAATGCCTATACCGCCCACCTGAAAGAGTATAAGTGTAACTATCTGACCAAAAAAAGACAGGTCATTACCTATATCTATTACGGTAAGGCCCGTAACACACAAGGCGGATGTGGCTGTAAAAAGGGCATCTATAAATGTTAATGGTTTTTTAGAAGATGAAAAGGGCAACCATAAAAGAAACGTTCCTATTAAGATTATGGAGAAAAAACTAAGAACAAATATCCTCTGGGGTGTCAGGTGCCGGATGAAGAATTTTTTCAGAGAGATTAACATATTTTCAAAAAGAGATTTTTCCCTTCGCAGAAAGAATAGTTGCCCTTCATCTATGTTTTTATTTTTTTATTGACGTCTTTTTAACAACTGCATGAACTGCCGCAACCACCCTTTTTTGAAAGTTCAGACTGCACCATAAAACCACTGCCCATCGGCGAATTGACAAAATCTATAAAGATGGGTTTTACCTGACTGAAAAGCTCTTTTTCGATTAAAAAATTCACACCCTTCTCGTTGAATACCTCATCGTTTTCTCTTGGCTCGTCCAGAGCCATTCCAAGTGTTGGCCCGGATCAACCGCCCTCCACCAGCATCACCCTCACCGAATGGGGTCCCTCTTTTCCTTCGAGGAACTGCTTAATTACATCTGCTGCTACATCTGATACGGTAAACATAAAACCTCCTGTTTTATTTTAGTCCGACAAAGCAAGTTTGTCGCAAATGTTATGTTAATCTAATACATATTTTGTGTTTTTAAAAGTCATAATTGAGAGATTTTTTGTAAAATTTTTTGCTTAATATATGATCTCCTTTAAAAATAATCCCCTTGCCGGTGCTGTCTGACCGGCCATGTCCCTGTCCTTTGATTCCAGTATCTCTTTCATGGCATTTACTTTCTTTTTACCTGTGCCTATCAAGACCAGGGTGCCTGTAATGTTGCGAACCATATATCTTAAAAAACCCGTTGCCTCAATCAATATGTAAACAAAGTCTTTTCTTCTTCTGACACCAGCCCTGAGCACTTCTCTTACATTGCTGTTATATATCTCATTTTTTTTCTTAAATGCAGAAAAATCATGGATACCCACGATTTCCTTTATGGCCCTGTTCATAATCTCTGTATCGAGATTATAGGGCACATGCCATGTATATCGATGAAAAAAGGGGGAATCAAAGGGCGTATTTAGGATAGTATACACATAGGTTTTACTCTTTGCCGAATACCGGGAATGAAATTCATCGTCTGTGTGTGCGGCATCTATGACCCTTATATCTTTTGGTAATAGACTATTTAGGCCTCTTTTAAGGCATAATAAATCAATAGATTTTTCTGTAAAAAAGTTTGCCACCTGACCCATTGCATGGACGCCACTGTCTGTTCTTGCACCACCGTATACCTTAACATCGTGGTTTACTATCCTTTCTATAGCATTCTTTATGGTCTCCTGGACTGTTTTTCTATCAGGCTGGCATTGCCATCCGTGATAATTTGTGCCGTCGTATGATAGGATCAGTTTAATGTTTTTCATATGATTTACTTTAAAGGATTTTTTGTGCAGGGTTACCTTGTTTTATTTGAGGTTTCCTTTGTCTTTGAAGTATCCTTTGTTTCTTCATCTCTTTGAGGTTTTTTTTCCTCTTTCATCTTTTCTTCCAATTTTTTATAGAGCTCTTCTATCTCCTTTTTAAGGCTTATATTTTCAGCCTTTAAAAAGTTATTTTCCTCCTTTAGAAGTCGCACCTCTTCCTTTAGGTTTTTTACCTCTTTGCTGCATGAAAATAAAAACATGAAAACAAAGAAACAGATTATAAAAACTCTTACAACCTTCATACGCTTAACTATTGTGTAATATACTTTTTGATTTGTCAATACATTCTTACCCTGTTTTCCACTTAAGTGCGAAGAACTCCTTAATCTTTTTAACTATGTATTCTTTTTCAGTCTTTTTCAATTCAGGATACACGGGCAATGCAAGGCTTGTTTTCGCCGCATCCTCTGAGACAGGGAGTAACCCTTCTCTGTAACCGAGATAATTAAAACACCTCTGGAGATGAAGGGGTATGGGATAGTATATACCCGTCTGAATACCACTTTCTTTTAAAAATGTCTGAAGGCCTTCTCTATCTTGTGTTCTTATGACATAGTGATGAAATATGTGGGAGCCGTCATCGGGAATGGGAGGCAAAATCACAGGCAAATCCTTTAATTTTTCATTATAGAATCTTGCATTTTCCCATCTTTTTCTGTTCCACTCTTCGAGATATGGAAACTTTGCAAAAATAGCAGCTGCCTTAATCTCATCTAACCTGCTGTTAATGCCTATTATTTCATGGTGGTATGTATTTACCCCCATACCGTGAACCCTTAATTTTTTTACCTTTTCACCTAAATCTTCCCTGTCTGTTAAAACCATACCCCCTTCGCCTATACCACCCAAATTCTTTGTGGGATAAAAGCTTAAGGCTGCTATATCACCAAAACTGCCTGCCTTTTTACCTCTGTATTGAGCACCTAATGATTGGGCCATATCTTCGATTACGGGTATGCCGTATTTTTCCCCTATCTTTACTATTTCATCCATATCGCATAGCTTTCCAAAAAGATGGACCACTATTATTGCCTTTGTTTTATCTGTAATTGCCCTGGCTATAAGTTGAGGGTCAATATTTAAATCGTCTTTTTTTACATCCACAAATACAGGCCTTGCCCCTACGAGGGCAACAGAGCTTGCGGTGGCAAAAAATGTATAGGGTGTTGTTATGACCTCATCCCCGTGTTTTAAGCCAAGTGCCATTAAAGAGAGGATGAGGGCATCTGTTCCGTTTGCACAGGTTATGGCATATTTAACACCTACATAATCGGCAATGGTCTTTTCAAGAAGACCACAGTATTTACCGAGAATAAGTTTTTGTTCTGATAAAACCTCGTTTATGTTTTTCAGTATGTCTTTTTTTACATGCCTGAATTGCTCTTTAAGATTTATCATGGGTATATTCATATTCCGTTCCTTTTTTGTGTTTTTTAAATCGCCCATTGTTTTAACATATAACGAAATCCATCTCAACACTACTTAATTCTAAAACACTATCTTTTATTTGATTTAGGTATATACGGTATAAAGGTTAGATCTTAAAGTCTTCTATATCTATCTGTGACGGTGATAATTCCCTTTTTGCGTATTCGAGATATATCTTTTCCTTTATAAAAAATTCGAAAAGCCGGGGGTCAATAAATTTATTTTGTGCCATAGAAGACATAATCATTAAAGATTCGGAAAGCGCCTTTGCCTTTTTATAAGGCCTGTCCTGTGCCGTTAATGCCTCAAATATATCTGCAAGGGCAATGATCCTTGACTGAATGGGAAGTTCATCTTCTTTAAGACCAAAGGGATAACCTGAACCGTTCAAGCATTCGTGGTGGGTGGATGCAAACTGGGGGACCCTCTGCAATTTTTTTGGAAAGGGTAGCTCAGAGAGTATCTTATATGTAAGGGCTGCATGATTCTGGATTATCTTTCTCTCTTCATTAGTTATGGTGCCTCTTTTTATGCTAAGATTGTACAGTTCATCCTCTGTTATTAAGGGCATCTCAGTATCGTTTATAGTTAGCCTTTTTTTGCCAATGGTATTTAGACGTTCAACTGCCGAGTCATCTAAAAACTCTGAACCTTGATTTATTTTAATGAGAAAATCCAGGTCATCTTTTAAAGAATTCAAGTAATCTTCACGCTCTTTATCGGTTACAGTGATGTCTTTCTGGTATGCCGTTAAAATCTTTTCTTTCAAAAGCTTAATCTCATAGTCCCTTTTTAAAACTTCAAACCTTGTCTTTAAAAGGGTAATCCTGTCGCAGATGGTCTCTAATTTTGTAGCCTTATCCACTATATGCTCCGGGGTTGTTATCTTTCCTATGTCGTGTAACCATGCAGAAATCTTAAGTTCGTTTAATTCATCAGGCGTAAAAAAGACATCCTTGTAATAGCCTTCATTACATCTATTTATCCTTTCTGCCAAAGTCGTGACAAGCCATACCACCCTTTTTACATGACCACCGGTATAGGGTGATTTTTCGTCAATGGCGGTGGCGATGGCTTTTATAAAGGAATCAAATAGATTTGCAAGGTCGTGGATGAGCCTGTTGTTTGTAAGGGCCACGGCGGCCTGAGATGCAAGGGACGAAGCAATCTCCTCGCTTTTTTTTGAAAACTTAATAACCTTTCCTGTCCTTCTATCCATTGCATTTAATAACTGCAAGACCCCTATTATATCGTTCTCATGATTCCTTAGGGGTACCACAAGCATTGACCTGGAACGATAACCCGTACCTGCATCGAACTTTTTTGTGCCCTCAAAATTAAAGCCCTTTGCATTATAGACATCGGGTATGTTTATTATTTCTCCTGAAAGGGCAGCATATGAAGACACATTGGCAT
>CAZJOP010000037.1:0-15238 GCA_964547695.1 uncultured Syntrophorhabdaceae bacterium
CCAAGCACCACCGGATTTTGAGTCCGGCGCGTCTGCCAATTCCACCACTCCGGCAAAAGATAACATATATTACGATTTTTAATATATTATTTCAAGAAGAGTCTAATTCCTTTATTTTTTCCACTATAACATCCATTCCGTATTCTTCAACGTCCTGACTTTCGATAATGACCTTTTCATTGTAACCGTTTTCATAAAGAAATCTTAAAATCCTTTTTAAATCCATATTACCTTCAACAATGGAATGGTCGTCTTTCGTGCCAGAGTTATTATGAAGATGGATATGGATTATGTTCTCAAGACCAACCTTTTTTATGTCTTCTATAATCGAATCTTCAGGGTTTTTGTTACCTTTTAAAGATTTTGAGATATAGGCATGACCTAAATCCAATGCTATCTTTAGTTCAGGCACATCTTTTTTAAGTGACAAAAAATCATCCATATTGTAGAAAAAGAAAAAGGGCATCTGGACATTCTCAAGGCCGACCCTGATACCTTTGTCTTTAGCTATGGTTATAATTTCCTTTAAATCTTCAACAAAATTTTCTCTCGTCTTTTTTTCAATATATTCAGCCTTTCCCCTGACAAAAGAATAGCATGGGTGAATCACAAAGGGTGTGCAACCGGCAATCTCTGCCATATTTAATGCCCTTAAAACCCTCTTTTTAGAAAACCTTCTCATGTCCTCGAAATAGCTTCCTAAATTGATTTCAAGAAATGGGGCATGCATGGAAAATTCAATGCCGTTCCTTTTTATTTCTTTAAGATATAAAAAGAATTTTCTGTCCATTTCTAACAAATGGGGTATTTCGTAAGAAATTTCGATAGTTTTAAAACCGCTATCGAGTATATCTTTGATTATCTCTTTTATGTGTTTCTTTACAAGAAAGTATGTAGATAGACCTAATTTCATTGTGCTCTTTTTTTATTTTAATTAAAAATTGCCATCGGCAACCAAAATTTTTAATAAAAAGGCTGTCGATGGCATGAAATCATTATTTTATTGATGCTTTTATCTTTTCCACAATCTCTTCGCTACTTAAAGAGCTTATAGTTTTTAAGAGCCCTTCTTTTTCGTAATAATCGATAAGAGGGGCAGTCTTTTCGTTGTATGTTTCCAATCTTTTCGTTATTGCCTCCACTGTTTCGTCTGCCCTTTGCACAACAGGCCAGCCGCATTTCAAGCACTTTCCATCCGGTGAAGGGGGCTTGCTCTTTATATTGTATATTTCCTGACAATCGGGGTTAGAGCATGTCCTTCTTGTCGTAAGTCTATCGAGTATTACATCCTTTGGCACATCAAGGTTTATGACTTTATCGAGCTTGAGATTGAGCTTTGCTAAGAGTTTTTTCAATGCCTCTGCCTGGGGGATTGTCCTTGGAAAACCATCGAGAATAAAGCCTTTTTCGCAGTCCGGTTCTTTTAATCTTGCCTCCATAATCTCCATGATAAGGTCATCGGGGACGAGTTCTCCTCTTTCCATGTAACCCTGTGCCTTTTTGCCGAGCTCTGTTTGTGCCTTTACGGCACCCCGTAGTATATCGCCTGTGGATATCTGGACGGAGCCATCGTAATCTGTCAACAATTTTGCAATCGTTCCTTTTCCAGCACCCGGTGCACCTAATAGCACTATTCTCATTTTAACCTCCTGAAATTACATTATTTTTTTTAAAACTAATAAAGAATTTTTTTTCAAAGACATAATGAGTTTAGCAGATAATCCATAAAAAATCATTCGAAAAATAGAGTTTATAACAATAAGAATGGTAAGAAACCTTCTCTTATGGAAAACTATTTTTCAATCCCATAAGATATGTTATAATTACATTTTCTAAGATTATTATGAGAAACAACAGAAAAATCATATCCTTTGATTTAGACGGAACCCTTGTTAGTGCTCGTTTTGGGGACATGGTGTGGAATCATGGGATACCCATAGAATATGCAAAAAAGTATTCATTGGATTTTGATGATGCCCGGAAGATTGTGATAAATGAGTATAAAACCTTGGGTGATGAGGATCTGCTCTGGTATGATATAGAATACTGGCTTAAAAGATTTAATCTTTCCGTATCGTCAGAGGAACTTTTAAAAAGATACGAGGATTATATCGTGCCTGCCAAAAATGCAAAAGAGGTGCTTGAAAGACTTGAAGAAAGATATACCCTAATTGTCGCTTCTAATGCGGCAAGGATTTTTGTGGAAAAAGAGCTAACACACACAGGCCTTGCATCTTTTTTTAAACGTATAATATCTGCCACCTCTGATTTCGGAATGGTAAAAAAAGGAGAAGATTTCTACAAACGACTCTGCAGCGAATTGAATGCCGATGTCGATGATTTTATCCATATAGGTGATCATCCAGTATTTGACTATATGGCCCCAATATCCCTTGGTATTAAGGCATATCTTTTTAAGGGTCAGGATCCGTCCTTCAGCATATATCATACAGAAGAAGTGGATGGAAAAAGGATCTCTAATTTTTTGGAGCTTGAAGCACTATTATGAAGATATGTTACAGATGCAAAACCATAATTGACATGGATGAGATAGGGGTTAGATCAGAATGTCCTTCTTGCGGGGTAGACCTTCATGTATGTCTTAATTGTATTTTTTATGATAATGCTAAACATAATGCCTGCAGGGAGCCACAAGCCGACTTTGTAAGAGAAAAGGATAGGGCAAACTACTGCGAGTATTTTAAATTTGTCGAATCAACAGGAGAAAATAAAAAAAGTAGAAGAGAAGAGGCAGAGAGGTTATGGAGCACCATTTTCAAAAGTAAAGGTTGATAACATCAAGTTTTACTTGACTAAAACCATTAAAATATATTAGTTTAAACAGATTTTTTTGAACAAATTTTTAATATACAGGTGTAGGTGCTATGAATAAAACGTTTTTTGCAAAACCAGAAGAGGTAAAAAAAGATTGGTATGTTATTGATGCAGAAGGCCAGGTGCTCGGTAGACTGGCAGCAAAGATTGCGGTAATTTTAAGGGGAAAGAATAAACCTTTATTTACTCCCCATGTAGATACGGGAGACTTTGTGGTTGTAATAAATGCAGAGAAGGTAAAATTAACAGGTAAAAAACTCTATCAAAAAAATTATGCAAGGCATAGTGGCTACCCCGGTGGATTGAGGCTTACTAATGCAAAAACCATGCTTGAGAGAAAACCAGAAGATGTGATAAGACTGGCGGTTCGTGGGATGTTGCCTAAAAACATACTGGGAAGAAAACTTATTAAGAAATTAAAGGTTTATAAAGGCTCTGAACATCCCCATAAGGCACAGATGCCAAAAGAGATTAGCCTATAGAATAAAAAGAGACATATAAAGGAGGTCTTAAGTTGCCTGAAAGAAGGTATTATGCAACAGGTAAAAGAAAAACTGCTGTAGCAAGGGTATGGATAAAACCCGGCACAGGTAATTTCTTGATAAACGGTAGAACCCTCGATGATTATTTTCCTGTGGAAGAGTTAAAAATTATGGTGAATAAGCCCCTTATGATTACAGGCAACCTTGGAAAATTCGATGTTATAGCAAATATTCAGGGTGGAGGTATACCTGCCCAGGCCTGGGCATTAGGTCATGGGATTGCAAAGGCATTATTGGAATATAATGCAAATCTAAGGGCTGTGCTAAAAAAACAAGGTCTTATTACAAGAGATCCGAGGGCAAAGGAAAGAAAGAAATACGGGAAGAGGGCTGCGAGGGCAAGCTTCCAGTTCTCAAAGAGATAATCTCTATATGTGGAAAGTCGGCATAATAGGGGCAACGGGTTATACGGGCCTTACGCTGATAATCCTGCTGAAATCCCATCCCAATATTAAGATAGACCTTCTGACATCCAATACTTATAAGGGAAAAAAGATTTCAGAGATTTTCCCGTTGTTAAAGGACATATTAGAAGAAACCCTTGAGCCTACAGATGAAAACCATCGTGGAAGATGCGATGTATATTTTCTCTGTTTGCCCCACGGAACATCTATGGAGACTGCCGATAAACTTTTCGATGGAAGATCAATTATTATAGATTTAAGTGCTGATTTCAGGTTCGAAGATATAGCGCTATATGAAAGAACTTATACCAGACATTTAGCAAAACATCTTATAAAAGAGTCGGTGTTCGGTCTTCCAGAGCTATACAGGGAAGAGATAAAATCAAAAAAACTCATAGGCAATCCCGGTTGTTACCCCACATCCGCAATCCTCGGAATCTATCCCCTTGTAAAAAATAAACTCATTGAAGGAAATGTTTTTATTGATTCTAAATCCGGGGTAAGTGGAGCAGGAAGGGAGGCAAAGCTCGGGAGTTTATTTTGCGAGGTCTCAGAAGGATTTAGACCTTATAACATAGGGATCCACAGGCATGAGCCTGAAATTCAGAAAGAGATTAATAAATATCAGGAAATAAAGATAAGGTTTGTTCCACACTTATTACCCATGAATAGAGGTATACTGACCACCATTTACGGAGTGTTAAAAGAACCCCTCAAGACTGAAGATGCCTATGAACTCTATAAAGAAACATACAAAAATGAGCCGTTTGTAAGGATTTTAGGTTCAGGTGTATACCCTGATACGAGATTTGTAAGGTTTTCAAATTATTGTGATATTGGTTTTAAAATGTTTGATGATGGAAGTTTTGTGGTAGTATCTGCAATAGACAATCTTATAAAAGGTGCTTCAGGACAGGCTGTGCAGAATATGAATATAGCCCTCGGGATAGATGAAAAGACATCTTTAACAGGGCTTCCCCAATATCCATAAAGATGAATATCTTTATTCATGACGATAAGAGAAAGACTTGAAGAAAAAGAGGCCTTAACATTATCTCCATATGCCCAGCTAAGCAAACATTCAAGGGGCAGGCAAAAACCAGAACCTGAATGCGACATCAGACCTGCCTTTCAGCATGACAGAGATAAGATAATCCATTGTAAATCATTCAGAAGGTTAAAGCATAAAACACAGGTTTTTCTTGCACCCACTGGAGATCATTATAGAACACGGCTAACCCATACCCTTGAGGTATCACAGATTGCAAGGACCATCGCCAAATCATTAGGATTAAACGAAGACCTCGTTGAAGCAATAGCGCTGGGTCATGACCTCGGACACACCCCATTCGGTCATGCCGGTGAAGAGGTTTTGAATCAGATACATAAATACGGTTTCAAACATTATGAACAGAGTTTAAGGGTAGTTGATGTGTTAGAAAGAGATGGGGCAGGTTTAAATTTGACCAGTGAAGTCCGTGACGGTATTTTAAAACATTCAAAAGGCAAAGGAGAGATTATTATAAGAGACAAAAGCGACAAACCCCTAACAAAAGAGGCTGAAATTGTAAGGGTTGCCGACATAATCGCCTATATAAATCATGACATAGATGATGCAATCACAGGAAAGGTTATTAGTGAAAAGGACATTCCGGAAGATTGTAAGAGATTTCTCGGGACAACAAACTCAAAAAGAATTGACACAATGGTAAGAGGCGTTATAAAAGAAACTATGAATTCAGAAGATATGACCATAAGCTTTGGTGAAGAGCTTGAATTCTATATAGTTAAACTAAGAGATTTCCTATACGAAAGGGTATACGATAACGATATAGTGCATGGAGATTTTTTAAAGTGCTCAAGGATTATAACAGATCTGTATGAATATTTTTTAAAACATCCTGATGCGTTTCTTAAAGAGACAAAAAAGGATGATTTTTACGATGAAGAGGCCATATGCATTTGTGATTTTATTGCGAGCATGACCGATAGATATGCATTTAATCTTTTCGAAAGGCTTTTTTTGCCGTTACCCTGGAATATACCAGTTTAAAATTTAAAATTTTATTTGTTTCAACTAAATCTTTAAGAAGGTGAATGGATATGGAAAAGACATATGACCCCCATGGTATTGAAAAAAAATGGTATGAGTTTTGGAATGAGAATGGATTTTTTAAGGCAAACATTAATCCAGAAGGTGAGCCGTTTTCCATGGTTATACCACCACCTAATGTGACAGGCTCACTTCATATGGGCCATGCCCTAAACAATACTTTACAGGATATCGTTACGAGATATAAAAGAATGGCAGGTTATAATGCCCTCTGGGTGCCAGGAACAGACCATGCAGGGATTGCCACACAGAATGTTGTGGAAAGGGAGATTGCAAAAGAAGGTCTCACAAGAGAACAATTAGGAAGGGAAAGATTCATCGAGAGGGTATGGCAGTGGAAAGAACAGTCAGGAAATACAATTATACAACAACTAAAAAGGCTTGGTTCATCCTGTGACTGGTCAAGAGAACGTTTTACAATGGATGCAGGGCTAACCCGTGCCGTAAAAGAAGTATTTGTAAGGCTTTATAACGATGGGCTCATATACAGAGACAATTATATAATAAACTGGTGTCCAAGATGTAAAACCGCACTATCAGATCTTGAAGCAGAGCATGAGGAGACAGCAGGTTTTCTATATCACATAAAGTATCCCTTAGAAGGAAGCAACGATGCACTGGTTGTTGCCACCACAAGACCGGAAACCATGTTCGGAGATACTGCAGTGGCAGTGAACCCAGAAGACCCCCGTTATAAAGATTTTATCGGCAGGTTTGTTATACTTCCCTTAGTAAACAAAAAGATCCCTGTTATAGGAGATAGCTATGTAGATATTTCTTTTGGAACCGGTGTGTTAAAGGTCACACCTGCCCATGATTTAAATGATTTTGAGATAGGAAAAAGGCATAAGCTCGATACAGTAAAGGTTATGAATGAAGATGGGACCATGAACGAAAATGCAGTGCATTATTGCGGTATGGATAGATTTGAGTGCAGAAAAAAGGTGGTAGAGGAACTAAAGGAAAAAGGACTGCTTGTTAAGACAGAACCATATGCCCTTGGTGTGGGTAAATGCTATAGATGTAAGACAGTTGTGGAACCTGCACTTTCAACCCAGTGGTTTCTTAAGATGAAACCCCTTGCCACACCTGCCATAGAGGCAGTTAGGCACCATAGGGTTCGAATAATCCCGGAGATGTGGGAAAAGGTTTATTTTGACTGGATGGAAAACATAAGAGACTGGTGCATATCAAGACAAATTTGGTGGGGACACAGGATACCTGTTTTTTACTGTGATGCATGCGGTGAGGTTTATGCCTCGGTGGAAGAATTGGAATACTGTAAAAAGTGTAATGGAAGATTAAGACAGGACCCCGATGTCCTCGATACGTGGTTTTCTTCTGCCTTATGGCCGTTTACAACCCTTGGATGGCCGGAAGAAACAGAGGATTTAAAAAGGTTTTATCCCACATCCCTTCTTATAACCGGTTTTGATATCCTGTTCTTCTGGGTGGCAAGAATGATAATGATGGGTTTGAGGTTTATGAAAGATGTGCCCTTCAGGGATGTTTATATCCATGCCCTTGTGAGGGATGCGGAGGGAAAAAAGATGAGTAAATCCAGGGGGAATGTGATAGACCCCCTTGTTATAATAGAAAAATACGGAACAGATGCATTTAGATTCTCCTTAGCCATGCTCGCCGCACAGGGTAGGGACATACTTCTGTCAGAGGAGAGGATTGAAGGGGTAAGAAATTTTGTAAATAAGATATGGAATGCGGCAAGGCTAACCTTAACTTTTATCGATGACGTTGAGCTAACAGTGGATAACATTAGTGATTTGAAGGGCTCTAATTTCTTGCCCGATAAATGGATCCTTTCAAGGATTACCCGTGTAATAAAAGAGGTAACAGAAGGAATTAATAACTATAGGTTTAACGATGCGGCAAATATCCTGTACAACTTTATATGGAAGGAATTCTGCGATTGGTATCTTGAGCTAATAAAACCGAATATGTACAGTAGGGTAGGGGGGTTTGATAATAAAATTACTAAAAAGGTAATATATTACGTTTTTTTAAATGTTTTAAAGCTACTGCATCCCATTATGCCTTTTGTCACTGAAGAGATATATCAGAGGCTTCCTGTTAAGGATAATAAAAGTATTATGATATCGAATTTTCCTGTAAGTGACAGAAATCTTATAGACGAAGAAAGTGAAAGGGATATGTCCATTATAATGGGTATTATTGATGTGATAAGAAATATAAGAGGGGAAACAGGTATTGCACCCAATACAAGAATCAATGCTTTTATAAGAACAGATAGATTTAGAGATTTGGTGGATAGCTATTCCTTTTACATAATGGAGCTTGCAAAGCTTCAAACATTATCCTTTGTTATTGATAATATCCCGGAAAAGGCTGCAATCGGTATCTATGATGGTGTAGAAATATTGGTGCCTGTGGAAGGATTGATAGATGTTCCAAAAGAGATTGGAAGGATAGAAAAGGAGCTATCAAAGATTGAGGAAGAGCTTAAAAGGCTTGAATTAAAGATAAAAAACCCCTCCTTTCTTGAGAAGGCACCTGAAGAGGTTATAAACAAGAATAAGATGCAGTATAACTCCATGCTTGAAAAGAGGAATAAATTGATAAAAAGCAGAGATACCCTTATTAAGATACAGGGTGATTGATGCCTTTAAATTTTAAGTTTATTGAAAGCTTTGTAGGCGAATATAAAGAGATTATACAGGATACAACCCTTTTGAGACATGACCGATACAACATACTGTTAAAGTTAAAAGAGCACCTCGCTGTATCCCTTAATGAATACGAAAGGTTTCAATTTAGCATCGAATCCATAATAAAGGACATTGAAAAAGATTCTACTACCTATGAGGAGTTGAAAGATTATCACAAAAGAGCAGAAAAGAGCATAGAAGACTTCTTCCTCAAGGAAGACAATGTAATGGATGTCCATGATTTATTTAGAGTTATAAGGGATGCCATAACACAGAAGGTCTTGTTTCTTGTGGAGGAGGAATTAAAAAAAGAAGGTTTTGGGTCACCCCCAGCGGATTATATCTGGGTTGGCCTTGGAAGCGAAGGCAGAGATGAACAGACCATTATGACAGATCAGGATAACCTTATTGTCTTCGATGATAGAAAGAATGTCAACATATCTGAAACACTGAGAAAAAAGGCAGCGAAATCTAATATAAGAGATTCAATTGAAGACATCATCTCGTATTATTTTCGAGAATTTGCTGCACTTGCTGTAGAAAGATTGCATGAAGTAGGTTTTGAAAAATGTAAGGGTAATGTGATGCCCACAAATCCAAAATGGTTTGGCAGCATCTTTTCATGGAAAAAAAAGATAAACAATACCATAGCAAACAACTATAAGGGGTTTGAACTGCTCGACATTATAATCCTAACTGATGCAAGGCTTTTAAAGGGCGAGAAAAGGCTTTTTGACGAGTTGATGGAGCATTTTTTTGGTTTTCTCTCCATCAACAAGCATATTATGAGGGAATTTACAAAAACAGCAGTTATGATGCCCACGGCCCTCACGTTCTTCGGTAATTTTAAAACAGAAAAAGAGGGTGAATTTAAGGGTAAGTTCAACATCAAGCTTACAGGTTGGGCGCCTTTGATACTGTCTGTTAGAATGCTTGCCCTTGCAAACAACATTTACGAGACTAATACCGTAAAACGTATAAAGATTCTAAAGGATGCCGGGGTAATAAGAAAAGATATGTATAAAGACCTTGTAGATGCGTATCTCACCTTTGTCAAAATAAGATTGATAAATCAGATAAATATAAGAAATTCGGGTAACGGGAAATTAGTGTCAAATCCCAATTATATTGATCCCGATACATTAAGTCCTGAAGAAAAAGAAAGAATTAGAAGGTCCATGAAGACGGTTGAGGCCTTACAAAAGTATATTCAGGACTTGCTTTTATTTGGACAGTCTTTATAATTTATATATATTTAAGGGAGCAGGAGGGGTTATGAAAGTTGTAGAGATTATGAACAAAGACGTAATTACATGTCATCCCCATGAATTGTTGACGGTTATAATTAATAAATTTGAGCTTTTTAATATTGCTGGTATGCCGGTGGTTGAAAAGGGGAAGCTTGTGGGGATCATATGTCAGAGCGATATACTAAAAAAGGTAAAGTCGGAAAATTTTCACTCTCTGACCGTTAAGGATGTAATGGTAACAGATGTGATTTACGTCTCACCTGTGGAATCAGTTATAGATGTGGCAAAGATAATGGTTGAGAAGGGTGTGAACAGGGTTCCCATTGTAGAGAATAATATGGTGGTGGGAATCGTAACAAGAGGCGATATTATAAAGGCAGTTGCCGAATGCGGCTAAATGTTTTGACCCACGGATTTTACTTCCGTGGGTCATTTTATTTTGAAAAGCCTTAAAATTTTTTTTGCCTTAAGACTGTTTTCCTTCCAGTAAGTTCTTTTTAATGATCCTCTTTAATATCTTACCTGCAGGGCTTTTTGGAAATTCCTTAAACTCAATAAATTCCTTTGGGACTTTAAAGGGCGAGAGCCTTGATTTGAGAAAAGATTTCATCTCTTCTTTTGTAAATTTCTGACCTTTTTTGGGAACAATACATGCAACTATACGTTCACCCCATTCCTTATCGGGGAGGCCGATAACAGCACACTCTTCTACCTTAGGCATCTGATATATAGCCTCTTCCACCTCTCGTGGGAATACATTCTCTCCACCGGTTATAATCAGGTCTTTAAGCCTATCTACAATAAAAAGATAACCCTCTTTATTAAATATACCGATATCACCGGAGCGAACCCAGCCACCTTCCCAGAAGGCTTCTTTTGTCCCTTCTGGATTATTGAGATAACCCTTCATCACATTAGGCCCTTTAACACAGATTTCTCCTTCATGTCCGTATTCCAGTATATTACCGGAGGTGTCTCTGATTTGAACCTCTACACCGTGGACAGGATGTCCAACAGAGCCAACCACATGTCTTTCAGGATAATAGTGATTGAATGTTATGGGCATGGCCTCTGTCATGCCATAAGATTCAGATATGGTAATGCCTGTTGTCTCCTTCCACTGTTTTACCGTCTCTTTTGCCATTGATGCTGCCGCAGAGAAACAATAGCGTAGTGGGCCTATCTTGTTCTTTAAATCGGGAACGCCGAGCAATCTGATATAAACAGTAGGCACTGCAAAAAATTTCGTAAGTTTTCCCTCTTCAAGTATCTTTAAAACCTTCTCCAAGTCAAATGAAGGAAGCAATTCAAGGCAGCCTGCCGTCATAATGGTGGAATTCATAATATGAATCTGACCAAACACATGGTTAAATGGTAAAAAACAAAGGGCAACATCTTTTTCTGTGGACCTTTCGTAATACGCTATGCTGTAGCTTGAAAAGTATATGGATTCGTGTTTGAGCATAACACCTTTTGGTATACCTGTTGTGCCACCGGTATATAGGATTGCTGCGGTATCTGTTCTGTCCCTTTCTATTGCCTTAAAGGATTCAGAACCGTTTTCCATTAAATGAGGGAGGTCTATATCTCCGTCGGTGCAAATAATTTTTTCAATTACACCCTCATCTTTTAATCTTTTAAGATCACTTAGTTTATTAGCTGAGGCAAAGATTACCTTTGGTTTTGCATGGGTTACAAGGTTTGTTAGCTCATCACCTGTCAAAAGGCTTGATAAGGTGATGGCCACTGCCCCTGCCTTTAGAATACCGAAATAGAAGGCAATCCATTCTGTGGAATTGGGGTAACACATAGCAACAAAGTCACCGGGCTTTACACCCTGTTTTATTAACCCTGTTGCAATCCTATTTGCCGTTTTATTGAGTTGATCGTAGCTGGTTTTTTTATCACCTTCTGAGATCGCCAGTCTCTCTGGAAAGAAATATGCAGATGCTTCGAGATTTTTAGCAAGGTTCATAGTATTATCTTCCTCCTTTTACCTGCTTTTTATGTTTCTTTATTTCCTTAACCCTTACCCATAAGTAGATTGGGCAGCCATAAGGCTATATCCGGAAAAACAAACAGTAAGATCAGGGCAAAGATAAGGGACAAAAGAAACGGTAAAACACCTTTATAGATTGTCTTAAACGGAAGTCCCGTTATATTTCCCAGTATAAAAACATAGATTGCTATAGGAGGTATCAAACCACCTATCATAAGGGTAACGCAGATTAAAATACCGAACCAGATTGGGTCATAGCCTAATTTAATAGCTGTGGGAAAGAAGATTGGCGTTGCAAGCACCATAAAGGCAAGGTCATCCATTATTGAGCCGCCTAACAAATAGATAATTATTATAACAATCATGATTAATGTGCCGGGTAAAGGAAGAGCTGATGCCCATTCTGCTGTCTTCATGGGTATTTCGGTTATGGCAAGGAAATGTCCAAAGATGTTTGACCCGGCAATGAGCATGAGTACCATTATAGAGGTTTTAAGTGCTGATTTAATAGAGTTTACAAACATAACTTTGTTTACTTCTCTTCTTATAAGGGCAAGGACAAAGATGGCAACGGTTCCTATAGTCCCTGCTTCGGTGGGGCTAAAAAATCCTGTTATCATACCTCCTATCACAATGCCAAAAACAATTAATATCAATAATGCTTCAGGAACAGCAGAAAGCCTTTCCTTCCATGTGGCCTTTTCTGCCCTCGGGGCTATTTGAGGCCTAATCATAACCCAGCCTGCCACAACTATCATCATTAATAAGGCAATTAAAATTGAAGGCATAATACCTGCAATAAAAAGTCTTCCTATAGATTGTTCAACCTCGAGCCCATAGATAATAAGCACAGTGCTCGGTGGCAATATCATACCCAGGGTACTAACTGAGGCAATCGTTCCTGTTGAGAGTTCTTTACTGTATCTATATCTATCCATTTCAGGCAAGGCAAGGTTAGAAAACGTGCCAACAGTTGCCAGGGTTGAACCGCACATGGCTTTAAACGCCGTTGCGCCAACTATGGTTGTCATGGCAAGACCGCCCGGGATATGACCGAACCATTTATGTGCACCAGAATAAAGCCTTTTTGCAATATTTGAGTTCGATGCAAATTCACCCATGAGAATAAATAGAGGTATGACTGTATAACTGTATGTCGTAAAAGTATCGAAAAAGTCTTTAATTATTAGATTTGCTGCAGGTAAAAACCCCATTAAATACCAGAAACCTAAAAAACCTGCCAGTATCATACAATAGGCCATCTCAAGGCCTGTTAAAAACAAGATAAGTAAAAAAATTATCATATATATTCCAATTTGCACTTCGCTCATGGTCTTTACTCCTTAATCTTTTTTATCAGGTCATATAATATGGTTAAACTCTGCATTAAAAAACTAAAGGAAAGGACAAAGGCAAAGGGATAATAAGGTATTCTAAAGCTTGAAGTCCGCTCGCCTGAATGTTTAACGTCTATGCCGAATTTGAAAAAAAAATATGCAACAAATAAAAAAAGCGCTATGCCGATGCACCTTGTAATTATCTCAATAGTCTTTTTGTTTTTTGGCTTTAATCTTTCTGTAATTATATCAACGATTACTTGGGCACCGAGCATGGTTCCGTAAGGTATTGAAAAAGAAAAGATAACGCATCCACCATACTGGATTATTTCCATGGAACCGGCAATGGGGTGACCAAAATTCCTTGAAATGACATCACAAAGGGTAAGCAATACCAGCATCGAAAGAATGGTGCCGGCAATTACGTAAATAAAACGGTTTATGAATTCTACACTTGAAAAAAATGCTTTCATCTTCCCTCCTCAAAAAACAAAAAAAAGAAAAGAGGGCTTATGCCCTCTTTTCTTTTAAACATTATTTAAACTCTTTTAGATAATCCTGACAGAACTTAAGGGCCTGGTCACCAGGAACACCCTTTGATTTTGCCATCTTTAGATATTCATCAAGCACAGGTTTCATCTTTTTCGCAGTTGCCTCTTCCTCAGCTTTGCTTACGCTGACAAATGTTACGCCCTTACTCTTTGCAAACTCTTTTGCCTTATTATCAAGCTCCACCCACTGTTTACCAAATTTTTCTACGTATTCTTCGTTTATTTTCTCAATTGCCTTCTGGTCTTCAGGACTAATCTTATTCCATTTGTCTTTGTTCATAATTACATAGAAAGATGTCATGTAAGAAATACCATAATTTTCAAGGACATACTTTACAACTTCACCGATCTTGAATCCCTGCAAGGCCTCAAGTGGGAACAATGTGCCATCTACTACGCCTCTTGAAAGTGCATCGTATGCCTCACTTACCGGCATTGTCACAGGGGCTGCACCTATTGCCTTTACTATCCCTATATTTTCTGCATTTGCCCTGATCCTTAACCCTTTGACTTCTTCAATGGATTTTATTTGCTTTTTTGTAAAAATAAAACCAGGGGCTGCACCATGGAGAAACATTACCTTCACATCGTCGAACTCTTTGGGTCTGAATTTCTTATAGTATGCATCTGCCAGTTTTGTGGCCTGATAACCGCTTCTATATCCAAGGGGAAGTTGTAATACTTCTGAAAGGGGAAGCCTGCCAGGGGCATAAGCAAGAAGTGTGCAACCCACATCGACAATACCTTTTACTGTATTATCAAACACCTGCATGGGAGGGGATAAGGTGTTACTTGCAAAGACTGTTACGCTAACCCTTCCGTTTGTGGCCTTTTCTATGTCTTTACCCCACTGGTCAAGTAGCTTTGTGTGAGGATGCTGAGGTGGCCACATCACAGATAATCTGAGCTTCATCGTATCTGCAAAGAGACTACCAGCAGAAACAAGGAAGATAAAAACCGTTGCCAGTAAAACCAACTTTACCGTAAATCTTTTTTCCATGCCTATTCCTCCTTTTTTTGTTTTTTTACTATACTAAAAGTATAGTATTTTTTTCTGTTTTTAAGAAGTTTTTTCTGCAATTATTTTTTTCAACTCCCTTTTTAATATCTTACCTGCTGCGCTTTTCGGTAACTCCTTCAAAACTATATACTGTTTGGGAACCTTATACGGGGCAAGTTTTGTCTTTAAAAATGCCTTAAATTCATCAGAAGAAATATTAAAACCTGATTTAGGCACAATTACTGCAACTACCTTTTCGCCCCATTCTCTGTCCGGCAGTCCAATGACTGCACATTCTTGAACCTCCTGTTTTTGATAAATTGCCTCTTCTACTTCTTTTGGATATACATTCTCACCGCCTGTTATGATCATATCTTTTAATCTATCAACAATATAAATGTAGCCGTTCTCATCTGCGTATCCTATATCTCCTGATCTTAACCATCCATTTTCCCAAAATGTCTCTTTTGTGGCTTCTGGATTGTTTAAATAACCTTTCATAACATTGGGACCCTTAATGCAT
>CAZJOP010000038.1:0-15183 GCA_964547695.1 uncultured Syntrophorhabdaceae bacterium
TGTATCTTCTTATCTCTATCCCATCCATTAAAGTCCTTATGGTAAAGATATTGTTTAAATCAATCCCGGGCATATCAGGTTTAACAGGAAGGCCTCCTGTGGCAATTACAAGCCTGTCGTAAGCGTATCGCATCTCCAGACCTTTCTCGAGATCAAAAACCACCACTTCCTTTTTAGAAGTATCTATTGCCCTGACCTCGTGTCTTACATGGACATCTATATTGCGTTCTTCTTTTGCGATTTTAGGTGATAGGCTGATTAGGTCGTTAAAATCCTTTACATCGTTTGATATGTAATAGGGAAGGCTACATGCACCGTATGATATAAAATAATCCTTTTCAAAAACAATAGCCTCTCCTTGAGGTTTTAATCGTTTAAAGCTACTTGCAGCGCTCATCCCGGCTGCAACACCTCCGATTACTATTAAACGCTCTTTCTCCATGTTTTCACCCCTTTTCAATCATTATTATTAATAAATAATTTCAATCTTGCCCAGATACTCTTTTAGCTCCTCCACCTTGGCTTTTATTAAATCATCATCTTTCTCTTTAGCTGCCTGCTCTATAGCCCTCCCTAACTCTGTTATAAGATCAAATCCATAGCCTCCGCCAGAACCTTTCATGCTGTGGCCGATTATCCTTATTGTCTCGTAATCACCTTTTTCAAGGGAAGTGATGATGTTTTTTATATCAAGTTGTCTATTATTTAAATAACCGGGGATGAGTTCTTTCAAATCAGCATCTATCTTAACAGTTATCTTTTCGTCTTTTATGTTCATTATAAACCTCCTTGAATTTATAATTTTATGTATTCCTCTATGGCCTTTATGAGAAATGTCTTCTTTACAGGTTTTGTGATATGCACATCACAACCTGCTTCAAGGCTTTTTTGAATCTCCTCCTTAAGTGCATAGGCCGTTAATGCAATAATAGGGGTTTTTGTGAGATTTCTCTCTCTTTCCATTTGCCTTATCTCCATAGTTGCAGTATATCCGTCTTTTACCGGCATCTGGATGTCCATAATAATAAGGCTGTAAGACCGTTCTTTGAAAAGATTAACTGCCTCCTCGCCATCTTTTGCAAAGAACAGATTAAAAGGCAGGTCCTTTAGAAATGCCTGCAATAGAAGCCTATTATCCTTTGAATCCTCGGCAATCAAAATGTTGAGCGGTTCTTGCAGCTTATAAGACTTTATCTTCTCAACTTCACTTATACTGACTTCTGGTATCTTTTTTGAACTGCTTATGGCATCTGATATGACGGTCTTTAGCTCCTCTCTTTTTACGGGCTTTGTAATAAATGCAGTAATATTTAAACCCCTTGATTTTTCTGAATGCTGTCTTCCGTAATCTGATGTGAGCATTATAATCGGCGTGTCCGATATAGAGGGGTCTTTTCTTATTATCTCGGCTACATTAAAGCCATCCATCAAAGGCATGTGATAATCAAGTAGAATTAAATCAAAGGGTGTGCCTGACTCTTTTTTACTTTTTAATTCAAAGATACCATTTTCTCCAGATTCTGCCTCGTATACATCAATACCCCAGGCGCTTAAAGTATCGGTGAGTATTATCCTGTTTGTGGCATTGTCGTCTATTATGAGTATCCTCTTTCCCTTTAAATCTACTTTTTCTTCAACGGGCCTTTCTGTATATCTTTTCTGTATGGCAAAGGGCAGGGTAAAAAAGAAGGTGCTGCCTGTTCCCGGTGCACTTTCAACCCATAGACTACCACCCATAAGCTCAACGAGGTTTTTTGAGATGGCAAGGCCGAGCCCTGTGCCACCGTATTTTCTCGTTGTAGAGGTGTCGATCTGAGTAAACTTGTCGAAGATAGCCTCTATCTTATCCTCAGGTATTCCAATACCCGTGTCCTTTACAGAAAAAAGTATATCTACATATTCATGTCCTTCTTTTATCTTTTTCTTGTTCCATAGTCCTGTGTTGGATGATAATGATGCGGTATTCTGTATATCTTTTAATAGCGCAACCTCTACCACAACCTCACCTTTATTGGTAAACTTTATGGCATTTCCTATGAGATTTGTTAAGACCTGTCTTAGCCTGAATGGATCGCCTATAAGGTGGGCAGGCACTTCATTGTGTATATGGCATATAAATTCGAGACCCTTTTCATGCGCCTTTAAAGACATGATTTCACAGGTTTTTTCCACGGACTCAATCAAATTAAAATCGATCTCTTCAATTTCAATATGTCCTGCCTCTATCTTGGATAGATCGAGTATGTCGTTAATCAAATTTAACAGGTTCTCTCCTGCATTTTTGAATATCTTCACGTATTTTAATTGATCCGGGGTAAGCTCTGTCTCAAGAAGTAAGTCTGAAACACCAATGATTGCATTCATGGGCGTCCTTATTTCATGGCTCATGCTGGCAAGGAAATTGCTCTTTGCCTCATTTGCCGCCTCTGCCATCTCTTTTGCCTTTTGCAACTCTTCCTCTGCCCTTTTTATCTTGGTGATGTCTTCCTGAATGCAAACAAAGTTTATGATATTGCCCTTTACATCCTTTACAGGTGAAATAGAGGCAGAGGCCCAGTAAAATTCACCGTTTTTCTTTTTATTGAGAAAAATACCCTGCCAATCCTTACCAGATTTAATCGTCTCCCATAGTAGCCTGTATTCTTCCCAGGTCTTTTTGTCTGATTTTAGAATGTTCGGTTTTTTACCTAATACCTCTTCTTTTGTATAACCTGTTACTTCTGTAAATTTTGGATTTACGTATTCTATAATACCATCAACGTCTGTTATTAAGACAATGGCTGAACTAAACTCAACGGCCCTTGAAAGCCTCAGTAGTTCTTCTTCCCTGCTGTATAGTTTTTTTAACATCTCGTTAAAAGCTTCTTCGAGCTTGGCTATCTCGCCTTTTGCACTTATGTTGATTAGCCGTCTTTGCCCGGAATTAAAACCGATTTTTTCCACTTCACCTGTTAATGCAACGAGGGGATTGAGAAACCCCTTCATCAGTAGCGTTATAATCGATATTGAAAGGATTATGCCTATGATGGTAAAAATGGCAACATATTTCTGTGCCTTTTTTATGGGATAGTGGGCTTCTTGGATGGGAAAGTTTGCCCCGAGTATCCAATCTTTATTTTTTAGCCTTTTAAAGCTCGTGATTGCATGAAGACCCCTTGATGTAATGGTTTCATCGGTGCCTTCAAATCCGGCAATGGCTCTGTCAAAGAGTCTATTGGCACCTACCGGAATATCCTGCTTCATTATTCTTGTCTTATCAGGATGAATGATAATGCGCCTGTCTGTATCAAAAAGATAAACATAACCTGTCTTACCGATCTTTACATTTATAATCTCTCCAAGAAAATTATCCTTTAAAATACTGATGCATCCACCGACTATGGCCTTCAGCTCTTTTTTTTCGTTAAATATGGGATTTGTTATGACTATCAAAGGTTCACCGGGGAATCTTGAATCTATAAAAGGATTGGAAATATAAGGCCTTTTAGTCTCAGCGGTTTTTTTAAAATAATCAACATCGGAAAAATTTCTTTTATACCTCTCTTTGTCTTCAGGATATTGTCCTATAAGTGCCCCGTTTTCGTAAAAAAGAAAGATGCCTTTATCGAAAAAATGGTTTAAAAAAGGTTTGCCTTTCACCTTTTTCATAAAATAAGATTGCAGTCTTTTTGCGTCATTAACTACATAATCCGGTGGCTTACCTATTGACATTTTTATTAATGTCTTAGCCTCTTCTAATTTTTTGTCCGTATCATTTGCAAGGTCAGAGATGAATTCAAATTGTTGATTTGCAATAATCTTTTTGTATTCTTCCCCGAAATGATTGAAAAGTAACAGGGCACCACCAGCAAATATGACAAAGAACAGAAGCGAAATCGTTATTGCCATCTTTGTTGTAAGGCTTATATTTTTTAACCTCATATCCCTTTTTTTCATTTTCCGAAATTAATGTTAAAACAATTAACCGTTAATTTAAAAACCCTATTTTTCATAATATATAATAGAACATCTCACTTTAAAAGCTAAATATAATTCATAGTGTTTTTCTAATTTTACTGACTGAATCTTTTATATTTGCTGGGGAAGACCTCAATGGCGGCCTTTTTCTCCACCGGACATTTGTTTTCACAGATGCCACAGCCAATGCAGAGCTCATCGATAATGTATGGCCTTTTCAATCTTACCAACCTGCCTTTGTAGTCTCTTTCCATGACCTCTTCAAACCTTATTGCCTTTTCCGGTACAGGACAGTGTTCCTCGCAGACAATACAGTTTATCTTCTTTGCATAAGGCAGACAGTGATTTTTGTCAATAATGGCAGTCCCTATAACACTTTTCTTTTTCTGTTCCAGGGGTAAATTGGGTATGGCACCAGTAGGGCATACCTGGCCGCATAGATTGCAGTTGTATTCGCAATAACCTAATCTGGGAATAATAACCGGTGTGAATAGACCGTAAACGCCCCATTGAAAACCTGCAGGGTATAAGGCATTTTTAAGACACACCTTAATACATTCACCACACCTGATACATCTTTTAAGAAATTCCTCTTCCGCATAAACACCCGGTGGTCTTAGCGGGTTTTTTTCATTGGGCATCACAAAATTAAAAAGCTTTGATAGGGCAAAACCTGATACAATACCTGTAATAAAAACCCTTCTTTCGAATATGGGGACAGGTTCATGTTTTTTTCTTTCCATGCCTTTTAAAGAAAATTTAATCCTTTTTAACCCGCATGTGAGCTGACAATTCATACAGAGAATGCAGTCCTGTTTTTGAAGTATATCCTTGTCAAATCCTGTAGGGCATACTTCTTTGCAAGTCCCACAATCATTGCATAACCTATCAGGTATCCTTTTAAAAATAGAGAGCCTCCCTAAAAGACCGAGCAGTGTCCCAAGAGGGCATAGATTTTTACACCAGTTTCGTTTTTCATATCTTTCGAGTATTATGATAAAAGCAAGAAATGCCATTGATAAAAAGGCAAGAGGATAGAATGTTTCTCTGAATGGAAGGATATAATCCTTTAAAAATCTGTAAAAAAAATCCAGATAATCCCTTTTGTCTCCTGTAAAAACGTGTAGACCTGCCCAGCCGGCATTAATAACCCAGCCAAAAAAAGGATAGATAAAGAAGGTGAGCGCCCTTAACAGTATGGCTATGGGGTCAAATACACCTGTGATGTTTACGTTTATTAGTGCCGATGAAAGCAGTATGAGAAGTAGATAGTATTTGAGATTTGACTTTAAAACACCAACGGGTGTTTTCTTTTTTATACTTTTTGTTAAAAGGTCCAAGATTGTGCCTAAAGGGCATATCCATCCGCAGAAAAATCTTCCGAGTACTATAGAAAAGACAATCATCAATAAGCCTGGAAACAGGATTAAATTAAATGTCTTTGCAGAAAGGATAAAGCTTATCACTGTAAGGGGATTTGCCCTGAAAAAGCTGTTTACTGCAAGAGGTATCTCATCTTTGCCCCTGTATTCTGTCAAAATAAAAAGGACAATGAATATTGCAAGGAATATTATCTGGGATATGCGGGAAGGATTGGTTTTCAACTTTTAATAATTTTTAATTAATTACTTTTAAAAGAATTTGCCCCTTTTTAATCCCTGTGGAAAGTCAAACATCGAACTATCTTTCTTAACCTTTATAAACTGTATTAAAATATCTCAAGCGCGCCTGCCGCGACTCGAACGCGGAACCTACGGATTAGAAGTCCGTTGCTCTATCCTGTTGAGCTACAGGCGCAAAGATTATCTATTTTTACAAGATTTATTTCCATAAGTCAACATATTGATGAAATTTCAACTGTTGAACAGTCAGGCCATGTATGGTATGTTAATAATCTTAAAAAAACAGGAGGTTAAGATATGCCGTCAAATACAAAGAAGACAAGGTTGAGAAGAAAGATTCGTAAGTCTAACCAGGGAAGAAAGAGAAAAAAGATGATGTCGAGGATGTCGACACCGGCTTTTTCAGTGCACCCTGAAAAAAATGAATAGCAGGTATTTAAGATACGAGATAGGTCCTATCAGGCCACCTAATGAGGCATACAGTCTACTTGTAAGGTTTACAAGAAACTGTCCCTGGAATAAGTGCGCATTCTGTCATACATACAAAGATAAGAGGTTTGAAAAAAGATCTCTCGAAGAGATAAAAAAAGACATTGATATTATTAAGACAATCTATGATGATATAATAGAGGCATCCTGGAAGTCAGGTTGTGGTGGAAAGATTACAGAAGACTTTGCAGAGGCCGTATTATCAAGCACAGCTTATAACGATTGCTATAAAAGTGTGCTCATCTGGGCCTACTTTGGGGGTAAAAATGTCTTTATTCAGGATGCAAACTCCCCTGCCATGAATCCCGATGCAATGGCAGAGGCAATAAGATACTTAAAAGATAAATTACCCTTCATAGAGAGGATTACCTCATACGCCCGATCAAGGACCATTGCAAAGAGGTTAAAGGTGGAGGATCTTGTAAAACTAAAGGAGGCAGGATTAACAAGACTTCATATAGGACTTGAATCAGGCAGTAACCTTATCCTCAAATATGTAAATAAAGGGGTAACAAAGGAAGAACATATAGAGGCCGGGAAAAAGGTGAAGGCATCGGGTATCGAACTATCCGAGTATATAGTGCTCGGGCTCGGAGGAAGGAAATGGTGGCAGGAACATGCAATAGAAACAGCCGATGCCCTAAACAAAATAGACCCCGACTTTATTAGGTTTCGGACATTGAAGGTATTAAAGGATATGCCCCTTTACGAAAAGGTAGAAAGGGGTGAGTTTATCATCCCCCATGAAGAGGAAATATTAATAGAAGAAAAGATGCTTATAGAACACCTGTCAGGTATAACGAGTTATATAAAAAGCGACCACATCTTAAACCTCCTTGAAGAAATTGAAGGTAAACTGCCTGAAGACAAAGAGAGGTTAATTGGTGTAATAGATAGATTCTTATCTTTTGATGAAGAAAAAAGGCTTGTATTCCGTTTTGGAAGGAGGGCCGGTATCTATAGATATCTCGATGACCTGAACGATGAACTCACTTACTACAGAATTAAAAAAGAGTTGAGGGAAATGGAGTCAAAAGAACCGGGTAGTGTAGAGAGGACCCTTTCCCTCCTCCTTGAAAATTACATCTAAGCCCTTTAGAAAAATCCTGTTACTTTTTTAATAAATGTTTACTTTCACCAAAAGGATATACAGGAAAAGTCTCAAATGCCATAATGTCAATCCATGCTGCCCTGCTCTGGATAAGGCCCTTTTCGTCTGTGTCTATTACATTAAAAACCCTGCAACCCTGTAAGTCCAAGAACTCGCATATTACCTTTACACCTTCAGGCCATTTCCAGTTTGCCCTTCTTCTCTCAATTTCTTTTTCATCTTCTGGTGCCCATGTGCAAATATTCATGAAAAACATAGCAACCCCCCCTTTCGATGAAGTTTATTTATATTATAAAGTATAGCACAGAAATTATTTTTTGGCTGATTACGCAAAAGGAATTTTAATAGTTTATAGGAATTTAAAATTTTTTAACACCCTGATTGGATTTTTCTTGATAAACACCTTTATAATGCTTATGTTCAAGAATAGGTTATTAAATTAAAAAACAGGGAGGTTTTTATGTTAGAGATAGGTGATATAGTAGGTGATTTTGAGTTAAAAGACCATTTAGACCAGTTGTTTAAATCAAAAGATCACAGGGGCAAAAAGATGCTCCTTTCGTTTCACCCCCTTGCCTGGACACCTGTATGCAGAGACCAGATGTTGTCCCTTGAGAAAAACTATGAGAGATTTGGCCAGAAAAATACCATTGCCCTCGGCGTCAGCATTGACAGCGTATTTACAAAGAAGGCGTGGGCAGAAGCAATAGGTATTAAAAATACAAGGCTTCTTTGTGATTTCTGGCCTCACGGTGGGCTTGCCTTAAGGCTTGGTCTTTTCAGGCATAAGGATGGTTTTTCAGAGAGGGCAAATGTGATAATAGATGAAAAGGGAGAGGTGAACTTCATAAAGGTCTATCCCATACACGAATTGCCGGATATAGAAGAAATATTTACCCATTTGAAATAGGATGTATAAATGGCTGAAAGGATTGAGCTACCCATAACTGGCATGAATTGTGCTGCCTGTGCTGCAAGAATCGAAAGGGAGTTAAACAAATTAGACGGTGTTAAAGAGGCAAAGGTAAACTTTCCTTTAAAAAAGGCAGAGGTGTTATTAGGGGATAATATAGATTTAAAGAACATAATAGGTGCAATAAGAGAAATCGGTTATGACGTAGATGTAGAAGGGGATATTACTCTAAGGGCCAAAAGAGAAGAAAAAGAGCTGCTCAGAGATTTTATAATTTCCGCCTGCCTTGCCATACTCATTATGTTTTTTTCCATGTGGCCTATTCTTCCTTATAACAGCTGGATTTTGCTTGTCCTTACCATACCGGTTCAGTTTTTTTTCGGATTAAGATTCCACAGACCTGCAATTTCAAATCTGAAACACCTTACTGCAGACATGAATACCCTAATTTCTCTTGGCACTGCCTCTGCCTTTTTCTACAGTTTATTCGTTGTCCTGTTTCCACAGAAGATAGCATCCACTGGTGTTAAACCCCATGTATATTTCGATTCATGTGCAATGATCATTACCATTGTGCTTTTAGGAAGATTTTTCGAATCTAAGGCTAAGTTAAAAACCTATTCGGCCATAAAGCTTCTATACGAACTATCCCCCAATGAGTGCACCGTAATTAAGGATGGAAAAGAGATGAGGATAGATACAGGTAGCCTCGAAGTAGGGGATACAGTGATAATAAAGCCCGGTGAAAAGGTGCCTGCCGATGGTGTGGTATTAGAGGGCAACTCTTACGTAGATGAATCTATGATTACAGGAGAGGGCTTGCCTTCCTCAAAGACAATAGGAGACGAGGTAATAGCAGGAACCCTAAACGGCAAAGGCTCTTTAATTATAAAAGCAACGAAGGTGGGGAAAGATACAGTTCTATCAAAGATAATCCGTCTTGTAGAGGAGGCACAATTTACAAAGGCACCTGTCCAGAGGCTTGCCGACAGGATTGCAAGCAAATTTGTCCCCGTGGTGATTTTGATAAGTGTCATTACATGTATCTTATGGCTTGTATATGGAGATGAACCTAAAATTACAAATAGTTTGCTTTCATCGGTGAGTGTTTTGATAATTGCATGCCCCTGTGCACTGGGTCTTGCAACACCCACGGCAATTATGGTCTCTACTGGTATGGCGGCAAAATTAGGCATCCTTATTAAAAATGCAGCCTCTGTTGAGCTTTCAAGCAAGGCAAGGTATGTTTTGTTTGACAAGACAGGCACCCTTACAGAAGGCGAGATAGAGATATCAGAGATAAAATCCTTTTTAGGATACAAAGAAGGAGATATATTAAGGATTGCATATAGTCTTGAAAGACTTTCGGAGCATCCCTTTGCAGAGGCTCTAAGAAAAAAGGCGGAAGAATCCCGAATAGAAACCTTAAAGGTAACGGAATTTCAGGCAATGCCGGGAAAAGGTATAAAAGGCGTTATAGAAGATAAAACCTATTATTTAGGAAATACATCTTTTTATGAAGAAATAAACGGTAAATTAGAAGAAAGCGTAAAAGAACAATACATAGAGCTATCCCAAAAAGGAGGCTCCTCTGTTCTTCTGTGGTTTGATAATAAGATTATAGGCATTTTGAGTTTTAAAGATAAGATTAGGGATGAGTCTTCAAATGTTGTAGAGGCATTAAAGGCATCCGGCATCGAACCTGTTATGATAACAGGAGATAATATGGAAGCAGCTAAGGCAATAAGCGATAAAGTAGGGATTAAAAACTATTATTACAGGGTATTGCCCGATGAAAAGGCAAGGATCGTTGAAGATTACAAAAACAAAGGTATAACCATCATGGTAGGAGACGGTATAAACGATGCCCCTTCCCTTGTTACGGCCCATGTAGGTATTGCCATGGGAAAGGGGACAGACATTGCCATAGAATCTGCCGATGTGGTGCTCATGAGAGGTCATTTATCAAAGCTTCTGACATTTCTTAAGCTTTCAAGAAAGACATTAATGATTATAAAGCAGAACCTTTTCTGGGCATTTATCTATAACATTATCGGCATACCTGTTGCGGCAGGTATCCTGTATCCCCATTTCGGCATAAGATTAGAGCCTATGTTCGGCGCCATGGCCATGACGATAAGTTCCGTTTCTGTGGTAACAAATTCCCTTCGTCTTAAGATGTTCAAAGAGTAGATTTTCTTAATTTATCAAAAGGGGTTTTTTAACACAATGGTGCTATCCCTGTCAGGCCCTGTGGAGATTATGTCTATCCTTACCCCAAGCAATTCTTCAAGCCTTGCGATATATCTTTTTGCATTTTGAGGTAGTTTTTTATATTCACTTATGCCTATTACGCTTCCCCTCCAGCCTGGCATCTCTTCATAGACAGGGGTGCACTTATTTAGTTCATAGGAAGACATGGGAGGCACATCGTATTTCTTTCCGTTTATCTCGTATTCGGTGCAGATAAAGATCTTTTTGAAATTGTCAAACACATCGAGTTTCATCAGACATAATCCATTTATCCCGTTGAGCCTTATGGCCCTTTTTACCATGACTGCATCAAACCAGCCACATCTTCTTGGCCTTCCTGTTGTGGAGCCGTATTCTTTGCCTACCTCTCTTATCCTTTCACCTATTTCATCTTTTAGTTCTGTGGGGAATGGCCCCTCTCCCACCCTTGTGGTATAGGCCTTGCAGATACCCAGTATGCTATCGATACAAGTTGGCGGCACTCCAGAACCGGATGCAATATTTCCTGCCACTGTGTTTGATGATGTAACGTAGGGATATGTACCGTGGTCAATGTCGAGAAATGTCCCCTGGGCACCTTCAAAAAGAATCTTTTTATGTTCTTTAATGGATTTGTGAAGAAAATCTGCTGTATCGGCAACATACTTTCTTAAGAGCTTTCTATAGGGAGTGTATTGTTTAATTATGTCTTTTTCCTTAAACCCCTCATCGCCGTAATACTTTTCTATGATGAAATTTTTTATCTCCAGGTTCTGTTTTAATTTTTCTTTAAAGACATCAGTATCCATGAAATCTATTACCCTGATACCCATTCTGCTTATCTTATCTTCGTATGCAGGACCAATACCCCTGCCTGTTGTACCTATCCTCTTTTTTCCCTTTGATTCCCTTAGCATATCGAGCTTTTTATGATACGGCATTATAAGATGGGCAAGGCCGCTCACCATTAATCTTTTGTCGTCCTTTATAAATCCCCTTGCCTTTAATTCTGATATTTCCTTTTCAAGCACAGTTGGGTCAAGGACTACCCCGTTTCCGATTATACAATATTTGCTTTCATGGAGAATGCCTGAAGGTACGAGATGAAGGATTATCTTTTCTTTTTGCACCACTATAGTATGTCCTGCATTTGCACCACCCTGATACCTCACCACAATATCTGCATCTTTACTTAATAAATCTATAACCTTCCCTTTGCCTTCATCACCCCATTGAAGACCAATAATACCGATATTTGGCATGATATTTTCCTTTACTTTATTTAAAATGTCTTCTACTTCATAATACAACGGCTTACCAAAATCAAGAACAAAATAGAAAATGTTTTGATTATCAAGTATTAATCTTGACTGTCTATCGCATTATATAGTAATCAACTTATTATTAATGTAAAGACAGGGCTACCATGAAGGCAATAATTGGAGGGTCATCGCTTTTTAATACTTGCATATTCGATAGCTGGGATGAAAAACACATAAAAACACCCTATGGTGAGGCATCGATAAGAATAAAAGATGATGGGATATTCCTTCAAAGACACGGTACACCCCCTGTTGCACCTCACAGGATAAACCACAGGGCAAACATATGGGTATTAAAGGAAATGAAGGTAGAAAGGGTCATATCCATAAATTCTGTAGGAAGCCTGAAGTTGGAGCTAAAGCCTGGTATCTTTGTCATACCCCATGATTTTATCTCTTTCTGGGACATCCCCACATTTTATGAAGATGAAATGAAAAGCATAGTCCCAGTGATGGATAAAGGCGTGAGGGATTTTATCATAAAAAGCTGTAGCGCGCTGAACCTTACCTTTGTTGAACACGGTATATACATACAGACAAGGGGACCGAGGTTTGAAACAAAGGCTGAGATAAATTTTTTAAAACTCATAGGTGATATTGTGGGTATGACAATGGCCTCAGAGGCAACATTGTGTATGGAATGTGATTTGCCCTACGGGAGCCTCTGCTGTGTCGATAATTACTGTCACGGTCTCACAGAAAAACCTCTTACCTTTGAAGAACTGGAAGAAAACTGGAAAAAAAATGCTAAACACTTAAAAACATTTATCGAAAAGGTTTTGGCATAAAAAAGATGTATTAAAAATACAAGGGGTTACTAATGGATATACTTATCAAAAACGTAATGCTCAACAATAAGACGCAGGACATATTTATTCAGAACGGTAAGATTTTAGAAATTGGCGGGCATTTAACAAAAAAGGCCGATAAGGTGATAAACGGTGAAAATAAGGTGGCCCTGCCTTCGTTTATTAATGGTCATACCCATGCTGCCATGACGCTTTTCAGAGGATATGCCGATGATCTGCCACTAAAGGTATGGCTTGAAGAAAAGATATGGCCCCTTGAATCAAAGCTTACAGAAGAAGATGTATACTGGGGGACCAAACTTGCCTGCCTTGAAATGATAAAAAACGGCATAACCGTTTTCAATGATATGTACTGGCACTGGGAGGCAACGGCCAGGGCAGTATGCGAAATGGGTATAAGGGGTTTTATAAGCGGTGTCTTTATAGATATGTTTGATGAGAAAAAATCAGAAAGAGAGATAGAAGAAAACATAAGACTCTTCGAGGTCTCAAAAAGATATACGCCCCATGTAACATTTGCTTTAGGGCCTCATGCCGTATATTCGGTATCGAAAAAAAGCCTTGAATGGGCAAGGGATTTTTCTGAAAAATATAATATCCTTGTGCACATGCATCTTCTTGAGACAAGGGAGGAGAGGAAATTCACAGAAGAGAAATACGGTATGTCAACCATTGATTTTTTAAACTCCATCGGTATCCTTTCCGAAAGGTATATAGGCTGTCATGGTTGCTGGATAGATGAGCACGATGTTGAGATATTGAGAAAGACAGGCACAAAGATAGTGCACATGCCTGTTTCAAACTTAAAGCTTGCAGTGGGTCGCGTTGTCCCCCATTTTTTGTTTAAAGATAACGGCATTAAATACTGTTTCGGCACAGATGGATGTGCATCCAACAACCACCTGGACATAATAGAAACCATTAAATTTGCCTCCCTTATTGCAAAATTTTTCACCCACAATCCGACGATGTTGCCTGCCAGAGAGGCCTTTGAACTTGCCACAAAGACTGCAGCAGAGATATTTTTTCTTGAAGAGTGGGAGATAAAAGAAGGTAACTCTCCGGATATCATCTTAATAGATTTAAACAGGCCTGAGTTTACACCGTGTTTTGATGTCTACTCCAATATCGTGTATGCATCGAACGGATATGTAGTGGATACTGTAATCTCCATGGGCGAGGTGATTATGGAGAATAGATACGTAAAAGGAGAGGAAGAGATATTAAGGCAGGCCCATAAAACGGCCAGGGCATTGGTCAAAAGATGAAATTTATCTGTGATGTAATGCTGGGAAGACTTGCAAAGTACCTGCGTATCTTTGGTCTTGACGCTGTTTATCTTAAAAATTATAAAGAATTACACAAAATAGTAAGTGAAGACATTAAATATGTCTTTTTTACAAAAAGGTCAAAAGATGCACCTCCTGGTTCTATATTCATAAAATCTGATAATGTAAGGGAGCAGGTAAAGGAGGTACTGCCTTTAATGAGAGATTATCTGCACGAGAACTCTTTTTTCACAAGGTGTCTTAATTGTAATACACTGCTTGAAGATGTGGATAGAGAAGACGTGGAAGGCCTTGTCCCTGAATATATATTCCACAACCACCTAACATTTAAGAAATGCCCTTTCTGTAATAAAGTCTACTGGTCAGGCTCCCATATAGCCCACATGGAAAGGTGGATAGATGAGCTTTTATACAGTAAATAGGTGGAATTTAGCTGTAACCAGACAAAAAGCATTTTAAAATATCTTTAGGTCATGAAAAAGGAACATACATTATTCACAGAGATTGTAGAGACATTGAAGGATTATCTTAAGGACAAAGTCCCTGTAATAACAGAGCTCTCGCAGAAAAAGGATGTTGATCCTTTTGTTATCTTAATTGGCACCATATTGAGTTTAAGAACAAAAGACGAGACCACAAGAAAGGCAATGGAGAGACTTTTCAAAAGGGCAAGGACACCTGAAGAGATGCTCATGTTTAAAAACGAAGCATTGGAACAGCTTATATACCCGGTGGGCTTCTACAAAAAAAAGGCAAAGACCATAAAAGACATCTCAAAAACGATAATAGAAAGATATAATGGCAAGGTGCCTGATGAACTGGAAGAATTGTTAAAGATTAAAGGTGTGGGCAGAAAGACGGCAAACCTCGTTATCACTGAAGGATTCAGTAAACCGGGAATCTGCGTTGATACCCATGTGCACAGAATATCCAATAGACTTGGGGTTATAAAGACAAAAAACCCCCATGAGACCGAATATGCCTTAAGGGATACCCTTCCAGAAAAATACTGGAATATCTATAATGCCCTTCTTGTAACATTCGGACAATATGTATGTAAGCCCATATCTCCCCATTGTTCCCTTTGTCCTTTGGGTCATATCTGTAAGAGGATAGGGGTGAGGGTTTTCAGGTAATAGATGTCTTTAAAAAACACCTTATCAAGTTTGTCTTTATATGATATAGTAAGATAATTAGATCAAAGAGGAGGTTTTTATGTCAGAGGAATTAAAAGGTGCAATATTACAAAGGGATAAACAGACATATGCCATTGTGCCAAGGTTACCCCTTGGTCTTGTAACACCCGATATCCTTGAAAAGGTTGCCTATGTGGCAAAGAAATACAACATACCTATAATAAAGATTACATCTGCCCAGAGATTGGCCCTTGTGGGCATAAAGCCGGAATCTGTGAATGAAATATGGAAAGAATTGGGTCT
>CAZJOP010000039.1:0-14898 GCA_964547695.1 uncultured Syntrophorhabdaceae bacterium
CAGGACCGATGTCTCTTTTTCCTACTAAATACTCGTCAAAGGAGCCCTTTGCTATCCTTCTTTTACTGGCAATGCCAAGCAAGATCGATATGAGTAAAAGTAGTCCCACGCCGACGATGGACAGCACAATTATTGTAGTTGTTGGTTTTGGCATTTCAAGATATTGTATCGGATTCATTCTTTCCACCCCCTTGTAATAAGCCATGTCCCAATAAATGTCATGAGAAATAGCCCGATGATAAGAGCCCACCAGACATACCACGGGAACATAAGAACCGATGCATCAGGCAATTGCACAGGCGGTGGTGCAATAGGTTGAGTTGGTTGCATAAATAACCCTCCTTTTTCTATTTTTTTTATAATTAGAGTTTAGATGTTATTAATCAATCACCTCCTTTCTATAAATATGAAAAGCCTTATTTTAAATCTTTGTATACAATTTTTTTATTGATTTTCTTATCTGATTACCCCCTATACCCCTTTTTTAACCCCTTTTTCCTATAAGGATAACTTTATTATTAAAAAAGTCAACAAAAAATTGATATTTGTCACATTTTTTTGTCTTTAGATTTAAAAAACTATTGGAAATTAAAGGCAAAATTTATGTTACACCAAATTAATGCTTGAACAATCTCTGACCTGTAAACACCATGGCAACATTGGCCTCATTGCACGCTTCTATTACCTCGTAGTCACGCTCTGAGCCCCCTGGCTGTATTACTGCTGTTGTCCCTTCGGCTATGGCAGCATCCACGCCGTCTCTGAAAGGGAAAAAACCATCTGAAACTACAACAGAGCCTATGAGGCCTGCCTTTTGCTCCCTTGAATATTGTTCTATTGCCCTTAAGTCTTCCATATTTCTTAATCCCTTTTCAGCCTCAAGCTTAAACACTGCATAAGGCACACCGTATCTTTTAAACACCTCGAGGTCTGTAAATTTTTTATATGCCTTAAATATGGCAATCTCCACGACACCAACCCTGTCCTGTTCCCCTGTGCCTATGGCAACGGTGGCCTCATCCTTTACAAAAAGCACAGAGTTTGAGCTTACCCCAGCCTCTACATACCAGCCAAAGAGCATATCTTCAAGCTCCCTTTCAGTGGGCAATCTTTTTATTCTATATGTGGTGCCTTTGTGGACTGCCTCTGCTGGTTTTAAGTCTTCTTTAGATTTTATTCTAAAGGGTTGAGATTCCTGGATGATTAAACCTCCGTCTATAAGGGATTTAAAATCAATGTGCCTTACGAATTTAAACTTGTGCAGTGTTTCTATGTTTTTTATCTTGAGGAGTCTCAAGTTTTTCCATTTTTTTAATATATCAATTGCACTTCCTTCAAACTCCGGTGCACAGACTACCTCGAAATAATAAGGCACCATTTCTCTTGCGGTTTCTTCATCTATGGTTTTTGTAAATACTACACAGCCCCCAAAGGCAGCAATGCGATCACAGGAAAATGCCTTTATAAATGCCTCTCCACACGTTGAGCCGTAGGCAACACCGGATGGATTGTTGTGCTTCATAATGGCACAGGCAGGCTTTTTATCGAGATATTTCAAGATGTTTAATGCATTATCCACATCCGTTAAGTTTATCTTTCCCGGGTGTTTTCCCACCTGAATCATGTCTTCTTCTGTTATGGCACTGGTGAGCTTTAAATCGGTGTCGAAAAAGCGCACATCCCCTAAGGCGATGTTACCGTTTATCAATTCATACATGGCAGCGGGCTGGTCGGGATTTTCACCGTATCTTAAACCCCTTTCAACATTACATCCTTCATCACTATCATATATATTCCACATCTTTTTTTTGTAAATAAGCACCTGACCATCGAAGTCCATTTTTATAACATTTGGAAAATTGTCCTTAACAATCTTCTTATACATCTTTTTTATATCTTCCATGCGACCTCCAGGCAAAATAATTTTTATTTAAATCTCGAAAAAAATGCATCAATTTCAGGCCTTAATGCTATTCCAGCACTTTCAAAACAGTCTAATAATATCTCATATGCCCCATCACCGCCCAAAAAATTCCAGAATTCTTTTCCCACTTTTAATTCATTATCCAGATCTAACATGCCCTTTAATGTCCATCTTTCATATGGTTTTGGTTCATAGGGGTTATAGGGTATTGCTAAATAAGAAGAGATGTTTGCATCAGGTTCTTTTAATAAATAAATGGCTATCCATTCCAATAGTGTTCTTTTAAAGTCTTTAAAATTACTTATATTTGGTTTTACTGTCTTTAGGTCAAAAAGATAAATATCCCCTTCTTTGCTTTTAATGAACAGATCAACCTTAACGATTTTTAATTTATTTATCTTTCCTTTATTTACTACTTTTTTAATTCTTTTGATTTCCTCTACTTTGTTTGGTGTGTTTCCAATAGTAAGTTCGTTTATTATTTTTTGTATTTCCAATTGAGCCTTTTCTGCTATACAATCGCCTACAATAAATTGTCTTTTTACAAAAGGAAAATTAAAACTTGCCAGTGTCTCAGCTACAGGTTCGAATATAGATGTTCCAAATGTTGTATTTAATGAATGAATAAATGAAAATAAGGCCATCCTGTCCTTTCCAAGGAGTCTGAAATGAAAAGGCATATTTTTTGTTTCTGGCTTGTATGAATAAAATTTATTCCTCAAACTTTTTCTAATAGTATTTTCAATTTTTTCTATTTGTCCTTTTTCGAGCCCCATATTATTTATTCTTTAGATGAAATATTGATTCTGCATAGGGATTTTCTCTATCCTTTTCAACCCTATTTAAAACAGGCCGTTTAAATTGATTGATAATTTTCATTCCTGACAATTCAGCAATTTGAGGGTATAAATTAAATTTATCATTAGCCACCAAAAAAATATCAAAGTCATCGGTTAGATATTTTTTACAATTTTTTAAAACTGCTGAAATACCTTTAATATATGAAATTTTTGCCTCTTCATTTTGTCCTTTAAAAAGGGGACCGATTTCCAGTTCATCTTTTCTTTCAAAGTTAAAAATTTCATAAGCATATGCATGCTGCTCATGATAATTAATAAGCCCCACATATGGAGGACTTGAAAAGATGCCTTTTATTTTTTGTTTTAAAAGTTTTTCAGCAAATACGGGGTCTATTTTTTTAATTTCTTCAAAAATATCAATAGTTCTACTGTCGCCTGTTAAACATATTTGAAATGTATCAGTTCTAATTCTATCAAATTCTTTAAAGCGTTTTAATGTATCAATAGTATATACCTTCCACCAATTCAGTATAGAAAATATAGGTTTACAAATTTTTCCATGTTTTTTACAATAATATGTGGTAAATACCGGATCCTTTAATGTAGCAAGATCAGCATGGGTTGTTGCCCTGCATGAACGAGCAGTCCGACTCAATATTAATGTCATCACATCCTTTAAGTCTCTATTTTCTATTTTTTTTATTAATTGGGCTATAAAATCTATTTCTTGTCTTACAGGATATGTAAACCATGTGTTTAAAAAGGTATTATTGTGATCCTGTTTTATCTTTATCTGATATCTATCAACCAATTCATAAAAAATTTTTAAAAATTGTTGTTCTTTTTCTTTTGAATAAACCTTTTCATCTATTATTTTGTTTGCCACCTTTATTTTATAATCAGGTGTGGGAAAATATTTTTCGTTAAATTTAGAAAGTTCCAAAAGGAGATGTTCTTCAAAAATTTTATTGTTTTGGGTTTTCTGAAAATCTACTAATTTTGTGGTAAATTCAGATATTGTATTGGCAATTAGTGATAAATTATGTCTTTTTATCTTTATATTGGAAATTAAAGTATTGAAATAAGAAATATCAATTCCTATGGCATGAACCCCTAATTCATTTGCTTGAACAAGGGTGGTTCCACTGCCGCAAAAAGGATCTAAAACAATATCGCCCTTTTGGAAATAACAATCTTTTTTAAATGCATCTGTATGGGAATCAAGAAAATATTCCACCAGTTGAGGAATAAATTTTCCTTTATATGGATGTAGCCTATGGACATGTTTTGTTCTTTCCTTTTCAGAATATTGTGAAAAGGAAAGATGCCAGTTGATATCTTCACCAAGTATCTTTTTCCATTTTTTTATTATTGAAAAAGCATCATAGTAATTTTTTAGTTCATCTAAATTTATAAGAGGGTTTCCGTTCCTTTCATATCTTTTGATTCTTCCGTATTGAATTAAGTATGCAATGTTAGAGACTGTAATTTTTTTTCCGAGGTATTTTGTTGCCCATGCACTTGCCGCTTTCAAGCTCACTAATTTTTTATCCTCTTTTGGTTCATCAAACAAAGTCATCCGTTGCATATGTTGCATGATCTTACTTTTTAATTTAATAATTCAATAATCTTTTCATATATCGTCTCTACATCAAGGCCTTCGAATTGATAGGCCTCCTCTGCATCACCGGATACACCGTAGCCTTTTACACCAAAGGATTCAAATCTACCATTATATTTATTTTTTGTAAGATACAGGGCCACGATAGGGGCAATGCCAGTTCTTATGTTATGGTCTTCGTAAGTCACGATTACCGGTGTGATTAAAACCTTTTTCATAACCTCTTCATCCATCTCATCCACACAGGCCATATTTATAACCATCAATGTTTTACCCATTTTAAGAAGTCTTTCCCTGATCTGAATGGCCTTTTGCACCATTGCCCCATAGGTGATGATGGCCCCGTGGCTTCCATCTCTTATTATATCCATTTTTCCGTATTCAAACTTATACGAGTCATCAAAGAAGAGGGTGCCATCTTCTTTTAAAATTATCTCCCAGCGGGATCTACCGGTTCCAAGAATAAAGTTTCCTTTTGTCCTTGCAATGAACCTTGTTGCCCTATCTACCTGGTTCGGGTCACAGGGGATGATTGTCTTAAAATGATAGAGGTTTCTGGCCAGTCCAATGTAGTTTATACATTGATGGGTCTTTCCGTCCTGACCCACATCAAGACCGAGATGGGTTAAAATGAGTTTTAAATTTGTGCTGTTTATATCGTTTAATCTTTGCTGGTTAAAGGTCTCCTCAATACCAAATACACCGAAATCTGCAAAAAAAGATAATATCCCAGTAGTTGATGTGGCGCCGGCTATGGTGGCAGTGTTGTGCTCCTGGATACCACCCTGGAAGAAGTAATCAGGATAAGCCTTTGCAAAATCATTGGTCTTTACAGAACCAGAAAGGTCACAGTCAAAGACACAAATATGTCTTCCATTGGGGATATTTAAATCTGCTATGTCTTTTAATGCATTTCCAAAGGCAGTTCTGTTATCAATCTTATCGTCCTTTGTGTATGTTCTTGGTTTGCCTGTATCGATATCCGGGATATTCTCATCTGACTTTTTTGAGACAAAACTCCATTTTCCTTTTCTGAGTTCTCTATAGTAATCGAGTCTGTCTTCTATGGAAAGTATGGAAACCGCTTCCTTGTATTCATTTGTATTTAAGGGGCTGCCGTGATATTTTTCCTTGTGCTCCATAAAACCAATGCCATGACCCATAACGGTTCGAGCAAGGATACATGTGGGATTATCCGTGTGCCTTGCCTTTTTAAACGCTAAATATATCTCGTTGTAATTGTGTCCGTTTATCTCTATCACATCCCATCCATCGGATAGATAATTTTCAGCAATGTTTTGGGGCATGACGCTGTATATGCTGCCACTTATCTGGAGATTATTGTAGTCTATAATAACAGTAATGTTATGAAGCCCGTATTTTTTTGCAAACCTTCTTGCCTCTCCAATCTGGCCTTTTTGCTGTTCACCATCGCCCATGGCTACATAGATATGGTTATCGAGTTTTTTTATCTTTGAAGCAATGGCAAGACCACAACCTGCAGATAAACCCTGACCGAGATTACCTGTAGACCAGTCTATAAAGGGTATGCCCTTTACCACATGGCCTTCAAAGGGGCTACCCCCTTTTCTGAAAAAGGCTACAACCTCATCTACGGGAAGGTGTCCGAGTCTTGCAAGGGCCGAATAAACCCCTGGAGATGTGTGACCGTGGCTTATAATGATTCTGTCTCTTGGCTCATTTTCTATTTTAGCAAAAGAAAAGAGCACAAGATAGATATCGAGGGATGAAATGGAACCCCCTGGGTGGCCTGATGCGGCAAGGGTTGTCATGGTTATGATATCGCCCTTGGCAAGCCTTGAAAGTTCCTGGAATCTTTTTATTTCTGTCTCTGAGAGGCCATCTTTTTCAAATGCCATCCATTCCTCCTTTGAAGTAATCGCAGTCTTCTTTTAGCAGACATTGGGCACAACCGGGTTTTCTTGCCTTACATATGTATCTTCCATGTAATGTCAAAAGCAGGGATAAATCAGTATAATCTTTTTCGTCTGCCATTTTTCTTAAATCCATCTCGATCTTTTCAGGGTCTTTTTGTGTTGTAAGGCCTATCCTGTTTGAGACTCTTATGACGTGGGTGTCTACAATAATGGCAGGCTTATGATATGCCATACCTACAATGAGGTTTGCTGATTTTCTGCCGATTCCTTTCACTGTGGCAAATTTGTCTATGTCATCGGGTATTTTCCCATAAAACCTTTCCTTTATCTCTTTCATGACGTTTTTTATGGTCCTTGCCTTATTTTTATAGAAACCTGTGGGCTTTATGTCTTCTTCCAGTTCTTCGATAGGCACATTTAGATAGTCCTCCATGGTTTTATATTTTTTGAAGAGGTCTTCTGTCACCTTGTTTACCCTTTCGTCTGTGCACCGGGCAGAAAGTATGGTGCTTACGGTGAGTTCAAGGGGGTTGGAATATATAAGCTCGATTCTTGCATTACCATGCATTTTTTTAAGTTTTTTTAAGATGGAGATTATGTCCTTTTCCAAATCATATCCCCTTTAGTCTTTTAAGATGAATTAAAGTATCCTTTATATCATTTAATGTTTTTGCATTCAACACATCTTTCTTTTCAAGCCAGCCCTTTCTTGCAATGCCCACACCGTAAAAGATATCATAAAAACCATCGGCTGAATGAGCATCGGGGTTTATGGATATCAGGATTCCCTTTTCTCTGGCATACCTTAGATGCCTCCAGTCTAAATCAAGCCTGTACGGGTTTGCATTTAACTCTATCAATACATGGTTTGATGCGCATGCATCTATTATCTTTTTTATATCCACATCATAACCGTCTCTTGAAAGGAGTAACCTTCCTGTGGGATGTCCCAGCATGGTTGTATATGGATTTTCAATAGCCTTAATAAGCCTTTTTTCCATTTCCTCTTTTTTCATATTAAAATTCGAATGGATGGAGGCAATCACAAAATCAAAACCCTTTAAAATCGATTCATCATAATCGAGGCTTCCGTCCACTAATATATCGCTTTCAATACCCTTAAATATGTAAAAATCTTGTTCTTTCTTGTTAAGGCTATCTATTAGTGCCCACTGTTTCAACACATCATCAGTTTTTAAACCACCTGCATAATATGCACTTTTACTGTGGTCTGATATGCCTATGTAAGACATACCCATCTTTTTTGCCTTAATGCAAAGTTTTTCTATGGTATCAATACCGTCGCTGAAATCTGAATGGATGTGAAATATGCCCTTTATGTCCTGTAAATCTATAAGTTGCGGTATCTCTTTTTTTAATGCCGCCTCTATCTCACCCATATCTTCCCTTAATTCTGGGGGGATAAACTGTAATCCCAGAACATGGTAGATTTCTTTTTCAGAGTCACATTTTATCAGGTTTTCCCCTTCAAAGAGACCGTATTCGTTTAATCTCCAATTCTTTGACTTGGCTATGGATCTCAATCGCACATTATGTTCCTTGCTGCCGGTAAAATACATAATAGCATAGGGAAATGAGATCTTCTCAACAATTCTTAAATCCACCTCCACCCCTGATTTCATTCTGCACGATGTCTTTGTTTCTCCAGTAAGCAGCACCTCTTCTATCTCGGGCAATGTAATAAAAAATTTTGTTATAGAATCAGGTGCCTCATGGGTGACAAGGATATCTATATCCTTTACCACCTCTTTTTTTCTTCTAATACTTCCACAAATCTCAATATCTTCTTCTTTTATGAACTTCAATAGCCTTTCTTTAATTGACTGTGCCTGGGCATAAACATCGCCTAAAAGGTATTCCCCTTTATGCCTTTTTAAAAATTCAATGCCCTTGAGAATCTTTTCCTGTGTCTTTTCCCCAAAATTTGGAAGGGTTATCAATCTGTTTTCCCTGCAGGCATATTCAAGCTCACCTAAATTGGTGATACCCAGCGTATCGTATAATACCTTGATCTTTTTGGGGCCAAGGTTAGGCACCTCCAGTAGCTCAAGTAGTGAAGGTGGGATCTCTTTCTTTAAATTTTCGAGGTATTCTATGGAACCAGTTGAAATGTATTCTTCTATTTTGGAGGCTATAGCATCTCCTATGCCTTTTATCTTTTTTAATTCCTTATTTTTTACAATAGCATGTAAATCTTCTACAGCGGATATGATCCTTGCCGCATTGTAATATGCCTTTGATTTAAATGGGTTCTCACCCTTTATCTCGAGGAGGGCACCTATTTCATTTAATATATCCGATATGGTTTTTTCCTGCATCAACCTATTATTTCCGATGATGAAAAAAATGTCAACATGGTATTAAAGGTAATCTAAAAATCGATTTTACCTAATTTAGCAATTGGTTTTGCTTTTAATAGTTATGTTGTGTTATATCTTTTTTATGAATGAGCTTAAAGATTTTATACATATCCTTGAAAAAGAAAACGAGTTAATAAGACTGAAAAGGCCTGTTTCAAAAGACCTGGAGATCACAGAGATTACAAACAGGGTTTGCAAGGCACCACCGGATAAAAATAAGGCCCTGTTATTCGAAAACATAGAGGGCTATGACATACCAATTGTAACAAACCTCTTCGGCAGTGAAAAAAGGATAAGTCTCTGCTTTGGTGTAAAAGACTTAAAAGAGCTAACCAGGAAGATAACAGCTCTATTAAAATTAGATTTTAAAGGCGGTGTCTTTGAGCTTATAAGAAAGGGTGGAGAACTATTAAATCTATTTAAGTCATTATCTTCCGGAAAGATAATAGATAGACCACCATGCCAGCAGATAGTGGATAAAGACAATGCTTCCCTTGATAAAATACCAATACCCATTATATGGCCAAAAGATGGTGGACGCTATATCACGCTACCTCAGGTAGTTACCTTAAACCCTGAGACAGGTAAAAGAAACGTGGGCATGTACAGATTGCAGGTAATAGACGGAAAAACATTGCTTGTTCACTGGCAAAGGCATAAACAGGGTAAAGAACATGAAAACAGGGCAAAGGAATTGAATATGAGACATATCCCTTCTGCAATAGTAATAGGCGGAGACCCGCTATGCATCTGGGCTGCATCGGCACCGCTGCCACCGGAAATGGACGAATACGGGCTCGTTTCTTTTTTTAGAGGCAAATCCTTAGATATGGCAGAGTGCATAACCCAACCTGTTAGTGTTCCTGCACATGCAGATATAGTAATAGAAGGCTACATTGATATAGAGGACATAAGGATGGAAGGTCCTTTTGGAGACCATACAGGGTATTATACGGCGCAGGCACCATTCCCTGCATTCCATGTAACAGCCATAACTATGAAAAAGGATGCCATCTATCCTGCAACGATTACAGGTATCCCGCCTATGGAAGATTTCTGGATGGGAAAGGCGGTGGAGAGGCTGGCCCTTCCGTTTTTAAAGATAATGCTTCCAGAGATACAGGATATAAACATGCCCTCCTTTGGGGTATTTCATAATTTGTTGATCGTCTCCATTAAAAAAAGGTTTCCCGGGCATGCAAGAAAGGTAATAAATGCCCTGTGGGGTATGGGACTTATTTCTTTAACAAAGGCTATCGTCGTTGTGGATCATGATATAGACATCCAGGACCTATACACAGTGGGCTGGTATGTGCTTGGAAATGTTGATTGGACAAGAGATACTGTAATTATGGAAGGCCCTGTTGATCAGTTAGACCATGCAACGGATAAGGATTCCTTTGGAGGCAAAATCGGGATTGATGCCACAAGAAAATTAAAGGAAGAGGGTTATAACAGCCAGTGGCCGGAAGTGGTAAAGATGGACGAAGAAATAATCAAGAAGGTAGATGAAAATTGGAAAACAGCAGGTATCTTTTGAGTAACTTCAAATCTCTTTTTCTGTTTTTGCAGATGATAAAATTCGAGCATACCGTATTTGCCCTTCCTTTTGCATACATAGGTATATTTCTTGCAGCAGATGGTTTTCCCGATGTTGATAAATTTTTTTTAATCACCGTTGCTTTTACAGCGGCAAGGACATATGCTATGACCTTGAATAGAATTATTGATTTAAAATACGATAGTAAAAACCCAAGAACCAGTGAAAGACACCTTGTGAAAGGCATTATAAGAAAAAAAACTGCCTTTTACGGTGCTTTTGCATCCCTCATTGTTTTTGTTGTAACTGCCTATCTGCTTGGTCCTTTACCTTTTATGCTCACCCCTGTGGCCCTTTTCTTTCTCTCCTTTTATCACATTACAAAAAGATTTACCTATTTATCCCATTTCTTTTTAGGTATAACAGATGGGCTTGCCCCAGCAGGTGCATGGGTTGCCATCCGCGGGTCTTTTTTTACCCTTTCAGATTTACCGGCATGGCTTCTTGTATTTGTTGTCACCTTCTGGATAGCTGGTTTTGATATACTGTACCAGTGTCAGGATATTGAATTTGACAGAAAAGAAGGGTTACATACGATACCATCACGGTTTGGTACCGTGGTGGCATTGAAGATAGCCCGATTATGCCATGTTGTTATGGTGTTAGGTCTTATTTATCTCGGATCTTTTCTTGATTTCAATGTTTTTTATATAATCTCCATTATCATCTCTGCCATGTTACTTATAAAAGAACACAGGCTCATTTCTCCACATGACCTCTCAAGGCTCGATGTGGCCTTTTTCAACATGAACGGATATATAAGTATCATCATTTTTTCAGGTATTATGCTGTCTATTTTTGTAGATAGGAGTTATTTATGAAAAAGCTCTTTATGTTCTTTCTTTTTCTTCTGTGCTTATCAACAATTGCCTTTGCCCGGACAGATTACACCATAAAGGTGGGGGTTCTACCGATTCTTGATTCACTGCCAGTATATGTGGCCCTTGAAAAGGGCTATTTTAAAGGAAAAGGCATTGAAGTGGAGGCAATACCCTGTGCCTCAGCCGCAGAAAGGGACCAGCTTTTATCAGCAGGGGCACTGGATATTATAATAAACGACCTTATTGCCCTTGCCCTGTTCAATAAGGATAGGATAAATCTTGTGGGTATCAGATATGCAATGCTACCTCAAAAAGACCATCCCCAGTTTTATATACTTTCTTCAAAAAAGAGCGGCATTAACAGTCCAAAAGGACTGAAAAATGTGCCTATAGGCATCTCAGAGGCAACAATCATACATTATGTAACAGAGAGATTGCTTGAAAAAAACGGTCTGAAAAAAGAAGAGATAAAGGTTATACCCATCCAGAGAATACCGGATAGATTATCTGCATTAGAAAAAGGTGAGATAGACGCTGCCACACTTCCAGATCCCTTGGCCATTTTGGCCTTGATGAAGGGTGCTTCGCTGGTTTTAGATGACAGTAAAGAAAGGGGATTTAGCGGAAGCATCTATTCTGTGAGAAAGGAGTTTTTGCAGAAGAATATGGAGGCCACAAAGGCATTTCTATTATCTATCAACAAGGCCATAGAGGATATAAACAAAGATAAGGCTAAATGGGCAAACCTCATTGTGGAAAAGAAACTTGTCCCTCCGGTTCTTCTAAATTCCTTTAAGGTTCCTCCATATCCTTCCTTTTATGTACCTGATAAGAAAAAATGGGAAGATGTAATCCTGTGGTTGAAGGACAGGGGATTAGTCAAGACCAATATTCCCTATAATGAATCTATAATGGATATTTCCAGGTTAAGATGATTTATATTAACAATATCACCTTTTTTTATAGACATGAACGGCCTATCTTTGAAGATTTTTCCATGAAAGTCGAAAAGGGTGATGCCTGGAGTGTAATTGGTCCGTCTGGATGCGGAAAAACAACCCTTTTATACTTAATAGCCGGACTTTTAAAACCTGTAAGAGGCATTATTGAAATAGAAGCAACAAGGTTAGATAGACCGAGAAAGAATACTGCCCTGATACTTCAGGATTATGGGCTTTTGCCCTGGCGAACAGTGAGGGAAAATATAGAGTTGGGATTAAGGATAAGAGGTCTAAAAAAGGACCATAGAATAGACATGTGGCTTGAGAGGCTTAACATAAGGGATGTGTCTGATAGGTATCCCCATCAGCTATCCGGCGGTCAGAGACAGAGGACTGCCATAGCAAGGGCCCTTGTCTTACAACCGGATATCTTGTTAATGGATGAGCCTTTTTCCTCTCTCGATGCACCTACACGGGAGAACCTTCAGGGACTTATATTAGACCTCCAGAAAGAACAGGGTTTAACATTAATACTTGTAACGCATACCATAGAAGAGGCTGCTTTTATGGGCAGGAAAATCCTTCATTTGAATTATCCACCCAACAAATACCCTGTTATTATAGAAAACCCTGAAATACCCTCTGATAGAACAGATGCTAAATTCATAGCCATATGTTCAAGGATAAGAGAAACAATAGGGAATGGCTTATGGGCGAGAGCCGTTTAAATACGATTGTTGCCTTTTTTATCATTGTCATCATCTGGCATGTGCTTTCCATGTTTATAAATCAACCCATACTGCCCAGACCTATGTCTGTTCTTGAGATATTTATCTCTTCCTTTCCCACAGATTTAGGAAGGCACTTTTTTGCAAGCTTCAAAAGGGTTGTAATAAGTATCGTATTGGCCGTAATCGTCTCGGCACCTCTTGGGATACTTATAGGTCAGTTGAAATTTTTAAACCGCATCTTCTCCCCCTTTATATATTTACTTTATCCTGTTCCAAAGGTTGTTTTTGTTCCGGTGATTATACTGTTATTCGGTATAGGAGATGGTGCCAAGGTGCTTATGATTTTTATCATCCTGTTTTTTCAAATCCTTGTTTTATCAAGGGATGCAGCAACCCATTTGAGACCTGAACTTATTTTATCTGTAAAAAGCCTGGGGGCAAAAAAGAGGATGATGTTTCTTTACGTGTTTCTCCCTGCTACGCTACCTGCCATTTTCACAGGGGTCAGGCAGTCAATAGGCACTGCAATTGCAGTATTGTATGTGGCAGAGCTTTTTGCTACAAAATATGGTCTCGGATACTATATATATCTTACCGGAAGCACCCTTTTTGATTATCCTGCTATGTATGCAGGGATATTTGCCATGGGAATCCTTGGCTTTGGCCTTTATTTTCTTACAGACTATCTCGAAAAAAAGGTGTGTAAATGGAGATTTGTATAACATTAGTTTTCACCAAAGAGAACCTTTTGCATCAAAGATACTATCTTTTTCTCCGTGAAGGGTTTATCGAGAAAAAGACTTGCCCCTAAGGATTTCACCTTGTCCCTTTGATCCTCACTCATATAACCGCTTGATATGATAACAGGAATGGACAAGCCCATCTTCCTTATCTCTTTTAACACTTCGTCTCCTTTCATGCCAGGCATGATTATATCCAGGACTATACAGTCAAACAGCTTATTTTTCAAATGCTGTAAGGCCTCGTCCCCTCTGTTACAGTATTGAACATCAATACCCATTTCATTTAACACAATGGAGAACATTTCACCGATAAATTCCTCATCATCAACAACGAGGACCTTTTTCTTCTGTTTTAATTTTTCTCCATTAAAGGTTTCTATTAACTCTATCCCCTTTTTTTCATTTTTAACATCCCTATTAATGGGGATATATATAGAAAATTTTGTGCCTTTACCTATTTCGCTTTCTACCTCTATGAAGCCTCCATATTTTTTAACGGTTCTTTCTACCCTGTATAACCCTAAGCCCATATTTTTACCTGATTTTTTTGTTGTGGAGTAAGGTGTAAAAAGGCTTCTTTTTACCTTTTCATCCATACCCCTTCCTGTATCTTCTACGGAGACAAGGATGTGCTCTGATTTTCCAACGATTACGTTCCTTGTGGATACCTTTATGGTGCCCTTGCCCTCCATGGCTTCTTTCGCATTTATAAAGAGGTTTAAAAAAATATGTTGAAATTCTGATTCATCACCCTGGATGATACTACTTGTCGCCTCCATCTGTCTTTCTATGGTTATATTTTTTAAGGTTTCGCATAGAAGGAGCAAACTATCCTCTATGACTGCACGGACATCGAATTCATGGGAAGGTCTTTCCTGTTTCCTTGCAAAGTTTAAAAGCTGCTTTGTCAGGCTTGAGGCCCTTTCTGCGGATCTTTCAATAACCTCCACATATTTTAAAAGCCTCTCATCGTGTTGTATAAAGTTTTTAAGAAGAGAGCTGTATCCGAGGATGCCTGTAAGCATGTTGTTGAAATCATGGGCAATGCCTGCAGATAGCATCCCCAATGTCTCCATCTTTTCCCTGAAAATATTTTCTTCCTCTGTCAATTTAACATCTGTGATATCTTTCAGTATAATACCTTTATAAGTATTCTTTCCATCTATGGTTTGAATAGGGAATTCCTCCACCTCGAATATAATCTTCTTATCACCCATAGGAAACTGAAAAATTTCTTTTTTCATAAGCCCTTTCTCAGCAGATTCTAATTTAATATGAGGAAATAAATCGTGTATATTCAACCCCTTGTATGTCAAGGACATATTCACCCGTACACTTTATTCGAAGATAATCCACCCCAAATTGAGAAACCTCCCGCTCCTGCCAATCCATTGGACAGGTCTGCACTGTTTCGTTTGGCTCTGCTTTATCAATATTT
>CAZJOP010000040.1:0-14716 GCA_964547695.1 uncultured Syntrophorhabdaceae bacterium
AGCACACTCATGCAACAACTCGTAACGAGTCGCATGAGAGAAATCATAAAAATTTCTGTAAAAAGACCTGTAAACGGCATATTAATAGGGATATTGGGCACAATACTCTTGCAGAGTAGCTCTGCTACCACCCTTATGACCATAAGCATCGTTAGCGCAGGCATCATCAGCTTTTATCATTCCTTAAGTATCATACTGGGGGCAGACATAGGCACAACCCTCACCGCCCAACTCGTTGTTTGGAAATTTACCACCATATCACCCTTTATCATGTTTGCAGGGGGACTATTAATCTTTACAGGAAAGGATAAACAAAAGATCGTAGGTGAGGCGATATTTTATTTTGGCATGATATTTTTTGGGCTTAATCTTACAGGCGATGCAACTGCACCGCTTAAGGAACATAAAATGTTTTTAACTGTCTTAAAAGAGGCAAAACATCCCCTCTTCGGTATAGGTATCGGTGCATTATTCACCGGCATTGTGCAGGCATCGGCAATACCTATCGGGATACTGGTCATTATGGGACAACAGGGTCTAATCGGTATTGAAAATGCCTTTCCAGTTGTTTTAGGGGCAAACATTGGAACCACAGCAACGGCCCTTCTTGGCAGTATTGTGCTAAACGTCAATGGAAAAAAAAGTGCCATTTCCCATTTTTTATTCAAAATAATTGGCGTTATTATCTGTGTTATCTTTTTTCCATTTTTTATTGATTTAATCAAAAGCATTGCCTCTGGTGTGCCACAGCAGGTGGCATTGAGCCATCTTATTTTCAATGTCTTTATAACCCTGATCTTTGGCTTTATTCTAAAACCCTTTTCAAACTTTATTGAAAATATCATTCCCGGCAGGGATGATATCATTCCACTGTGGCCTGAACATTTAAACACAAAAAGTCTTACCAATGCAGAAGAAGCGCTTTTATGTGTTCAAAAGGAACTTACAAGAGAGGCATTGCTTGCAAAAAAGATGTTTTATTTGAGCCTTAATCTTATTAAAAACTACAGGGCATCAACAAAAAAGGATATTGGCTACATTGAGATGATAGTGGATAATCTACAATTAGAGATAACAAAATATCTCTGGAATATCTCGTGTGCTCAACTATCTAATGCGCTTTCAAAAAGGCTTTTTGCATTTTCCACTATTGTTTACGACATAGAAAGGATAGGTGACCACTCGTTGAATATTGTGGAACTTGCTGAATCCCGGTATCTCCGTAGGGCTAATTTTTCTAAAGCCGCCATGGATGAATTGGACGATATAGGCAAAAAGGTCATATCCCTTCTCGATATGACCTTATCTGTGATAGATAAGAATGATGAAGAAAAAACAGATAGCATCATCAAATCAGCAGATGAAATAGTAAAATCTATCCACATTGCCATAGGTAAACACCTTGAAAGATTCTATCAAAGAATCTGCAAGGCAGAGGCAGGCCCGATATTTGTAGATATCCTCATTAACCTCGAAGGCATTGCACGACACTGTAAAACGATTGCCCGGGGATTAAAAGACATAGGATATTAAAAAAACTTGCCTTTGTTGAAAATTCTGTGTTAGTCATTATTGATTTAGTCGCATTTAATACTTTAAATTAAAAGGTCTAACATGTCTGAGATAATACTTTACGAACAAAATGCTTATGACTTTCAGTATAAGCTCCAGATTCAAATCGGACATATTAACTATGCCGGCCATGTGGGACATGAGGCTATAATTGCCATACTCTGGGAGGCAAGAACCCATGTTTTCAGGACATTGGGTATAGGTGAACTTGACCTGGGTGACGGAAAAACAGGTATTATCATGAAAGACCTTGTTGTAAATTTTTACGGTGAGGCGTTCTTATTCGATGAGATAACTGTTGAAAGTTATATTGGGGATATGAAAAAAAACGGGTTTAGAATCTATTACAAGATTTTAAAAAACGACAAAAAGATTGCCATTGCAGAGACAGGTTTTTTGACCTATGATTATAAACATAAAAAGGTGGTGCCTGTGCCTTCCACCTTTCTATTGGCTATTGAAAAATATAAAAGGGATAAACTTAAGGTTTAATCTTATAGTTTATACTTTTGAGATAGCGTGTAAAAAACTTTTCTATTCAAATGCCCCTAATTGACAGGCACTGATTTTAATCTTAAGGTATTCGCAGATTGATGCCACCTTCAACCTTGAAATGTTGAATTTCTCCGCAATATTCCATGCAGTTAAACACGGAAGCCTTCCTTCTACAAGGGATGATTTAATGGCAGTTTCGATCTCGGGGTCTACTTTTTCATTTAAAGCAGGTATATTCTTTCTGCCATCATAGCCGAAAAGACCGAGTTGACATTTGATTATACGAATTTCAAGGATATCTATGGCGGCGCCCACTTCGAAAGGACTTACGTTTAGTTCTTTTGATATGTCGTGTGCCTTTGAACAGGAAATCTTATTATCCTGAGCCCTTTCTTTCACCAAAGATGCAAGCCTTTCGTTTAGCTGGAAGTCTTTTCTCTTTTTTCCATAGTTGCCTTCATCCTTCCTGGTCATATTTCCCTCCCGCATTATTTATAAAAGTTCATTTACAAACATATACTATCTATGATATTGAAAATGCAAGTATGGAATTTGAATATATCATTGACAGCCACTGCCACTGGGGTCCTTCTATAACCCTTGGTATAGATATTACCACAAAAGAGCTTCAAAATCAGATGAAACAATCGGGTGTTACCCATGTCTTTATAATCCCCTTTCCCTCCACAGCCATTGACAACAATGAGATAAATGTGAGACTTCTTGAAGAGACTAAAAAGATAAAGGATTTCATACCCTATCATTACATCAGGGAAGATTATGATATAGAAGGTTTTGATCCCATACCTGAAGGATATTATGGTGGAAAGTGGCACTGGATGAGGGGCTGGCAGGATTCAGCATCAAATTATAAGGTTCTTGAAGACAAAGCACTGCCAGGACTTATAGAAAAGATTAAAAAGACCAATAAACCTGTGATTTTTGAGGAAGAACTTCGTTTTACAGAAATATTTGTGGAGATGGCAGAGGGTATGAAGATTATCATCCCCCATCTTGGACTTTTAGGCGGGAATCCTATGTCTTTTTTAAAGAGTTTTAAAGAAAAGGAAAATGTATATTTTGATACAGCCCTTGCATCTCAAAACGAAATACTTAAATTCGTAGAAACAGTTGGACCTCACAGGGTTATATTTGGCTCTGATGTTCCATTCGGTAATATGAAACATGAGCTCTCCAAGGTCCTTAATCTGCCCATTTCTTACATTGACAAGGAGCTTCTGTTATTCAAAAATATTGCAAGAATTACCGGTCTCATTATTTAAAAAACCCATATTCCCTCAAGATAAAATATTCATGGGTTTTTAAATTACTCCACACTAAAATAAAAGGGGAAGTGGTGGGCTATTTTATCTTCAATGTAAGTTATGATGGCATACACAAGCTCTTCAGGGGATGTGGCATCTTCCCAATGGATATCGCCTTTTATGTCTTCAGAAGGCAACATGAAAAAATTCATAAACCTTGAGGGTCTCCAAGACGGCATGGCATGGATAAATTCTTTAACTCCTTCCTCTACTTCTAAGTTCAATCTTTTTAAACCCCAAAGGGCAAGCTGGATGCAGTATGGAATATTCGGGTCTGGTTTTTCTCCTAAAAGGATGAGCATATCCCGTGATTTATGATTTAACGGCAGGCTGTTTAATTCTTCGATTGTCATTATCATAAGGTTTTATCATTTTATCATGTTAACGGTTCTATTTCAAAAGGCTTCTGTTGTCTAAAAAAATGTGATATCCTAATGGCATGAAGGGAAAAATCATAGCTGCCATTTTCTCTGTCTCTATTCTAATGCTTCTAATATGCCCACAGGCCATCTCAGGTGATATTTACGATAAAAAAAGGGAGGAGATGGTAAGATATGATATTGAGGCAAGGGGTATAAGGGACAAAAAGGTGTTATCGGCCATGCTAAAGGTAAAAAGACACCTGTTTGTGGATCCATCCCTTATGGACAAAGCCTATAACGACCATCCCCTTCCCATCGGTGAAGGTCAAACCATATCGCAACCATATATCGTGGCACTAATGACAGAGGCACTGGCGCTTAAAGGTGATGAAAGGGTGCTTGAAATAGGCACAGGTTCAGGATACCAGGCTGCCGTCCTTGCCGAGATTGTAAAAGAGGTATATACCATTGAAATAAATAAAAAAATCTATGAAATGGCCCAGAAACGTCTAAATGCGCTGGGGTATAAAAATATAAAGGTAAAACACGGTGATGGCTATCAAGGATGGAATGAATATGCACCCTTTGATGCCATAATGGTAACGGCAGCGGCAAAAAGGATACCTCCACCACTGCTGGAACAGCTAAAAGAAGGAGGAAGGCTCATTATTCCCTTAGGAGACACCTCTTTTCATCAAAACCTCACCCTCATCATAAAAGAAAAGGGCAAATACATTTCAAAGGAAATCTGTCCAGTAAGATTCGTTCCCATGACAGGGGAGGTTCAGAAGAAGTTTTAAAGCCTAACAGAAACGATCTTTGATATGCCCGGCTCTTCCATGGTAACACCGTAAATTGTATTGGATGCCTCCATGGTAAGTCTATTGTGGGTGATAAAAATTATCTGGGTTTTGTGCACTATGGTCTTTATTATCTCAAGCAATGACATGACATTGGCATCATCCAGTGGCGCATCTATCTCGTCGAGAATGGAAAAGGGTGATGGATTTGTATCCATAAGGGATAACAAAAATCCTATGGAAATAAGCGCCTTTTCTCCACCGGATAGCTGCTCCATCCTTGCTACCTTTTTTCCCGGTAACTGGACAAACATATCCACACCTGACGTTTCATGATTGAAGGCAAGGTGACCGTTACCGCCTTTAAATAGCATATCTGTAAATCTCTTGAACGCATTGTTCACAGTTTCCAGCGTTTCAAAAAACATCTCTTTTGTAATACCCTCGATTTTTGAAATCGTCTTTTTCAGCGAATCCATAGCATCTTTTAAATCTTTTTTCTGCGTTTCAAGAAATTCAATTCTTTCTTTCGTCTCCAAATATTCTTTTTCTGCCCTGAAATTCACCTCTCCCAATGCCTTTATTTCCTCTTCAATACGCTCCCTTTCAGCCTCAAGTTCAGATATAGGGGCAATAGTTATACTGTAAATGTCTTCTAAGTTACAAAGGACAGAAAGCCTCTCCTCTATAACATTCTTTTTCTCCATGAGAACTGCTATATCCTTTTCTGCAGATTCCTTTCTATATCTTATCCTTTCTATTTCCTTTAAAATAGTGTCAATCTTTTCTGATATGGCCTGTTTTTCCATATGGATGGTGCCGGCTCTATTTTTTAGGTCTTCATAACGTTCTATGTGTTTTTTTGTGTTGAGTTTTATCTCTTCGTAATCTTTTTCCATCCTTTCCATGTTTGATGTGCATGTCTTAATCTTTTCGTCTGTATCCTTAAGGCGCGCTTCTATCTCTTCCATTTCAGCTTTAATGTGCAAAATCTGAGAATTCTTTCTTTCTATATCTTCTTTTGCAGCCTTAACGGCATTTCTCTTTCTTTCAAGCTCAACAGAAACACCTCTCCATCTTGACATTACGGTCTCGTATGTATCTTTTAATGTATCGAGCTCATTTTTCAGATTATTCAGCCTTTCTTCAAAGGCCTTTTTATTCTCAATACGTGCATTCATTTCATCTGTTAAGGCATGTGTTTTTGATTCAGAAAGGTCTTCTTCGTATAAATCCCTGTGAGATTCTAACTCGTTTAATCTTTCTTTTATCGTCTTTATCTCGGTCTGCAATCTCGTAACAGTCAACTCATATCTTTTCAATGCCTCTTCTTTGTTTTTTATGCCTGTTACGACCTGTTTATGCTCCCTCTCCTTTGCTTCGAGCTCTATTTTTAACTCATTCAGGCTACTTATGTGTTTCTCCAGTGCAATCTCTAACTCTTTTATTTCCTTTTCCACCTTTTTTCTTTCCCTGTATTGCTGGAGGTCTATCTTGCTTGAATCCCTTTCCTTTAAAATTATACCCCTTGAATCTATATAAACCTCATTGTTTAAAAATATCCCGTCCTCACCTTCTTTGATCCTTTTTAATGTATCTTCAATGCTATCAATCCACCTTATGTTTATTCCCACTTTACCCTCGTTTTCATCTCCTGAAAAATTAAACAGGCTCTTTTCGTGGAAGAAAATAAAATTTTCATCATATTTACTCACTATATCCGTTATATCCTCTATGTTATCTTTATTTAAAACAGAGTATTCCATTTCCTTGTAGAAAAATCTCTCCACAGCCTTTTCTGTCCATTCATCAATGTTGATTAGATCAATTAATTTTTTAAGCCCTGACATCTTATCCTTTGTTGCCTGGAATGTATTTATCTGCTTTAAAAATGCCTCTTTCCCTCTTTTTTCTATCTTAAAGGTATCTATCTTCTGGCTCAGCGCTTCCATAGTTCTCTTCATATCTTTTAGGTCGGCAGAGATAGACCTTTCTTTTGTGGATAGTCTTTCTTTTTCTACTATTTCATTGTCCATTAGAGATTTAATCTTTAAAAGATCGTTATTTAATTCGTTCAACCTATTTGTTATCCTTTCCTTTTCTTGAGCCCTCTTTTCCTCTCTTCTGACTTTTTCCTGTCTCTTTCTCTCCACCTCCGATAACTGATTTTTAATCTCTGTTATCCTGCTCATTGTAACAAAAAGCTCTGTTCTTTCGCTTTCCATCTGTTTTCCCGCATCATCTATCTGAAGCTTCAGTGCCTCAATGGTCTCTTTTATCTTTCTTTCCTCTTCCTCATCCTTTGAGATGAGCATCGCATTATCATCTATCTTTTTCTTAAGCACTTCAATTTCTGTATTTAAATCCACTAATCTTCTGTCAAGGGACTTTTTTTTCTCCTTGAGTTCTAAAAGGATATTTTCAAGGCGCTTCTTTTCACCGGATAAATATTCCAGCTCGAGAACCTTTTTTTCCATATCCTTTTCCTTACCCTTTATGTCCAGCTCCAGTTCCCTTAATACTTTGTCTGCAATGGAAAATTCCTGTTCTTTTAATTCCAAATTTTTCTGGTATTCTGCCTTAGCTTCTTCCTTTTCTTTCAACTCATGCTCTATAACCTCTATCCTCTCTTTGACCTTATTTATCCTTTTATCAATCTTTATATAACCGTCAATGAGTATCTGCCTTTCTATGTCTTTTTGTTTTTCAGAAAGCACCTTGTATGTCTTCCACCGCTCGAATTCCTGTGATGCCTTTTCAAAGGATTGCTTTACCTCACTGTAGATATCTTCTATCCTTTCAAGGTTATCTCTCACCTCCTCCATCCTCATTATGGCATCCCTTTTTTTCTCCTCAAATCTCGTAATCCCGCTTGTTTCTTCTATTACAATCCTTCTTTCCTGGGGCTTCATCTGAATAAAATACTCTATCCTTCCCTGCTCAATTATGGCATATGAGTTAGGGCCTATCCCTGTTCCAAGAAAAAAATCCTGCACATCTTTCAATCTCACCTGGTTATTATTTATGAAGTATTCGTTGGTGCCGTCCCTGTAAATCCGCCTTTTTATGGATATTTCCTGGTCGTGCTCGCTAAACTCTATGCATACCTCTGCGATGTTTACAGGTCTTTTTCCATTGCTGCCATGAAAAATCACATCGCCCATATCCTTTATCCTCAAGGACTTTGTGCCCCTCTCTCCTAATGCCCATACTATTGCATCTACAATATTACTTTTTCCACAACCATTGGGCCCCACAATGGATGTAATACCCTCGTTGAAATGGAAAACAGTTCTATTGAGAAAAGATTTAAAACCGAATAATTCTAATCTTCTAAGCCTCAATATTTAATTCCCCTATCTTTTATTGTATGGAATTTATTGCCCTTTTGATTCTCTTTTCAACGCTTTCCTTTCCGAGGATCTCAATTACCTCAAAGATGCCGGGGCTTGCAGTCCTGCCCGATAAGGAAACCCTTATGGGCTGAATCACATCTACAGGCTTTTTACCCGTTTCTTTTACGATGTTTTCTATAAGCCTCTTCTGGGCTTCTTCATCATTTTCTTCAATACAGACAAACCCATCCAAAAAACTTTCCAGTATCCTTTTCGTATCAGGTGTCAGATATTTTTCCTTTGCCTTTTCTTCGTAATGAATTTCATCGTTAAAGAAAAATTCTGCCATCTGAGCCATTTCCTTTATGGTCTTTGCCCTATCCTTTAAGCTTTTTACAATGGGAATAAGTTTCTGTCTTCTGTCTATCTTAATGTTTAATCTTATAAGGAATTCTTCGAGCATATCTGCAATACGATTATCGTCTGAAGTCTTTATATAATGGGCATTTAGCCATTTCAACTTATCCATATCGAATATGGCAGGAGATTTACCTACATGATCAAGGTCAAATTTCTCTATCAACTCCTCTTTTGAGAATATTTCCTGATCCCCATATGCCCAGCCAAGACGGGCAAGATAATTCATTAATGCCTCTGGTAGAAAACCTTCATTTCTGTATTCGAGTAAGGATGTGGCACCGTGCCTTTTGCTCAACCTTGTCCTGTCCTTGCCGTGTATTAAGGGCACATGGGCAAAGTTCGGCACCTCATATCCTAAGGCCTCGTATATTAATATCTGACGGGGGGTATTATTTATATGGTCATCGCCCCTTATAATATGGGTAATGCCCATTAAGGCATCGTCCACCACTACAGTAAAATTGTATGTAGGGGTGCCGTCACTTCTTAAAATGATGAGGTCATCCAGTTCTTCACAGTTAAATGTAATTTTTCCTCTTATCATGTCATCAAACGCTACCTGACCAGCAAGGGGCGTTTTAAACCTTATGGCAAACGGTTTATCTGTAAAAACCTCTTTCATGTCCCTGCAGGTTCTATCATAGGTTGCCTTTCTGCCTTCCTTTATGGCTAACTTTCTTTTTTCCTCAAGTATCTCAGGTGTGCAGTAACAACGGTAGGCAAGACCTTTTTCAAGAAGTCTGTGCGCATGTTCCCTGTATATATCCATCCGTTCTTTTTGAAAAAAAGGTCCTTCATCCCAGATGATCCCCAGCCATTTAAGGCCTTCAAGTATATCCCTGGTATATTCATCTTTTGACCTCTCCATATCCGTGTCTTCAATCCTTAAAACAAATACACCGCTGTGGTGTTTTGAAAAAAGATAATTAAAAAGTGCTGTCCTTGCCCCTCCGATATGGAGATGACCTGTTGGGCTCGGGGCAAACCTTGTCTTTACCATTGATTATAACCTCCAGCATTATTTATATTCCATTACCGGGAATTCATGATGGATTTAAAAACACCTTTTTATCGAATCCTCAAAAACTGCTTCATTCTAATGTGTTTTGCAACATCTATTAACGATAATAACATTAATGGATTAAGGTTAGATTATAATCGAATTATCCTCCTTCATCAATGAATTTTTGAGCAAGGAAGAAAACTCTAAAAACCTGTAGCCTGACCTTTGAGCAAGAAGATTTATGTCTTTTATAACCTTTTTAAGCCTTTCCACAAAGTTATCCACAGCATCCAGACTTGAAAATAATGTTTTATCGACCTTTAACAGAATAAACACATAAATCCACCATAAAAAACATTCAAATCTTTCTCTGTTGAACCAGACAACACCATTATAGACATTAATCCCTATAATTTTACAGATAGTATCTGCATTAAAAAAACGATTGAAAAGGTTTAAAATATGGGTATCCTCTTTTAAATCCCCTATGATCTTTTCCATCTCATTGTTTGTATCCATAAGGAGTTTAAAATCCAGCAAACTTTGTTCATCCAATCCACCTGTCCTTAAATGTTCATGGACTATGCCCTCTAACCCCAGTTCCTCAATCACCTTATAATTTTTTAATCTGTAAAATAAGATGTAATCAATGGCAAAAAAGATTCGTCTTTTTAGCTCATTGGCTTCTATATTTTCTTTTTGAAACACTGCAATAAATGTCTTTAGCTCTTCCACTGTTGTGTTTGTAAATTCATAGGGGATAACCTCGAGTCCTTTAATCGAGGCATATCTATTTACATGCTCTAAAAACACCTTTAATCTTTTATCTGTATCTTCTAAAAACGATGCTATTTTCTCCTTATCCTGGCTCTCTAATATCAAAACCTCTATAAAATCAACTGTTATACCATCATATAGGATTGAACCAAACAGTTCCTTAATCTTCTGTCTTTTTATTTCAATGAGGGTCTCGTCTACGCTGATTGTGCCCTTTCCGGCGAGATATTCATAGACAAGAGAATAGCTTACATCGTGGCTGTCCTGTGCCTCGTAAAAATTCATAAAGACCTTGTATCCATAAGGGCCTAACTCAAAATATAGACCCCTTTCTCTTATCTCATTTATCTTTCTTATGTAGGTCAAACCATCAACGTGATCTGTAAAGATGAGGTATCCTTCATGCCGGGATATATCAAGGCCATCGACAAGTTCCTTCTGGATGAGCACCTTATCTTCTCCATGGCCTTTTTTTACAGAAAATTTAGCTGATATCTTTATCCAGCCCGAGGTGGGTGAATTTTTGTTGTTATACAAGACAAGCACCTTTTCCTTATCAAATCTATTTGAATAGGCAAAAACATCCTCGTTAACATGCTGGGAATCAATATAAAAATCGTAAAGAAGAAAATTCTCTACCCCGGCAAAGATATGGCGTTTGTGCAACAAGGGAAATATCTCCCTTTCATGCCTTTTTATGAGATATTCATCCGGTGTCTCATCCATATATGCCCTTTTATACTCCATGCCGTATTTCTCTGTAAACCCCTCAATCTGACCATGACCGAACATGGGTAGCCCCGGCATGGTTACCATGAGGGTGCAAATACCAAAGTATTTATCCCCTTTCCCGAATTGTTCTACCGCCACTCGCTCATCGGGATTGTTCATAAAATTCACAAGTCTTTTTAATATCTCCGGGTCGAACTCAAGGATATTTTTTATAACAGCCCTGTATTTGGCATTTTCTTCATCCCTTAGCATATTCATAAAGGCACTGTTATAAACCCTGTGCATCCCCAGGGTTCTTACAAAATATCCTTCTAAAAGCCAGAATGCCTCGGCAAGTAAAAGGGTATCAGGCGCCTCCTGGGCAATTCTGTCTACAACTTCACGCCAGAATTCGTTAGGCATCAGTCTATCGAATTCCTCTTTGGTCATGCCGTATTCTGACCTTGTGGGAATCGCGCCACCGCTCCCTGGCTCCGGAAACCACAGCCTTTGATAGTGTCTCTTTGTAAGTGTCATGGCTGCATCGAATCTTATAATGGGAAATTTTTTTGCCACATACAAAATGGTATCTATCATGGCATTTCTCATTTCTAAATTTAGATAATTTAACTGGGCCGTATCATTCCAGGGCATACTTGTGCCGTCGTTGCCATGATAGATAAATATCTCTTCACCTGTTCTTTTATCAAGTCGTCTGAACACCACCGCTGCATCTGTTCTTGTATAGTAATGGTCTTCGATCTGAATCAATATGTTATCGTCTTGTGAAAGATTAGGCCCTGTAAAGGTATACCAGGGAAAGGGGTTGTAGTTAAGATAGATAAACCAGTCAGGATGCTCCACGACCCATTTTGAATAGATACCCACGTGATTGGGCACCATGTCGCTGGCAAGCCTGATACCGTATGACCATGCCCTCTCTTTTAAGTCTGAATACGCTGCCTCCCCTCCTAAATCATAGGCTATTTCGTAGTCATAGAGAGAATAGGCAGAGGCAACGGCATCGGGATTTCCGCATAGTTGCTTAATCCTCTGGGACGCAGGGCTTCTCTCCCAGATACCTATGAGCCACAGACCAGTAAATCCCCTATTTCTCATCGTGATTAATTCTTCATCGGGTATTTCGTTTAATTTAGTAATCTTTCGCCCGTATTTCTTTGATAGCTGGTCAAGCCATACGTATATATTCTTTGCAATTAAGACAAGTCTCGGCATCCAGTCTCTATCAGGGGTAAAACTTTCTGATTCTAAGCGGGCATCCTTAAAATCATAAACCTGTGTCTTACCCGGTCCGATAAAAGGTATCTTTGATTCTTCCTTTAAAACATCCAGTATGCCGAAAATGCGCCTTGAAAATCTCTTCAGTAAAAAACCCCAGTGTTCTTTTATATATTCAAGCTGGCCTTCAAGGGAATAAGGCACAAGAACCGCAGGACTTCTGAGCATATCAATAAGGTTCTGATTAAACGGACCAAAATGAGGCCTTTTTTCAAAAAACTCCCTCATGGCAGCAATCATATAGAGATACACTGAATTCCTTTTCAATCTATTATCATCAAAAAACTCTGAAAAAGGCAAAAATGCAGGGTTCATGTTTGCAAGCCATAGAAGGAGCATCTCTTCAAGGATAATCTCTTTGTTTTTTATGCCACGGGTTTCACCAAAGACATAGGTCTCAACATCGATTATTTTTTTATAAACATCTACAGGAGGAAAATCATCAACAAATAAAATCAAGGCATTATCTACCTGCTTTTTTCCAAATATTTCATAAAGATGGACAAGGCCATCCTTTATTGCCTTTCCGTCCACCTCTTCTTTGTATGCAAGGACAGCATAGTGCAAGATCTCGTCTATAAGACCCATAGACGCAATGTCCCCTGCCTTTACAATCTTTTCAGGGTGACCTGAATCAGCATGATATTGGTTTATCTTCTGGGCAAGGATGCGGGCTGCCTTTATATTGGGGATTATCACATTGCCTGTTATTCCAAAGATACTATCATCGAACTGTAAGATATCTCTAATCTTTTTAGAGATATGAAATTCAAGATCCATCTATATACTCCTGCACTTTTTATGTATTAGCTCTAACACATGCTAACACAGGGGTTATCCTCAGTCAACACAAAGGGTTTTCAACCTGTCTTCAATGGCTTCCAAAAGTCTTTCAATGCCTATTTTCTTAAGACACGATATGGATAAGGCATTGTATCTCTGCTCTATACGTTTTATGGACGAGCTGTCTATCTTGTCTATCTTATTAAATACAATCAGTCTTTCTTTGTTTTGAAGATTCAGTAAATTTAATATCTCATCCACAGCCTTTATTTTATCTTCAAAATCCGTTGTGCTTATATCAACAAGATGAATTAAAAGATGGGCATCCCTTAATTCCTCAAGGGTTGCAATGAATGCCTTCAATAGCACATCAGGTAGATTTTTTATAAACCCCACCGTATCTGTAAGTATTATCTTTTTTCTCTCCGGGTATTTTATAAGCCTTGTTGTGGGATTCAGGGTGCTGAAGGCCATATTTTCCACTTCAACATTACTCCTTGTCAAAAGGTTTAAAAGCGTTGATTTCCCTGAATTCGTGTAACCCACTATGGAAACTACCGGGATATTTGTTGCCTTTCTTCTCTTTCTTTTTCTGTCTCTTACCTCTTCTATTTCTTTTAGCCTTTTTTCAAGCAATGCAATCCTCTCTCTTATCCTTCTTCTATCCACCTCGAGCTTTGTCTCTCCAGGTCCTCTTGTCCCGATTCTACCTGTAATCCTCGAAAAGGCCCTTTTAATGCTAACAAGTCTCGGTAGAATGTATCTAAGTTGTGCCAGTTCCACCTGAATCTTTGCCTCATTAGTCCTTGCCCTCTGGGCGAAAATATCAAGGATGAGCTGATTTCTGTCTATAACATTCAGTTCTGTTATAGATGAAATATTATTTATCTGACCCGGGGTTAGACCTTCATCAAACACTATCAAATCTGCCCCCAACTGCTGACACTTCATTATCACCTCTTCCATCTTCCCCTTTCCCATAAGAAAGGTAGGGTGTAGCTCTTTTGGCCTCTGGATGACCGTATCGAGCACCGTTATACCTGCCGAATAACACAGCTCTTTCATTTCTAAGATGCTCTCGTCCGGCAATTTTTTCGAATTAGGGGGTATTACGCTTACCAGAACCCCCTTTTCTGTCTTGTCTCTTATATCGTATAATCTTCCCCGTTCCCTTACAAATTCATTCTCCAGTTCTGTGATAAATTCAATAAAATCTATCTTTAATTCTTTTAAATCCATCGGTCCAATAAATGCCCATGCCTTTTGCCTCTTTGTCTCAGGTATTAAATAGCCTATATGGATAAGTCCTGGCTCATTATGTTCTAAATCCGTTAAACAGCCAATCATATCCAGTTGCAACAAAGAGAGGTCTGTTAAGTCTTCCTTTGTGAGAAATTCACTGTTTAGGTGGGTATGAATGAATCTAAGGCCTCTGAATCTTGCCCTGCCCACCCTTTCCGTGGATAGCTTTGGTATTTCAATCCTGTTCTTATCACCTACAATTACATACTCTATAATGCCCCTGCGGTTGATGAGGATCCCTATCTGTCTTGAGATTTCTTCCGAGATGTCCATAATGGAGCGGGCAATATCAAAAGTGATAACACTACTGGGTTCCACCCTTTTTCTGTAAAGTTTCAGAAGTCTTCTTTTTATAAGATGATTTAAACCGTTTGTGTTGCCGTAAATCTCTATGTTATCTCTCCACTATTTAATGTAATTTAATGTAAGTTTTTTATTCACCTGACTTTTCTCTATGCTTTGCCATTAAATACTTCATGCCCAATTGTCCGCATGCACCATGCACATCAGCACCCCGTGAATCCCTTATAAT
>CAZJOP010000041.1:0-14343 GCA_964547695.1 uncultured Syntrophorhabdaceae bacterium
TTCCTTTACCACATATGCCATGGCATCGTGGTCGAGGATGTCTCTTATGGTCTGCACCTGGGGAAGAATGAGCCTTCCTTTTGGTGCGGCAAGGTCAATGGGCACCACAAGCACCACTATATCTCCCGGTGATATGAGATCCCCTAAAATTGTAGGTGATACCCAATCCTTAGGGGCATCTTTAATCATGGCCATCTTGAGTTCATGGATACCCTGTTTTGTTTGGGCACTAACGGGTATAACGGGGATATCAAACCTATGCCCAATCTCTTTTATATCCACCTCTGGATATATGTCGATTTTATTTATTACCCCTATTACAGGCACTTTATGAGCGTTTGCCTTTTCTATCACCTCTTTTTCAAAATCCCCTTTTAAATTTGATGGGTCCATGACAAGAAGCATCAAATCCGTCTTTGCCAGAACCCTGTATGCCTTCTCAATCCTTAATCTGCCAAGCTCACCCACATCGTCAATGCCAGCTGTATCTATTAACACAACAGGTCCAATAGGCAGTATCTCCATAGATTTATATACAGGATCAGTAGTTGTCCCTGGCACATCGGATACTATGGCGATATTCTGGTTTGTAAGGGCATTGATAAGACTTGATTTTCCAGCGTTTCTCCTTCCAAATATGGCAATGTGGAGTCTACTACCACGGGGGGTGTCGCTTAAGGTAGTGTCTGCCATTATTTATCTGCCTTTTTTAACTTTTTTTCTCCTGGAATACCGGGCCTTGTGAGCTCATAGGGATTAAAGATAATATCCAGCTCTTCTTCTGTAAATAGGTTTAACTCTATTGCCACTTCTTTTATAGTCTTTTTCTCCATCTGTGCCTTTTTTGCAAGCTCACCTGCCTTTTCATGACCGATATATGGCGCAAGGGCAGTTACAAGACAGAGACTTTCTTCCAGCCACCGGCTACAGCGTTTTTTATCGGGTATAATACCTTCAATGCAATGGGTTCTAAAAACCTCTGAGGCATTTATCATTAATTTTAAGGCATTTATGATATTAAATGCCACAACCGGTATAAAGGCATTCAATTCAAGCTGTCCTAATGAAGCAGCCATTGTTATTACATGGTCAAAACCAAATATCTGGATAGCAACCTGGGTCATCATCTCTGTCATTACAGGATTGACCTTGTTAGGCATAATAGATGACCCTTCCTGCCTTTTGGGAAGAACTATCTCCCCTAAACCACCCAGCGGTCCACTGGATAATAACCTCAAATCACCGGCGATCTTGAAGAGATTTACGGCAGACGCCTTTATAAGACCCGATACCTCCACAAAGACATCGGCATTCTGTGTTGCATCCACCATATTTTCTGCCCTTGCAATGCCAAGTCCAGTGATATTCTGTAATTCCTCAATGGCGGCAAATATATATGCCCTTTTTGCATTTAAACCTGTCCCTATGGCAGTTCCTCCGAGATTCACCTGCCTTAATCTTTCCTCTACCTTATATAAACGCCATCTATCACGGGCTATTGCCTCTGCATAGGCACCGAACTCTAATCCCAGTGTAATGGGCACTGCATCTTGCATCTCAGTTCGACCTAATTTTAGAATACCTGCAAAGGCAGATTCTTTTTCCTGTAAGGCGCCCTGGAGTTTTGCAAGGGTTTCACTCAATTTTATAACGAGTTTGATTGTGGCAATCTTAACAGAGGTTGGATAAACATCGTTTGTTGATTGAGAAAGGTTCACATGTTCTATGGGATGAACTATTGAATAATCTCCCTTTGTCCCTCCAAGGAGCTCTATTGCCCTATTGGCAATAACCTCGTTCATATTCATATTCGTAGAAGTCCCTGCCCCTCCCTGAAACGGGTCCACGGGAAACTGGTCGTGGAGGTGGCCTTTTTGAATCTCCATTGCCGCGCTTACAATGGCATTTCCTATTCTCTCATCGAGAAGTCCTGCCCTCATATTTGCCCTGGCACATGCCTCTTTGACTTGTGCCAAAGCAATTATCAATTCTTCCGGGATTTTAAAATTTGATACAGGAAAATTTTTTATTGCCCTTACTGTATGGATGCCGTAATAAACATCTTTTGGGACCTCCATTTCACCCAGGAGGTCCCTTTCCATTCTATACAACATCTCTAATTTATCTCAAAAATCAATATCTGCTTCTCGGTGTATACTTTGTGTGCAGGAATTTATGAGACTTCTCTCCCAGCGGCTCTTTCAGGAATTCTTCATAGATCCTCTTGATGGATGGGTTTTCATGGGATTTTCTGTATTTCAACGATTTATCTTCATTGTATAATGCCTGTGCCCTTAATCTTCTTATCTCTGCATTTGTTGGTATAGGTTGACCACCACCACCAACACAGCCACCGGGACATGCCATAATTTCGATAAAGTGATAATCTGCCTCACCTGATTTTATCTTCTCCATGAGTTTCCTTGCATTGCCAAGACCGTGTGCCACAGCGACCTTAACATCTCCTATACCTTCCACAGGGATCGTTGCCTCTTTGATACCATTTAAACCCCTCACCTGGACAAAATCTATATCTTCTAAGGTCTTGCCTGTTGCCAGTTCATAGGCTGTTCTCAAAGCTGCCTCCATGACGCCACCTGTTGCCCCGAATATGGTTGCTGCACCTGTATATTCTCCTAAGGGGTCATCGTATGTGCCGTCTTCGAGGGCCTTAAAGTCAATACCAGCCTCTTTAATCATCTTTGCAAACTCCCTTGTGGTAAGCACATAATCCACATCCTTATATCCACTATCTGTCATCTCAGGCCTCGAGCATTCGAATTTTTTGGCAGTGCATGGCATAACAGATACAACTACCATATCTTTGGGATCAATCCCTGCCTTTTTCGCAAAATAGGTCTTACACAATGCCCCGAGCATCTGGTGCGGTGATTTGCATGTGGATACATGAGGCAGAAGTTCAGGATAGAAATGCTCAATGAATTTGATCCAGCCGGGGCTACAGCTCGTAATCATAGGCAGCTTTCCACCTTCTTTTACCCTTTTTAGTAGCTCACTCCCCTCTTCTATTATGGTTAAATCCGCTGCAAAGTTTGTATCAAAGACCCTGTCAAAGCCCAGCATCCTTGCTGCAGCAAGCATCTTACCTGTCACAAGGGTCCCTGGAGGGTAGCCGAACTCTTCACCAAGGGCAGCCCTCACTGCTGGTGCATCCTGGATGATTACGAATTTTTTAGGGTCTGATAGGGCCTCCCACACTGCCTGTGTATCATCCTTTTCTGTTATAGCGCCAACAGGACACACAAGGGAGCACTGACCGCAGTTTGTGCAGGCCACCTCACCCAACCCGTAACCAAAGGCAGGCATCACCTGGGTCTCAAAGCCCCTGCCCTGAAGGGAGAGGGCGCTCACAGACTGAATGGCCTCACAGACCGTTACACACCTGCGACACAGTATGCATTTATTGTTATCCCTTCTTATGGAAGGTGAGGATTCATCGATGATGCCTTTACTTTTTTCTCCGGTAAACCTTATCTCGTTTACACCGAGTTCATGGGCAACCTTCTGAAGCTCACAGTTTAAGTTTCTTGGACAGGCAAGACAATCCATGGGATGGTTTGAAAGGAGCATCTCCACAGAAAACCTTCGAGCATGCCTTACCCTTTCAGTATTTGTATGGACCTTCATGCCGTTGATAACAGGGTGAACACATGCAGCCTGAAGGTTACCTATACCCTCTACTTCCACAAGACATACCCTGCATGCGCCTATTGCCTGCACCTCAGGAAGGTAGCAAAGGGTTGGAATATGTATGTTTGCCTTCTTTGCTGCCTCCAATATGGTGGTGCCTTCTTCTACCTCTACCTCTATTCCATTTATAGTAAGGCGGACCATTTTATTCTTCCTCCCTTATATAGCAGTGTAGGCATCTTTTTGCCTCTTCAATGGCTTTTTTCAAAGGATATCCAAGCACAACCTCTTTGAAATTTTTATATCTTTCGGAAAGGGGTAAATGAGGTAACTCTTCCCTGGGCCTCTCTTTCTGATATTCTTCCTCATTGTATGACACCCGCAGAGAAAGAAGTTCATCTCTAAAAGATTTTGTTATCACACCATCCCCACCGAGATAGATATCTATTGCCTGGGCAGATCTTTTGCCATCTGCAATGGCCTCTACTACGCTGGCCGGCCCTCTTACATTGTCTCCTGCTGCAAAGATACCGGGCCTTGAAGTGGCAAGGCTCTTAATATCCACCTCTATGGTTCCGTTCTTTGCTATCCTTACCCCATCTCCGTTAATAAACGATGTATCTGGAACCTGACCGATAGCAGAAATTACTGTATCTGCAGGGATTATAAACTCAGAGCCTTCAATAGGGACAGGCTTTCTCCTTCCCCCTGCATCGAATTCGCCAAGAGACATGCGGATACACTCTATTGCCGAAACCTTGCCATCCTTTTCGATTATGCTCTTTGGAGCAACAAGGGTATAAATCTTAACACCCTCTTTTTCTGCCTCTAATATCTCTTCCTGATATGCAGGCATATCATCTTTCTCCCTGCGATACAAGATAAACACCTCTTTTGCCCCGAGCCTTAGTGCTGATCGAGCGGCATCTATGGCCACATTTCCACCACCTATGACGGCTACATTACCGTCTACCTTAACGGGTCTTCCAAGATTTAAGTTTCTTAAAAATGTCACACCGTCTAATACCCCTTCAGCATTTTCTTTAGGGATGTTTAATTTCTGTCCCTTATGGGCGCCTGTGGCAAGCAGTATGGCATTGTAACCGTCTTTAAAAAGTCCTTCTATGGTTATGTCTCTTCCTAAAGCAGTATTGTATTTTATCTCCACGCCTAAGTCCAAAATGGCCTTTATTTCATAATCAAGGACATCCCTTGGCAATCTGTAATCCGGTATGCCTACAGCAAGCATGCCTCCAGCAACAGAAAGTGCCTCATAAACAGTCACCTTATAACCCTTACAGGCAAGATAGTATGCTGCTGTAAGCCCTGCAGGCCCTGCACCAATTATGGCAACCTTTTTGTTATTTGAAGGTGCAACCTGGGGTTTATAAGGTTCAAAGGTATTTCTGTCATAATCGGCAGCAAACCTTTTCAGTGCGCATATGGCAACAGGTTCATCTATCTGACGTCTTCTGCATTTGCTCTCGCATGGATGAAAACACACCCTGCCACAGACACCGGGAAATGGATTATCTGCCTTTATCACCTCGATCGCCTCTCTAAATCTCCCTTCACTTATGAGCGTTACATAACCCCAGGCATTCTGGTCTGTAGGGCATGCGTTCTGACAAGGTGCGTCAAAAAGGGAACTGCATACCCCTGCACGACACTTCTTATCCCTTATGTGTTCTTCGTATTCATCCCTGAAAAAGCGAAGAGTTGAAAGCACGGGATTGGGTGCAGTCTGACCGAGCCCGCACAGCGCAGATTGTTTTATCCTTGTTGCAAGCTCTATGAGCCTGTCTATATCGCCTTCCTCTCCTTCGCCATGGGTTATACGGGTCAATATCTCGAGCATCCTTTTGGTCCCTATACGGCAGGGAGGACATTTACCGCATGATTCATCCTGGGTAAAATCAAGAAAGAATCTTGCAAAATCAACCATACAGGTATCTTCGTCTGCCACAATGAGACCGCCTGAACCTACAATAGCACCTAATTGGGTAACGGATTCGTAATCTATCGGGGTATTTAAATATTCAATGGGGATGCATCCACCGGAGGGGCCACCTAATTGTGCGGCCTTGAACTTTTTATTGTTCTTTATGCCTCCACCGATATTGAATATGAGATCCCCTAACCTTGTGCCCATGGGCACTTCAACGAGGCCTGTATTGTTTACGGCACCGGCCAGGGCAAATACCTTTGTGCCCTTGCTCTTTTCTGTGCCAAACTGGGCATACCAATCTGCACCTTTTAAGATTATTACAGGGATATTAGCGTATGTCTCCACATTATTCAACAGGGTGGGGGCATCAAAGAGTCCCCTTACAACAGGATAAGGTGGCCTTGGTCTTGGTTCACCCCTCTTCCCTTCAATGGATATCATTAGCGCCGTCTCTTCACCGCAGACAAAGGCGCCTGCACCTATCCTTATATCTACATCAAAGTCAAAACCTGTCTCAAATATATTTTTTCCTAAAAACTGATATTCCCTTGCCTGATTTATTGCCCATGTAAGACGCTCTATGGCAAGGGGATATTCTGCCCTCACGTAAATATAGCCCTGATTTGCACCTATGGCATAGCCGGCAATTGCCATTGCCTCTATCACACTATGGGGGTCACCCTCAAGAACACTTCTATCCATAAATGCCCCGGGGTCACCCTCATCGGCATTACATACCACATACTTTACCTTTCCTTCTGCCTGACGGGCAAATTTCCATTTTAAGCCTGTTGGAAACCCTCCACCACCTCTGCCTCTCAAACCGGATCTTGTCACCTCTTCTATGACCTCATCCTGGGTCATCGATGTCAACACCTTTGCCAGTGCCATGTATCCATCTCTTGCAATATACTCTTCTATATTAAGGGGATTTATGATTCCGCAGTTTCTCAGGACGATCTTTTCCTGGTATTTAAAAAAGTCTATACTTTTAAGCGAGGGCACTGCTTTAGCGGTTACAGGTTCTTTGTAAAGGAGCCTCTCTACAATCCTGCCCTTTAAAAGATGCTCTGAGACTATCTCTTCCACATCAGCCGGTTTTAGTTTTTGATAGAATACGCCTTCTGGATATATCAATGCAAGGGGGCCTAAATCACAGGACCCCACACATCCTGTCTCTATAATCTTTATCTCATCCTGAAGCCCCTGTTCCCTGATCTTTATTACAAAGGCATCTCTTATCTCACGACATCCTGAGGAAACACATGCGGCGCCTGCGCAAACTAACACGTGTGCACGAAACAGTTCTGTAGCCATTTTTCCTCCCTTACTCGTATTTTTTCAATATGTCCATTATCTTCGTGGATTTAACCCTGCCGTAGACGTCATTGTCCACAAGCATGGCAGGGGCCAAACCACAGGCACCAATGCAACGAACCACATCAAGAGAAAATCGCCTGTCTTCTGTTGTACCTCCCACCTGTATGTTCAGCTCCTTTTCAACGCGCTCAAGGGTCTGCTGACTGCCACGGACATAGCAGGCTGTGCCGAGACACACCTTTATGCTATGTCTGCCTTTGGGGACCGTAGAAAAAAAACTATAAAAGGATATAACCCCGCAGATAGTGCTTATGGGCACGTTGAGTCTTTCTGAAATGATTTCCTGAGCCTTTTTGGGTAGATAGCCGAAAAGGTTCTGGGCCTTATGGAGTGCCATGATGAGCTCTGCTGGTTTTCCTCTATGCTGTTCTATCATCTCTTCAAGCTTTGGATAAAGCTCTTCTTCGTTTGTTTGGGCACATTGGCATTGATGTTCTAATTCCATCTTTCCTCCTTAACACTAAAAAAAATGTTTAATGCTCATTTATCACCTTACCGTCGATTATGCTTCTTTTGAAATAATGGGTGTGCAACAGGTGATGTGCCTTTTCAGAATTGGGCTTACCGAGATATCTCTCGTAAATTAATTTTATCGACGGATTTTCATGGGAACGACGATAAGGTAGAGACCTATCCTCATTGTATAGTGTTTCTCCTCTTCTTGCCCTTTTTGCCATATCACTACCCCACGGTTGACCGCCTCCGCCAACACATCCGCCGGGACATGCCATAATCTCTATGGCATGGTATTCGCTTTTACCTTCATTTCTTAATTGCTCTGTCACCTTATTTAAAAGCCTTCTTGCATTGCCAAGGCCATGGGCAACGGCTACCTTCAGTTTTAGGCCATCTATATCTATCTCTGCCTCTTTTATTCCTTCCATACCCCTTACTGCCATTATGTCTACGTCCTTTAATTCCCTACCGGTTATTAAAAAATAGGCAGATCTCAATGCCGCCTCCATAACACCACCGGTTGCCCCGAAAATGGTGCCTGCACCTGTGTATTGACCCATTGGGTCATCGGCCCTCTCTTCAGGCATATCCTTTAGGTCAATACCTGCCTCTCTCATCATCCGTGCAATCTCTCTTGTGGTTAACACATAGTCAACATCTTTATAACCGCTGTCTTTCATTTCCGGTCTCTGACACTCAAACTTTTTGGCAGTGCAGGGCATAATAGATACAGATACTATCTTCTCCGGTGGAATACCCTTTAGTTCTGCATAATAGGTCTTGGAAAGGGCACCGAACATCTGCTGTGGTGATTTTGCAGTGGATAGATGTGCACCGAGATGGGGGAAAAACGTCTCCATAAACTTTACCCAGCCAGGGCTACAGGATGTAATGATAGGTAGCTTTCCGCCCTCTTTAATTCTTGTTACTATCTCTGTGCCTTCTTCGAGTATGGTTAGGTCTGCCGAAAAGTTTGTGTCAAATACGGCGTCAAAACCCAACCTCCTCAATGCTGCATACATCTTACCTACCACGAGGGTGCCGGGCTCCATGCCAAATTCCTCACCGAGCATTGCCCTTACTGCCGGTGCCTCCTGAACCACCACGTGTTTATCCGGATCATTTATGGCCTCCCAGACCTTTTCTATATCGCTCTTTTCATAAAGTGCGCCAACAGGACAGAAAACAGTGCATTGACCGCAGTTCACACAGACGCTATTTCCAAGACCTACGTCAAAGGCATCGGTAATTATTGTTTCAGACCCTCTCTGGCTTAGGGCAAGGGCATTAACGGTCTGTATCTCTGAACATACCTGAAGGCATCTCTCGCATAGGATACACTTATTTGGATTCCTTACAATGGATACGCTTGAATCGTCTATCTTTTTCTTCTTTTTATAATTACCTTCAAACTTTATATCCTTTATGCCCAGCATTGTGGCAAGATTCTGCAGCTCACAGCGACCGTTTTTTATACATGTGGGACAGTCCATGTCGTGGTCTGAAAGTATCAATTCCACTATGGTCTTTCTTGTAGTCCTTACAAGGGGTGTATTGGTGTGTATCTTCCAGCCGTTTACCACTTCTGTCATACATGCCCTTTTAAGCGTGGGCATGCCTTCTACCTCCACAACGCATATGCCGCATGAACCCTTTGGTTTTAAATCAGGATGATGACATAAGGTGGGTATGGTAAAACCCGCCATTTTCGCTGCCTCAAGGATGGTTGTGCCTTCTTTAACCTCTACCTCTATATTATTGATCGTTGCTTTTATCATAGCATTACCTCTTAGTTTTAATTTTAAATAATCCTTGCCATAAATTCATCCCTGAAATATTTCAGGGCACTTGAAACTGGCAGGGATACCGATTGACCGAGCGGGCAAAAAGATGCAGCCTTCATGGCATTAGTAATCTCTAAAAGACTGTCAATGTCCTCTGTTTTCCCCTTTGAAAGAGATATATTATCTATAATCTCCACGAGTTTTGCAGTGCCCAATCTACAAGGCACACAGTGACCACACGATTCGTGCTTGAAGAAATGAAGGACGCTCTTTAACATATCCACCATGTCTGTATCTTCGTTCATAACAAGTATTGCCCCTGAACCGAGGGCAGCAGCGTATTCTCTAAGGTTCACAAAATCCATTTTAACATCGAGCATTTCAGGGCCTATAAAGGCACCTGCTGCACCGCCTATAAGGGCACCTTTAAATGCCTTTCCGTCTTTGATGCCGCCACCGTATTCAAAGATAATCTCTTTTAAGGTTGTGCCCATCTCTGCCTCTATGAGACCAGGGGTCTGGACGTGCCCTAAGATTGTGTATACCTTTGTTCCGGAACATTTATCCGTTCCGTATCCTCTATACCAATCAGCACCGTTTCTTATAATCTCAGGAACATTTGCAAGGGTCTCCACATTGTTGACAAGGGTGGGTTTACCCCATAGCCCTGCATTTATGGGAAAGGGTGGTTTGTTTCTCGGATGACCCCTTTTTCCTTCAAGAGATTCGATAAGGGCTGTCTCTTCACCACATACATAGGCACCGGCCCCTTTCTTCACAAATATGTCAAAATTAAAATTGCTGTCTAATATATTTTTCCCTAAAAGACCGTAGGACCTTGCATCAGATATGGCCTTTTCAATCCGCTCAATGGATAAACCGTATTCACCTCTAATGTAAACAAAGCCCGTGTTTGCCTTTATTGCATAACCGGCTATGAGCATGCCTTCTATGAGTTTGTGGGGGTCACCTTCAAGAATGAGCCTGTCCTTAAAAGTCCCGGGCTCGCCTTCATCGGCATTGCATATTACATATTTTTCATCTCCCGGTGTCTTTATGGCAAATTCCCATTTAAGTCCTGTAGGGAAACCAGCGCCCCCTCTTCCCATAAGGCCAGATGCCTTTACCTCGTTAACCACATCTTCCGGTGTCATGCTATGTAGTGCCTTTGCTATTGCCTCATAGCCACCGGCTGCTATATATTCGTCTATGTTTTCAGGATTGATAAAGCCACAATTTCTCAGAACTATTCGAGGTTGCTCCTTCAAAAGACCTGTCTTTTCTTTTGTAATTACTGTCCTTTTGGGGGCTTCGGTTAAAATCAATCTTTTCAGTGGCCTGCCCTTAAGGAGGTGTTCCTCCACAAGTTCCGGCACATCTTTTACAGTCACGTTGGCATAATAGATACCCTCAGGGTAAACTACAAGGACTACACCCCTGCCTGTTATGCCGAGACTACCTGTTTCAAGGACAGATACTTCTTTATCAAGGCCGTATTTTGTCAGCTCTTTTACAAGGGCATCTTCCACAGCCCTGGCACCTGCCATTATAGTGCCTGCATCTATGCTTATTAGTATATGGTTTCTCACAATATTCATGTTATGTTTCTCCTTTCCTCAAGGACGGCGTCAATCTTTTCAGGTGTCAGATTACCCACCATCTCATCGTTTATCATCATTGCAGGAGCAACTCCGCATATGCCGAGACAGCTCGTAAGCTCAAGGGTAAACATGCCATCTTTAGTGGTTTCACCTATATCCACATTTAATTTCTTCTTTAAATAATCAAGCAATGATTCTGACCCCATCAGGTGACAGGGAGGGGATTCACATAACCTTATGATATAACGACCCCTTGGCTCTAAGCTGAACATGGAATAGAAAGTTACAACACCGTGAACATAGCTATAAGGCACATTTAAAAAATTTGCACATGCCTCTATATCCTCTTTTGAGATATAGTGTTGTGGATTATTATCCTGCAAGTCGTGGAGTATATAAAGTATGTTGTCAAGACTCGGTTCGTATTTTTTAAATATCTCTTCTCTATACAAGATAAATCACCCCCGTTTTATTTAACCTCTATCACGTATTCGGTGACAGGGTTATGGTTTACTATGTGCTCTGCTACTATCCTTCTTGCCTTTTCTGCATCGATATTGCCGTAAACGACTACATCCTTGCCCTCTTCATGGACTTCAATCATAGGCTCATGGGATGCGAGCCCTTTTTCTCCTGTCTGGGTGACCATAACATCGGTAAGATTACGGGCTGCTATCTCATCGAGTAATGCCTTTAGCACTTCCCTGGCCCCTGCTGCTATACCGCTTGTCCCCATACCGACCACAATCTTAACCCGTGCATTTTTCTGTCGCAATTCAATATCCTTTGCTGCCTTTTCCCTTATCTTTTTTAAATCTTCTAATTTCATAGTGCCTCCCCTTCTTTGTTTAAAGGTTTAATTAAAAAAACCTAAATGTTCATCAAGGTAACTTTTTAAAAATTTTATTACCTCGGGACTGTTTATAGGTAATCCATTGAGCAATTCTTTTATTTCTTTTGTATTAAATGTAAAATTCATTATGTCGTTTTTAATATTAAATAAGAAGTCCACATCTGGATTACTAACAGAAAGGATTAGTATGGTATCCTTAACATTGCCTATAGGCGGTAAATCAGGGTGATTCAATGGAAAGCATGCCGTAATCTCCGTTCCCTTACCTTTTTGGCTTGTTATATTAAAAGACCCTCCACATGTCTCTGCAGTGCCTTTTAAAAGAGGTATACCAAGACCGACCTTTCTGCCTGTCTTTGTTGAAAAAAATGGGTCAATAACCTGTTTAAGTGTATTTTCGTCCATCCCTATGCCGTCATCGGATACTTTTATAAAAAGTTCATTTTTAAGGTTACTCTTTTCAACAAAAACCTTTACAAGTTTTGCACCAGCAGAAATAGAATTCACAGCAAGGTCTGCAATGTGGGCACATAACTCCTCCATCATGTCTGATAACCGATAATTTTAAAATAAAACAGAACCTTTAAAGATAATTGCCTAATATTTTGGAACCCCTTCATGTTTTTGACCGTAGGATTTGTGAAAATTTTATCAAAGTATTCAATCCTGTTCAAGAAAAAAAATTAAAAATAATAAAAAATTTTTTCATTTTAAAAATCGAGAAACAGTTTCCAGATACCTTCCTTTCTTAAAGGGATAATGGTATGAAAAGACAAAGATTAGATGTTGAAATTAATATGCCTTATACTCACTTCCTTTACTATAGTCCTTTTAACTATAGTCTGGCAAATTATTAACAAAAAAAACTAAAAGGGCATAATCTTTTTTAAGATCCAAGGGTTACGGATAAGTAGCCTGTGTTATATACGCCCTTTAAATAGCCTACGTTATTTAAGTTACGTAACCACCCATAATGTAGTTGCTCAGGTGCTCAATCATTATGCCCTGTGCCTCGATGATTGCTTTTAGCACATCGCCTATGGAGATGATGCCCACTAACTTATCCCCTTCCATCACAGGAAGGTGCCTTATCCGCTTTTCCGTCATTATACCCATACATTCTTCAATGGTAGTGGAGGGGTTTACAACAAGGAGTTCTTTTGTCATAATCTCTTTTACATAAGTCTCTTTTGAGGACCTACCCTGGAGTATAACCTTTCTTGCATAATCCCTCTCTGTAATAATGCCTTCAACCTTGCCTTCATCGTTTACAACGACAAGGGCACCAACCCCTTTGTCATTCATCATTTCAAGGGCACGGTAAACAATTGCATCGGGTTTTATGGTCCATACATTTGAACCCTTTTTCTGTAAGATTGTTCCTACCTTATCCATTATGGCACTCCTTTTTTGTTCATTAAATCAGTCCTTTTATAAATTATAAAAAAAAATTTTTCTATTCAAGTATTTTCTTTAAATAATTTTTTCGTGGTCGGTATTAGAAGGTGGGATGCCACTTAGTCAAAAATCTTTATTCACTCTTATATTTCTTTGTTAGAAAACAGCTCCATCTGCTCCATATCCATTGATTTTGGAAATGGGATAAAGTAATCACCGGTAAAACAGGCATCGCAGAAGGTGTAATCGCCTCCATTTATGGCATTTTTCATATCTTCAACGGTGAGGTATCTTAATGAATCGCATTGCATATAAGATTTTATCTCATCCACGGTATGAGAAGAGGCTATAAGCTGTTTTCTCGTGGGTGTGTCAATTCCGTAAAAGCATGGATACTTTGTAGGTGGCGAGCTTACCCTGAAATGTACCTCTTCTGCACCGTAATATCTGAGCATGGATATAATCTTTCTTGATGTGGTTGCCCTTACAATGGAATCATCTATGACAACGAGCCTTTTTCCTTTTACCAGGTCATGGATGGCATTGTGTTTTAACTTTACCCCGAAGTGCCTGATGGATGGTTCAGGCTCGATGAAAGTCCTGCCCACATAATGATTTCTTATCAAACCGAGTTCAAATGGAATACCCGATGCCTGAGAGTAACCTATGGCAGCCCCTATGCCTGAATCAGGGATGGGGATGACCATATCTGCCTCTATGGCATCTGTTCTTGCAAGCTCTCTACCGAATGCCTTTCTTATTGTGTACACCGTCCTTCCGAACATGAAACTATCCGGTCTTGCAAAATAGATATATTCAAAGATGCAGTGTTTTCTCGGTACCTTTTTAAAGGGAAAAAGGCTCTTTAAGCCCCTTTCATTAATCACCAACACCTCACCGGGCTCTATCTCCCTCAAAAACTCTGCCTCTATAAGGTCAAAGGCGCAGCTCTCACTGGATACTACATATGAATCCTTTAACCTTCCAAGACACAGAGGCCTTATACCGTATGCATCTCTTGCGGCAATGAGCTCGTTCTGGGCAAGAAGTATCAAAGAATATGAGCCTTCAAGGTTATAAAGCGCAGAAATCAGTTTATCAGTTGTGGTTTTTTCTTTTGACCTTGCCATGAGATGGACTATAACCTCAGTATCGGTTGTGGTCTGGAATATAGAGCCTGAATCCCTTAAGTCATCCCTTATGATGCGGGCATTGGTAAGGTTACCGTTGTGAACGAGGGCAAGGTATCCCTTCATATATTCAACGACAATG
>CAZJOP010000042.1:0-13921 GCA_964547695.1 uncultured Syntrophorhabdaceae bacterium
TCAAACGGAGAGCCAGATGATAGTACAAGGGAATTTATCGAATTTGTCCTTTCAAAGCAGGGACAGGAATTGTTAAGGAAAGAGGGGCTTATCGGTTCATATGAATAAATGGGTTTCTGTTAAAGAGAAAATAGTGAAAAATATATTAACCATCTTTGCCTTATCGTCTCTTCTATTTCTGTTTTTGATTTTTATATTTATCCTGATAGAGGGCCTACCACTTTTTTTAAAAGTAGGATTGAAAAACATTATATTCGGTTTTAAATGGGCACCTACAAAGGGGTTTTTCGGTATATTCCCCATGATCGTCTCATCCTTTCTTGTTACCTTCGGTGCCCTTATAATAGGCGCACCCTTGGGGCTTTCTTGTGCCATTTATCTTGCAGAATATTCAGGCAAAAGGTTAAAGATGGTCTTAAAGCCCGCTCTTGAGCTTCTGGCGGGAATTCCATCGGTTGTTTACGGTTTTCTCGGCGTGATTTACATTGTGCCTATTGTGAGGGAATACTTAGGTGGCTCAGGTTTTTCCCTTATATCGACATCAATAGTGCTGGGAATTATGATACTACCCACAATTATCAGTATCTCTTTTGATTCAATAATGAGTGTGCCAAGTTCATACAGGGAGGGCTCATATGCTATGGGTGCCACAAAATGGCAGACAATATACAAGATAGTAATCCCTGCTGCAAGATCTGGAATTATTGCGAGTTTTATATTGGGTATGGGCAGGGCAATCGGCGAAACAATGGCAGTTATAATGATTGCCGGTAATGCATTGAAGATACCTACAAACATTACAGACCCCTTAAGAACCCTGACTGGTAACATTGCCCTTGAACTCTCATACGCCACAGGGGACCACAGGCTCGGACTCTTCTCAACAGGTATAGTATTGCTTATAATCATTATGGCCCTTAACTATTTAGCCAACTTTGGCATTAAAAGAAGGGTGTAAAGATGCGAACAAATCCTAAAACAGTAAATAAATTTATGCAGATTACCTTAAATGCCCAGGCATTCTTTACAGTGGGCATACTCGTTGTTATAGTGGCAATAATTTTTATAAAAGGCATAGGTAACATAAGTTTTGAATTTTTATTTAGTTTTCCCGAAGATATGGGAAGGCATGGTGGTATATACCCTACGATTGTGGGCACCATTATACTTGTAATATTATCTATTTTATTCGCCACACCTCTCGGGGTAGGAACTGCCATCTTTTTGACAGAATACACCAAGGAATCCATCTTAACAAAGATAATAAGATTTGGTGTTGAATCCCTTGCAGGTATACCTTCAATCCTCTATGGTCTTTTTGGCTTTATATTTTTTGTAATAAAACTCAAGATGGGATGGTCTATATTATCCGGTGTTTTGACCATAACTATTATGATATTACCTACCATTATAAGAACAAGTGAAGAGGCGATAAAGGCAGTACCTAAAAACGTAAGGATTGTTAGCTACTCCTTAGGTGCCACAAAGTGGGAGACGGTCATCAAGGTTGTTCTGCCATCGGCAACCCCTGGTATACTTACAGGGATTATGCTGAGCGTGGGAAGGGCTGTCGGAGAGACAGCGGCCGTGATATTTACCATGGGAAGTTCTCTGAGGCTACCCACCTCTGTTATGGATTCAGGTAGAACCATGGCAGTGCATTTTTATATACTTGCAAGAGAGGGTATTTCTATGGAAAAGGCGTATGCCACAGCGCTTGTGCTTGTGTTAAGCATACTTTTAATCAATATTGTAGCCTATTATACCATGAACAAGGTAATATCGAGATATTCATAGATTGCGTTATGGATACAAAGATAAAGATTGATAATCTCAGGGTATCCTTTGGAAAAAACGAGGTTTTAAAAGGGATAAAGATAAATATAGCAAGGAATATGATTACAGGCTTTATGGGACCGGCCGGTAGCGGTAAATCCACACTGATATCAGTAATGAACAGGATGATAGATTTTGAGGATAATGTAAGGGTAGAGGGCAGGGTATTAATAGATGAGATAAATATCCTTGATAAGGAAATAAACCCTGTTGGTTTGAGAAGAAGGATAGGCACTGTTTTCGCTGTCCCCATACCTCTTCAACGTTCCATTTTTGAAAACATTGCCTATGGTCCAAGACTTAAAGGCATAAACGATAAGACAGAGCTATTTAAAATCGTTTCTGACAGCTTAAAAAAGGCATTTCTATGGGATGAAGTAAAAGACAGGCTTGATATGTCTGCAAACAAACTCTCAGGGGGTCAACAGCAGAGGTTATGTCTTGCCAGAACACTGGCATTAAAACCGGAAATTATTTTACTCGATGAGCCGTGTTCCGGTCTTGACCCCATATCTACTGCAAAGATAGAAGAGGCTTTGAGTGAGCTAAAAAAGGAATATACCATAATACTGGTCTCAAACAATACAAAACAGATAGCACGAATCAGTGATTACTCGGCATTTTTTTATCTCGGCGAGCTTATTGAACATGGCACCACAGAAAAGGTTTTTACAAATCCGACCCAAAAGAAAACAGAAGATTATATCTCAGGAAAGTTTGGATAATGGATAATATCGTTTTATCAACAAAAGACCTGAACCTTTACTATGGCACATTCCATGCGTTGAAAAACGTTAATTTCAGTGTATTTAAAAACTCCATTACTGCCCTTATAGGGCCTTCAGGGTGCGGGAAGTCAACGCTTCTCAGGTGCTTTAACAGGATGAACGATTTAATAGACGAGGTGAGGATAACAGGTGAGATATTCGTAAATGAGAAGAACCTGAAAGACATTGATATAATCGAGTTAAGAAAAAAGGTGGGGATGGTCTTTCAGAGGCCAAATCCCTTTCCATTCTCTATATATGAAAATATGGTCTATGGTCTTAAAATCCACGGCATGAACAATAAGAAAGACAACATGATCATTGTGGAAAAATGCTTAAAAAGCGTCGGGTTATGGAATGAACTAAAAGATAGAATGTCCATGTCCGCCCTGGAGATATCGGAAGAGATGAAGCAGAGATTATGCATTGCAAGGCTTCTTACCGTTGAGCCAGAGATTATCCTGCTTGATGAACCATGTTCTGCCCTTGACCCCATTGCGACCATGCGGATAGAAGAGCTCATGATCGAATTAAAGGAAAATTATACGATCCTCATCGTTACCCACAACATGCAACAGGCAGCAAGGGTCTCAGACTGGACAGGTTTTATGCTCATGGGAGAGCTTGTTGAGTTCGGAGAAACCTCTCAAATCTTTACATCACCAAAAGATGAAAGAACAGAAGGTTATATAACAGGGAGATTCGGATAATATGGATTTTCTAAAGTCTGTTTCCACAAAAGATGCATGTATTATATTGAAAAATTTTAATATACAGTTAGATATTGAATGCATAAAAATCGATAATGCCTATAACAGGGTTATTGCCCAAGATATTTTATCAAAGGAAGATGTGCCTTACTTTTCCCGTTCTCTTGTAGACGGATATGCCATAAAGGCAAAGGATACCTACGGTGCAAAAGAGACGAGCCCCAGGTTCTTAAATGTGATTGGAGAGGTAAAGATAGGAGAGATTACGGATTTAAAGATAGATGATGGGGAATGCGTAAGGGTATCAACAGGCTCTATGATACCTGAAGGCTCAGATGGGGTCATAATGCAGGAATATGTGCGAGAAATGCTCGATTCCATTGAGATTACAAGGGTAGTCCGTAGAGGAGAAAATATCTGTTTTAAGGCCGATGATATAAAAAAAGACGAAAAGGTTGTAGAAAGGGGTAAGAGGCTTGATTTTTTTGATATGGGTATCCTTGCTTCACTGGGCATTTCAAAAGTGGATGTCTACAAAAAACCGCAGGTCGGCATTATTTCTACAGGGGATGAGATTGTAGATATTATTGAAACCCCAAAACCTGGTCAAATCAGGGATATAAATAGATATGTAATAACAGGTCTTCTTGCAAGGGAGGGTTTTTCCGTTAAATCTTCGGGCATTGCCCGAGACAATTTAAAAGAGATAGAAGAAAAGATTATCCAGGCAATGGATACCGACATAATACTCATATCAGGTGGCAGCTCAAAGGGTGAAAGGGATTACATAGTAGAGGCCATAGAAAAACTCGGAGGAGAGATAATATTTCACGGCATTAACATAAAACCTGGAAAACCTACTATCTTTGCAAAACTTAAGGATAAGCCAGTATTTGGATTGCCAGGCCATCCTGCCTCATGCACTATCGTTGCATTGAGATTTGTTATCCCCTTTTTAAAAAAAATGGAGGGACAGGGGTCATTTCTACCGGAAAGTGCCTATATGGGTGTTCTCACATCCAATGTTCCTTCAAGTTTAGGCATTGAGGAATATGTAGAGATTACAGCGGAAAAAAGATACGATAAAATACTCGTGACACCTCTATTTTCAAAATCCTCTTTAATTTCAACATTTACAAAGGCAAAGGGTTATATTATAGTGCCTGAGGATAAAGAGGGTCTGGAAAAAGAAGAAATCGTTGAGGTATATACGTTTTGATGAAAAGATACCTCGAGACATTAAAAAGGGAAGAGGCATTAAAGTTAATAATCGATTATGTTTCTATCATTAAAGAGGAAGAGATAGTGCCTTCTTACGAAAGTGTGGGCAGGATAACATCAAGGGCGGTATATGCAAAATCTTCTTCCCCTGCATTTATATGTGCTGCCATGGACGGTTATGCCGTTGATTATAGAAACACATTAGATGCCGATGTAAATAAACCCCTTCATATTTCAAAAAGGGATGCCTGTTATGTAAATACAGGAGATCCTCTGCCAAAAGGAAAAAATGCAGTGATTATGATCGAAGATATAGAAGATGCCCATACCTCGATTATCATTAGAAAGGCAGTGCATCTGTGGGAAAATGTGCGGATGTTAGGGGAAGATATAATAGAATCGGATATGATTATCCCTAAAAACCATCTAATTACACCTTACGATATGGGGATGATTATTTCAGCAGGGATAAAAGAAATATCTGTGAGAAGAAGGCCAAAACTTCTTATAATCCCCACAGGTAAGGAACTTATAGATATCTTTTGCGGAAAGGATGTTTCGTTAAAAGAAGGTCATCTTATTGATTTTAATTCTTATATATTGAAGAAGCTGGCAGAGGAGACTGGTTTTGAGGTAAAAAAACACGAAATAATAAGAGAAAAAAAAGAGTTAGAAGAAATTTTTGATAATTTAGTTGAGGGATTCGATGTAACATTAATAAATGCAGGCACAAGCTCAGGAACAGAAGACTATACAGAAGAGGTAATAAAAAAATCTGGTAAGATTTTGTTCCACGGTATCTCCATGATGCCGGGTAAGCCAACGATTTTTGGCATTGTTAAAGGAAAACCTGTTTTTGGTATACCCGGCTATCCTGTTTCTGCAACTTTGAGCTTTTTGATGCTGTTGGTGCCTTTATTTGAAAGATTAATGGGTATAAAGAGATTTTTTGAAGAAATAGAGGTAACAACTGCCTTTAAAATACCTTCAAGGATTGGGATTGAAGAAATAATAAGGGTAAATATTATCCCCAAAAGAGATTTCTATTTTGCCATTCCTCTTCCCAGAGGCGCGAGTGTCTTTTCTTCAATGGCAAAGGCAGATGGATTGATCGTTGTCCCGGAACACATAGAGGGTTTTGATGAAGGGGAAAGGATAAGGTGCATACTCCTTAAAAGTAGTTCGTATATAAAAAACAGGATTAATCTTATCGGTAGCCATGATATTGCATTAGATATCTTGAGGGATGTAATAAGGGAAAGATACCCTGAAATCGATTTTATGGCAACACCCACAGGAAGTTTAAGCGGGATCATGGCATTAAAAAGAGGTATTACAGGTCTTTGCACAAGTCATATCTTAGATGAGAAGGAAAAAATATATAATATCCCTTTAATAAAAAAATACCTTAAAGATACGCCGTGTATACTTATAAATCTTGTAAAGAGGATTCAGGGTCTGATTGTGCAAAAAGGGAATCCAAAGGGAATAAAAGGCATTGAAGATTTAATAAAAGAGGATGTCTTTTTTGTTAATAGACAGTTCGGGTCTGGGACAAGGATACTTTTCGATACACTCCTTAAGGAAAAACATATTAAAAAATCTCAAATAAAAGGGTATGACAGAGAAGAGGCATCCCATACTGCCGTGGCCATTATGGTAAAAGAGTCCATAGCAGATGTGGCAATGGGAATCCTGAGTGTTGCAAAAATATTTTCACTGGATTTTATTCCCGTGGGTGAAGAGGATTTTGATCTCCTTGTATCAAAAGAGTTTTACGATACAGATAAATTTAAGGTATTGATGGAAGCTATAGAATCGGATGAATTCAAACAGAGGCTTTTAGATATAGGGGGCTACAATATCTCTGATACAGGTAAGATTAAATTTGAACAATAGGTTCAACCATAAAAAAAGGGGGGATATTTATGGCGGAAGTGCATGGGAATCGAACCCACCCACCACCTCGTCAGCGGTGCACTGGTTTTGAAGACCAGGAGGCCCACCAGGCGCCTCGGCACTTCCAAGCCGATATTATAATTTATTCAATATAAAAAACAAAGTCAATGTCTATAAAAATAAATATTGAAATAAAGTTTTTGCTGTTATAATCTTCCTATTAATTTTAATCTGGAGGACATATGAGATCAGATAGGATGAAAAAGGGGATAGAAAAGGCACCTCACAGGAGTCTTTTTCAGGCAATGGGTTATTTAAAGGAAGAGATTGAAAGACCAATCATTGGTATAGCCAATTCAGCAAACGAGCTTATACCCGGACATATACACCTTAATAACATCTCTAAGGCAGTGAAAGAAGGCATAAGGATGGCAGGGGCAACACCAATGGAGTTTTCCACCATAGGCATCTGTGACGGCATTGCCATGAACCATGAAGGCATGAAATACTCCCTCGGTTCAAGGGAGCTAATATGTGATTCTGTGGAAGTTATGTGTAAGGCATACCCCTTTGATGGACTTGTCCTCATTCCGAATTGCGACAAAATAATACCGGGCATGATGATGGCTGCCATGCGTTTAAATATCCCTTCAATCTTAATAAGCGGCGGTCCCATGCTTGCCGGCAAATTTAAAGGCAAAAGGGTGGATCTGATATCTGTTTTTGAAGGTGTGGGAATGGTAGCAGCAGATTTGATGACAGAAGAGGAGCTCTTTGAACTTGAAGGGTGTGCATGCCCTGGAGCGGGATCCTGTGCCGGTATGTTTACTGCTAACTCCATGAATTGCTTAAGCGAGGCATTGGGGATATCCCTTCCTGGAAACGGCACAACCCCTGCTGTACATGCGGCAAGATTGAGACTTGCAAAGATTGCAGGCATGAAGATAGTGGAGCTTGTGAAAAAAGATATTAAGCCAAGAGACATTATGACGCTAGAGGCTTTTAAAAACGCCATAACCGTTGATATGGCATTTGGTGGCTCATCAAACACTGCCCTTCATCTCCCTGCTATTGCCTATGAAGGTGGGGTTGATCTGCCCTTAACATTATTCGATGAAATATCTGAACGTGTCCCCCATCTCTGTAACATGAGCCCTGCAGGACCTCACAGGCTTGAAGATTTATACGAGGCAGGCGGTGTCTACGGGATTATGAAAGAGCTTTCAAAGAAAAACCTCATTAACAAAAGATGCCTGACCGTGGAGGGCAGAAAGATAGGGGATATTTTAAAAGAGGCCCAGGTTTACAATTACGAGGTAATCCACTCAATCGATAATCCTTACCATGAAAAAGGAGGGCTTGCTGTTCTTACCGGTAGCCTTGCTCCTTATGGCTCGATTGTAAAACGTATTGGTGTTTCAAAGGAAATCTGGCATTTTGTGGGTAATGCAAGGGTTTTTGAAAGTGAAGAAGATGCAGGGGCTGCTATATTAAGAGGGGATATAAAACCAGGCGATGCCGTAATCATAAGATATGAAGGGCCAAAGGGAGGCCCGGGTATGAGGGAGATGCTGACACCTACCAGTATCCTTGCAGGAAGAGGGCTTGACGTATCCTGTGCACTCATTACAGATGGTAGATTTTCCGGTGGTACAAGGGGATTATGCATCGGTCATGTTTCACCTGAGGCAGCAGAGGGAGGTCCCATTGCCTTTGTAAAGGACGGTGATAAAATCGAGATAGATTTAATAAAAAAGACCATAAATCTCCTTGTTTCAGATAAAGAAATGGAAAAAAGAAAAAGATCCTGGGTGAAACCTGAACCTAAAATAAAGGAAGGCTATATGGCAAGATATGCGCAGATGGTAACCTCAGCGGCAAGCGGTGCGGTATTTAAAAAATAAATAAAAGGTTGATGATTTCTATTAACATGGGAAAAGGAAAATGCTATTATTTTAAATATATAAAAGTCTTCGAGGGGGGATTTGAAAGAACTTATTGAAACAAAAGGGCATTTGATTGAAAAAAGCAATGAATTGGAGATGAATCCCACTACAAAATGTAAAGATATAGAAAATGAAACAGTAAACAATAAAACTGTCTCTGATATTCAAAATAATAATTACGAAGAGCTTTTAAAGCTCATATTGACCCTTTCCACGAACTTTATCATTTTATCCCCCGAAGATATAGACGACGGTATAAACGATGTATTAAAGATAATAGGATTATACGCAGAGGCGGATAGAAGTTATGTGTTTACCTTTTCAGAAGATGGCAAAACTATAACAAACACCCATGAATGGTGTGGCGAAGGCATAAAATCCCAGAAAAATGATTTACAGCAAATGAAAGTATCTATGGTTTCATGGCTTATCACAAAGATTAGAAATTTAGAAGTAGTCCATATTCCTGATGTAAATGTTTTATCTCATGATGTGATTAAAGAAATAAAGGCCTTGGTGATTTCAGATATAAAATCTTTGATAGCAGTGCCCATTGTATCGGGATATAAGGTAATAGGGTTTATCGGTCTTGAGAAGGTAACGGAGAAAAGAATATGGTCTGAAAACGTTATTTCTCTTCTTAAAATCGTGGGAGAATTATTTGCCAATGCAATTATTCAAAAGCAGATGACAAAGGCACTCAACGAAAGTGAACGAAAATATAGAAGTATTTTTGAAAATACCATTGAGGGCATATTTCAGATTACCCCGGATGGAAAAATCTTAAGCGTGAACCCATCCTTTGCAATTATGCATGGTTATGGCTCTCCAGAAGAAATGAAAAAGGAAATAGATAACATAGAAAAACAGATTTATGCAGAACCGGATGAATTTTTGAGAATCAAAAAAATACTTGAAGAGAAAGGCTTCATAGAAGGATATGAAATAAAAAGTAAAAAAAGAGATGGAAGTATATTCTGGACATCTATGAATGCGCACATCGTCCGAAATGATAAAAATGAAATTTTATATTTCGAAGGCACCCTTGAAAATATAGACGGGCGAAAAAGGATGGAGGAGATACTAAACAAAGAAAGGGAAACTTATTCTTCTATCCTTCAAAATGCCCCTTATGGCGTTATTTTGATTGACAAAAACGGAAAGTTTCTCTATGTGAATCCTGAATTTGTAAATATTACAGGATATACCCTTGAAGAAGTACCTACTGGAATAGAATGGTTTAGAAAGGCATTTCCCGATGAAGAGCTAAGAAGGGATGCGGTAGAGACGTGGAAGGAAAACATAAATATCAAGAAAAGGTATATAGAAAAGATTTATAAGATTGTGTGCAAAAACAAAGAGGTAAAGGAGATAGAATTTAGGGCAACCTCCACTGAAAGCGGTGAAACAATAACCATGTTGATAGATGTAACAGAGAGACGCAAGGCAGAAGAACTATTCAGAACCCTTGCAAATAGTTCTCCTGTTGGCGTTTATATCATGCAGGATAAAAAGATTAAATTCGTAAACCATTATTTTAAAAACATTACAGGCTTTTCCGATGAAGAACTTATTGATAGAGATCCGACAAGCATGGTCTATCCAGAAGATGTGAAAAAGGCAATTGATGAAACGTACAATATGCTTTGTGGCAAAAGGAAAAATCCCTATGAATTTAGAATAATTACAAAAAAAGGGGAGATTAAATGGATTCTACAGAATATTATACCCGTTCAGTATTTTGGAAAAAATGCAGCACTGGCAAGTTTTCTTGATGTGTCTTATGCAAAACAGATGGAATTTATGCTAAAAGAATCAGAAGAAAGGTATAGAATACTCACAGAGAAATCTCCTGTTGGGGTTTATCTCATCCAGGATGGGCTGTTCAGATATGTAAATCAGGTATTTGCAGACATACACGGTTATAAACCTGAAGAGATAATTAATAAACTATCTCCAAGAGACATTACAGATGAGATTGATGGAAGGCCTATTGATAATGTTGTAAAAGAGTTATGGGATGATAGGGGTGGCATGCGTCTTGAGATAGCAATTAAAAGAAAGGATGGAAGCAGAAGATACGGGGAAATATACGGTTCTAAGGTGATTTTTAACGGAAGACCTGCAGTGCTTGGAACATTGATAGATGTAACAGAAAAAAGACAATTGGAGGAAAAGCTAAGATCCCTATCCATAACAGATGAATTAACTGGTGTCTATAACAGAAGGGGATTTTTTACGGTTTCTGAACAACAATTTAAGATGGCAAGGAGACTGGAAAAGAATTTAGTGCTTTTCTATGCAGATCTGGACAATTTAAAATGGATAAACGATAATTTGGGTCATAAAGAAGGCGATAATGCAATAGTCGCATTTGTAAAGATTCTTAAAGACGCATTTAGAGAATCGGATATCATAGGCAGATTGGGCGGGGATGAGTTTGCAATCCTTGCATTATCCACTGGTTTTACAAGACCTCAGCTCATTATAAAACGTTTAAATAACCTCGTTCACAAATACAATGAAAGGGAGAAAAGGCCTTATAAACTCTCTTTTAGTATGGGTTTTGCAGAATACAATCCCAATAGTCATAATACCCTCGAAGAACTCATTTCTGTTGCTGATGATTTAATGTATATGGAAAAGAAAAGAAAAAAAATGAACTGCCAATCTCAAGTTATGGTGGGCAACCAATAAATAGGCAACAACAATTTAAACTCCTTCATCAAAATCCATTATAATTACTATAACGTGTTCTTCCTTGTTGTATAATTTTTCACAAAAACTATGGAAAACTGAATGCCTCTTATGATATACAAAGTAAGATTAACTTATGTATCTACAAGACCTTATACTGGCATTACAGAAGTTCTGGGCAGATAAAGGTTGTATAGTTCAACAGCCTTATGACATGGAGGTAGGTGCCGGCACATTCCACCCTGCCACTTTTTTGAGGGCCCTTGGCCCTGAACCGTGGAATACAGCCTATGTTCAGCCGTCGAGAAGACCAACAGATGGTAGATACGGAGAAAACCCCAACAGGCTTCAACATTATTATCAATTTCAGGTTATTATGAAACCCTCCCCAAAAGATATACAGGACATGTATATCGATAGCCTGAAAAGTTTCGGTATCGATATGCTTAACCACGATATCAGGTTTGTGGAAGATGACTGGGAATCACCAACCCTCGGTGCATGGGGTCTTGGCTGGGAGGTCTGGCTTGATGGTATGGAGATCACCCAGTTTACTTATTTCCAGCAATGCGGTGGTATTGATTTATCTCCCATAACAGTGGAAATTACCTATGGCATTGAGAGAATAGCCATGTATTTACAGGATGTGGATAATGTCTTTCATATAAAATGGAACGAGCATGTTACTTACGGAGATGTGTTTCTTGAACCTGAAAGGGAATTTTCCATCTACAATTTTGAGGAATCAGACCCAAAAATACTGAGAACCCTTTTTGATATGTTTGAAAAAGAAGGGGAAAGGCTGGTAAACAAAAGAGGCATTGTGTTTCCGGCCTATGATATGTGTCTTAAATGCTCTCACACCTTTAACCTCCTTGATGCAAGAGGCGCCATAAGCGTAACAGAGAGGGCAAACTATATAGCAAGGGTGAGAAACCTTGCAAAGCTATGTGCCGAACTTTATGTAAAAAAACGGGAAGAAATGGGCTTCCCTTTAATTAAATCTAAATAAATATAAGGTTTTTTATGGCTGATTTTTTATTAGAAATAGGGACAGAGGAGATTCCTGCAAGGTTTATAGAACCTGAAAAAGAAGGCATAATTAAGCTTTTATCAGAAGGTTTCAATGCGATAAGGGTCGATTTTGGAAAGATTTATGCTTATGGCACACCAAGGAGATTGGCGGTCTTTGTCGAGGATGTTGCCCCCAATCAGAAAGAGGCAAAGACAATTAAATTTGGACCCCCTGCAAACAGGGCATACGATAATGCAGGCAATCCCACAAAGGCAGCCATAGGGTTTGCTAAATCTCAGGGCGTAGATGTTAGTGATTTAAAAAGGGCCACTAAAGATAATGTCGAGTTCATAGTTGTGGAGAAGATAGAAAAAGGGTTACCCACCTTAGAAGTATTACCTAATTTTTTAAAAGACATAATACCACGCATACCATTTCAAAAGAAAATGAGATGGGCAAGCGAATCATTTGAATATGCAAGGCCTATTCACTGGATATTAGCCCTTTTAGACGAAAAGGTTGTAGAGTTTGAAATTGCCGGTGTAAAAAGCGGTAATGTTACTTTTTGCCATAGATTTCTTGCAAAAAACCCTGTAGAGATAAAAAAACCAAAAGAATATATTGAAAAACTAAGAGAAAATTTCATCATAGTTGATGAGAAAGAGCGCATGGATATTATATTAAAGGGCATAGAAAACATTGAAAAAAGTATAGGGGGCATTGCATACAGGGATGAAGAGTTATTAAAAGAGATACTCTATATTACAGAATATCCCTATCCCTTAGCGGGGACTTTTGACGCATCCTATCTTTTGATACCAAAGGAAGTGTTGATAAATGTAATGAAAAGCCATCAAAAATATATACCAATATACGCCCAGGATGGAACACTCCTGCCGTATTTTATCTTTTTTGCAAATACCATCCCCAAAAACAATGAGAATGTTATAAAGGGCAATGAAAAGGTGCTTAAGGCAAGGCTTGCAGATGCAAGCTTCTTTTTTGAAGAGGATAAAAAAATAAAACTCGATTCCTTATACGATAAGCTCTCATCTATCATATTCCATGTAAGGCTCGGCACTTTAAAACAAAAGATTGATAGACTGCTGGATATCGCTGAATATCTTGCAGGTGTCTTACAATACAGAGAGATTGAAAGACTTAAAAAGGCAGTTCGAATTTTAAAGGTTGATCTACTGACCCACATGGTAGGAGAATTTCCCGAACTCCAGGGGATAATGGGTAGAATATATGCACAGATTCAGGGCTACGATGAAGAAATAGCAAAATCCATAGAAGAGCATTATCTCCCTTCAGGGGTAAATAGCAACATACCTCATACAACCCTGGGTTCTATTATGGCCATTGCAGATAAAATAGATTCCCTTGTGGCATTTTTTTCAGTAGGTATTTTACCATCAGGCAATTTAGATCCCTTTGCACTAAGAAGACAGGCACTCGGTATTATAAAGATAGTTATAAACAAGGAGTTGAATATAAACATAGATGAATTAATAAATCGTGCCTATAATGCAGGTTCACACATAGCAGATAGGCTTAGTTTGGATGAGACAAAGAAAACCCTTATAGAATTTATTCAGACAAGGTTTAAATTTTCTATGATAGAAGATGGTCATAGACAGGATTTTGTTGAAAGTGTCCTCGATATAGCGGGTCTTAATATATACGATGGTTACAGAAGACTTCTTGCCCTTGAAGGTCAAAAGTCTATAGAAGAGTTTGAGAAACTCATGATAGGCTTTAAAAGGGTATTCAACATAACCAAACAGTTGACAGATACCTTAATGGTTTCACGAGATTTATTCAATA
>CAZJOP010000043.1:0-13758 GCA_964547695.1 uncultured Syntrophorhabdaceae bacterium
AATAGATAGAAACATGTTATTATCAAGGTTCCTCGGGGTAAAATCCAATATGCCCGAGATTACGTTAAATGTGCCTGCAGCATACCATGAATACGTAGATGATTATTTTAATTCACAGGGTATAACAGGGGATGTTTTTGCAGTAAATCCTTTTTCCAGTCAAGGCACTGATTTTAAGAGATGGAACATGAAAAAATACGCACAACTTATAAAAAAGATAACCCATGAATTAAAGGTCAAGGTAGTGATATTGTGGGGACCAAAAGAATTCAAAGAGGCGCAGAGGTTAAAAGAAGAAGGTGGTAGAGAAGTTTATCTTGCATGTCCTACAAACATTCCACAATTGTTTGCATTGCTTCAGAGGACAACCCTTTATATAAGTGGAGATACAGGCGTTATGCATCTTGCTGCCTTTGCAGGCACACCTGTAATTGCTTTATTCGGTCCCACAGACCATAAGATAAACGCGCCTTATGGTTCTCATTGCACCGTGATAAGAAAAGATGTGCCCTGCAGTCCATGTAAAAATAGGGACTGTATGGAGAGGAAATGCCTTGATGACATTAGCGTTGATGAGGTATTTAATGCTGTGAAAGAAACATATAGAAAAGGAACAAATGGATGAAAAGAATACTCTTTATTTACCCTAATCTTTATGCCCAGATAGGTTTCAACTACGGGATTTCTTATATCTCGGGGCTTCTGAAGGCGCATAATATTGAAACGTATCTTTTAAATGTCAATGAAAAATTAGGCTATCCCCTTGATCATGACAGAATCAAAAGGGATGTTCTTTCCATAAAACCTGATGTAATAGGATTTTCTGTGCTTACAAATCAATTCAAATATGCCAGAGAAATGGCAGCACATATAAGAGAGTATTACAAAGGCCCCATACTTTTTGGCGGGATTCATCCCACCATGGACCCGTTTGGCACAATGGCTGATGAAAATGTGGACCTTATCTGCGTGGGAGAGGGGGAGGAGGCGTTACTTGAGCTTTTGCAAAAAGGTAGCCCCGCATCCATAAAAAATTTAGGTTACAGGATAGATGACAAGACCATCATAGAACCACTAAGACCTTTTATAGACATTAATAAACTACCCTTTAAAGACTATACGATCTTTGACTTTCAGCAGATGATAGATGCAAAGGACGGCTGGGTAGGGCTTATGGCATCAAGGGGATGCCCATTTAGATGCACCTATTGCCTGAATCACAAGATTATGAAATTATACAAAAAAAACGGACACCTTCCGAGATACTACTTAAGGCGACATTCAGTGGACCAGATTATCTATGAGATAGAATACATTCTCACGCATTATAAGCGGATTAAAATGTTTATCTTTGATGACGATATCTTTACCTTTGATAAGGCCTGGCTAAAGGAGTTTTCTGAAAAATATCGAGAGGTAACAGACATAGGTTTTGTTTGCAATGCCCATGCCAGGATCTTTGATGAGGAAATAGCAGATTATCTTAAACATGCAGGGTGCAGGATAGTAAAGTTCGGACTTGAAAGCGGTAGCAATCGAATAAGAAAGCGTGTCTTAAACAGACACATGACCAATGCTGATATAGAAAATGCCTTTGATATTGCCCATAGATTTGGCTTACATACATCTGCCTTTGTTATGATAGGTCTGCCCCATGAAAAAAAAGAGGATATGTTAGAAACCATCAAGCTACTGGCAAGGATAAAACCTGGAAGATTCCGCTGGTCTTTATTTTTTCCCTTTATAGGCACGAAGGCATATGATATAGCAAAGGAGGCAAATCAAATAGATTTCAAAAAAATGAATGAACTTGATAATTTTACGGATAATACGTGTATGGATTTAGGAGAGGAAGAAAACCTCCTCGTAGATAAGATAAAGAATCAGTTCTGCCTTTTTGTTAATGGTTATGGTAATATGGACAATGAAGGTAAATACCTTTCCCTGATTAAAAGACTGGAAGACATGGATAGGGCCTTGTGGGAAAAGGAAAAAGACAGGATAAAGGCCTATGCAGAAGAGATAGACAGCGAGATGGCAGAAAAAGGACTACTCCATTATACGGTAAGATATAATCCTTTCATGGGGGTAAGAAGTGACTGGGAAGACGATAGTCTATCTTCCTAACTGGCTTGGCGATATGGTTATGGCAACCCCTTTTTTGAAATCATTAAGAACTTCATTTAAGGGTGAGATATGGGCCATAGGAAAGACAAAATCCATAAGCCTTTACAGTGGCATGAATCTCTTCAATAGATTTATCCCTTACGATGGAAAGGATGTAATTTCTTTTTTTAATATCGTCTCTACATTAAAAGAGATAAAATTCGATATGGGTTTGATCCTGCCCCATTCCATGAGATCTGCCCTTTTATTTTATTTAGGGGGTGTGAAAAAAAGGATTGGATATGATAGAAATAAAAGGGGGATTATGCTCACAGTAAAGGTAAAGGGTGGGTCTTATATAGAATCAACAGTAGAACACTATTTAAGGATTCTCGATACGTTAAACATAGAAAGGCGAGAGACAAATCCTGTATTAACCGTTACCGAAGATGAAGAGCACAAATACAATGAAAGATTTGGATACGCTAAAGAAAGATATGTTGCCTTTATCCCTGGTGCCCAATACGGGCCATCGAAAAGATGGCCTATCTCTAATTTTATAAAACTCGCGGATCTCATTTGCGAAAAAATGGGTTTAAAAATCTATATATTACCTGGAAAGGAAGAGACAGGATTATCAGAAGAGATAAAACATCATGTGAAGGATAAGAACAGGGTAGAGATAAGGCACCTCGATATAGGAGAATTGAAGGTCTGCCTTTCAAAAGCCGTTGCCGTTGTAAGTAATGATACAGGGCCAAGGCATATTTCTGCAGCACTATCTGTTCCCACTTTTGTTATATTCGGTCCCATGGACGAAAGGTATACAGACTACCCTTCTACCTGCACATACAAATTTATAAGAAACATCCCCTGCAGACCCTGTAACAAAAAGGTATGTAATAAGAATCTCGAATGTCTTTTGGAGATAACCCCTGAAGATGTATACAAGAAAATGGAGGAGATCATTGGCAGAGAAAAGGTATAAAACGCATTTAAAGATTTCAGCATCCCATATATTCCATGTTATAGACAATTTTAAAGGAAAAAGGATATGCGTTATAGGCGATATCATTGCCGATGTGTTTGTATTCGGAAGACCTTACAGGTTATCCAGGGAGGCACCGGTAGTTGTTATAAAGTATGAAAGGGAAATGGTCTGCCCCGGTAGCGCAGGAAACACGATAAATAATCTCTTGACCCTGGGGGCACATGTGTATCCCATAGGTCTTATAGGAAGTGATGCTGCAGGGGATAGATTGATGGAATACTTTTTTCGATCCAAAAATATTGATTTAGATGGCATCATAAGGCACAGGGGAGAAACAATTACAAAGACAAGGATTTTGGCAGGTGATACCCATACGTCAAAACAACAGGTCATAAGGATAGATAAAGATCCAGGACAAAAGGTTACCCAGGGGTTAAAAAAGAGGCTCTTAAAAAGATTGGATAACATATCAAAAACCGTAGATGCATTTATCCTTTCCGACTACGGTCATGGCACTGTTGATTATGACATCATTGAGCATCTAAAAGATATTGCCAAAGATAAGATTATTGTGGGAGATTCAAGGTATAATCTCAAAGATTACAAGGGTATAACCATGATTACCCCCAATGAGGCAGAGGCATATGCACTCTGTGCTGCCAAAGAAGATATGGATATAGATAGCGTAGGCAAGACCATTATGGGTTTTATGGACTTAAGGGCACTTTTAATCACCAGGGGAAACAAAGGGATGAGCTTATTTTTAAAAGATGGCAGCATCTATCATATACCCATATCAGGTACAGATGATGTGACAGATGTTACAGGCGCAGGAGATACGGTTTGTGCAGCAGTCACCCTTTCCCTTGCAAGTGGAGCTGATTATTATACATCCTCGCTGATTGCAAATTTTGCCGCCGGTGTGGTGGTAATGAAGAGGGGGACTGCCACCGTGAGTCCTTACGAATTAAAGACACACATAAAGGCATGGTTTAAGGCGAATGGGTGAATACATAAAAGACATTGAGTCCTTAAAGGATTTAATCGAAGGGGAACGTAAAAAAGGCAGAACCATTGTATTCGGAAACGGGTGTTTTGACATACTGCACGTGGGTCACATAAGGTATCTTAAGGCTGCAAAGGCATTAGGTGATATTCTTATAGTGGCTATAAACGATGATGAATCTGTGACTAAACTGGGCAAAAGAAAAAAGGTTGTTACCCCGGCAGCGGAAAGGGCTGAAATATTAACAGCCATTGATTGTGTTGATTATGTAATAACCTTTAGTGAACCCACAGTTGAGAGGCTTCTTTTAGAACTAAAGCCTCATATTCATGCAAAAGGCACAGATTATACAGAGGATACTGTGCCTGAAAAGGACATAGTTATATCATATGGCGGGAAGGTGGCTATAGTGGGTGATCCCAAAAATCATTCAACAAGGGATATCATTAAGACAATCCAGAATTTAGATAAAGACTCATAGGACATAACAGATTATCTCTTTAATAGTAGCTCAGGTAAAATCAACGAAATTTTAGGTAAATAGGTAATAGTCAATAAACACCCTATAAAAAGGGCAATAAAAGGTAAGATAGCCCTTCCTATTTCTACCAGTGACTTTCGCATAATTGCCATGGATACAAACAGGTTCAAACCAAAGGGGGGTGTTAAGAATCCACATTCAATATTTATTATCATGATGATGCCAAAGTGGACGAAATTAATATCATAACGGGTTAGTGTTTCGATGAGCACCGGTGATATGACGATTACAGCAGTAACTATATCCATAAGCCCGCCTATAATCAGTAAGACAATGTTTATCGCCAGAAGAAATAACCATTTGCTTTCTACATGGTTTATAATGATCTCTGCAAGCTTTTGAGGCAGTTGTTCCACGGTGAGCAGCCATATAAATGTCATGGCACACGATAGGATAAACAGAAGGCAACCTGAAAGTATGGCAGAATCCCTGCAAATGTTTAAAAGCTTATTTATCTTTAATTCTTTATAAACAAAAAGTTCAACAAACAGGGCATATACCACAGACACCGAGGCAGCCTCTGTGGGGGTAAACACACCTCCGTATATGCCGCCCAAGACAATAACCGGTAAAAACATTGCCCACAGACCGTCTTTTATGATTTTAATGCCTTCCTTGAATGTATATCGTGTCTTAGAATACCATCTATGTTTTTTTGCCATAATGTAAGAATACGTCATGAGACACATGCCTATAAAGAAACCCGGTAAAAATCCTGCCATGAATATCTCTGCCACAGAGATGTTCATGACCAGTGCATAGAGTATCATAGGTATACTTGGAGGGATTAATATACCCAGTGAGCCTGAAGAGGTTAGAAGACCGATGGAAAATCTCTCATCATAACCTTCTTTAATCAAGGCTGGCATCATTATGCTTCCAATGGCTATGACCGTGGCAGGAGAAGAACCTGATATGGCGGCAAAAAAGATACAGGCCATAACAGAGGCCATGGCAAGACCACCATTGAATCTTCCCACAAAGAGCTTCATGACATTTACAAGGCGTTCTGATATGGCGCCTTCTGCCATGATGTTTCCGGCAAGGATAAAAAAGGGAACCCCCAGTAAGACAAAATTATCAAGTCCATTGAATAATTGCTGTATAAGGGATGTAAGGGGTGTATGGGCAATAAAAAAGAGATACATGGCCGTTGTAGAGACAAGGACTATGGAGATGGGGATGCTTAAAGTAAGAAGGCCAAAAAAGCATAAAAACAGAAGGGTGAGGTTCAAGAAACCTCCTTTTTTCTTACCCTTAGATACGGTTCATTGAGGAGAAATTTTTTAAAATGTCTATAAGAGAGGATAAAAAATCTGAAAGACATGGTAATGGAAAAAAAGGGTATTGCCAGATATGGTACATACATGGGAATCTGCATGGCAGGGCTTTTGACCCCGAATTTAATAACAGACTGGATATGCCTTATTCCAAAATAAATAAAGAGTATAACCACAAGACCTGATATAAAATATGCTATTGTCTTTATGATGTGGCTTATCCTGTCAGGTGTGTATTCTGTTAGGGCCTCCATGGAGAAGTGGGTGCCGTATTTCACACCAATGGATGCACCGAGATATGTGGAAAATATTAATGTATAGTTAGCAAATTCCTGAAACCATGAGAACGAATAAGAGAATACATAGCGAAGAAAGGTTTCTAAGAATGTAAGGCATGCAAGGCCGAGTAGCAGCATCCCGCATAGCCATTCTTCAAATCTGTTCAACCTTTTTAAGTATTTTTCCATTTTAGAAAAAAGGGGGTCTGAGACCCCCACCTGAAATTATTTCTTCTGGGAATAATATTTAATCTTATTCATATAGAAATCATACCACTCAGGACCAAAGATGCCCCTGTATTTTTCGAGCACAGGCTTTACTGCATTTCTAAATTCACCGAGTTCTTTTTCTGATAAGATGATAACCTCTACCTTCTGCTGTTTTGCCTTTTCTATGGCCTCTAACCTATTTTTTGCATTCTCTTCTCTGTTTACCTTTACCTGCACATCAGCTGCCTCACGGAATATCTTCTGCTGTTCCGGGGTAAGGGAATTCCAGAATTTTTTGTTCACAATCACAGGGCACTCTGTGAGTATGTGATTCGTTATGGTGGCATATTTATTTACCTCTGTAAACTTCATCAGTATGGATGTATAGATGGGGTTATCCTGACCGTCTATGACCTTTTGTTGTAATGCGTTGTAGATTTCAGGAAAAGGCAGTGGAGTTGGATTTGCACCTAATGCCTTAAAGGTGTCGATAAAGATGGGGCTTTCTATAACCCTTATTTTAAGACCCTTTAAATCTTGAGGCCTTCTAATTGGCCTTTTAGAGTTCGTAATGTCTCTGAACTCGTTTTCTGTATACCCTATGAAAACTAATCCCTTTTCATCGCAAAATTTTGCAAATCTTTCTTTAACCTCTTTATCGTCGAGGACTTTGTAGGCAACGTCCCTATTGGGATAGATAAAGGGAAGTTCAATTATGCCTATCTGTGGCACAAAGTTGGATAACACGCCGGATGTGACTGCGGTCATGTGCAGGGTTTCTGATTGCACCTGTTCTGTCATGGAACGCTCACCACCTAACTGTCCGAGGGGAAATACCTGAACCTCAATCTCACCCTTTGTTTTCTCTGTTACATATTTTGCAAAGGCCAAAGCACCCTTGTGTTGAGGATGAACAGGAGGTCCTACGTGTCCATACTTTACAATGATCTTTGCGTCAACTACTGTAAAAACGCTGATTAAAAAGGCCAAAACAAAAAAACTCAATAAGATGATTCTTTTAACCATATTTGCCCCCTATAATGAGTATTTTTAAAAGATTTTTATATAAAAATTCGCATATGTCAATAAAAAACCCTTATTTTTATTGACATAAGAAGGCTTAATCGAATAAGATTTTGATATGAAAGAATTTTTCAGAGACCTTTTTTTAGATTTATACGAGAACTTTACCGATATTTTTCTCAATGTGATAGTTATGATCGTGGTGATGATCGGTGGTTTCATCATAAGCTGGTTTGTAAAGAAATTACTGGCAAAGCTGCTTATGATATTTAAATTTGATAGATGGGCAGAAGATGTGGGTATTGTGAATTTTCTTGAAAAAGGAGATGTAAAGACTCCACCCTCTGTAATAGTAAGCAAGATAGCCTTCTGGATATTTATTGTGGTGTTTTTTTCATTTGGTATGAATTTTATCGGCATAACACAGTTCAGTGAATATGCCTCCAAGATAACAGCCACGCTCCCTACCATAGTAATATCCATATTGATCGTTATCATGGGCATCATATTCAGCAATTTTATAGGCAGGTTAATCTACCTTGCCTGTGAAAATGCAAACTTGAAATACGGAGATATCATCACAAAGAGTATCCGTATATTTCTCATAATCATTACCTTTGGTATCGTGTTCGAATACATAGGTATTGGGAATACCATCATAACCATAAGTTTTCTCATCATTTTCGGCGGTATTATATTGACCCTTTCCCTTGCCCTTGGTATAGGATTGAGTTATGTTGTGGGGGATCTTATTAAAGAAAGGGTGAAGATGAAGTGGGAGAAAAAACATAAAGAAAGTAGTCCTTCATTTAAAGAAGAAATTCATAAACCAGCTGAGTGATAACTCTATTGCCCTTTGTCTGTGGGCAGGATCTGAAAATACATGGTCTGCCCCATGAATAAGTTCAAACCTCTTTGGTTCCCGGATGTGGTTAAAGATCTCAATGCCTTCTTGATAGGGCACAACCTCATCTGAATCTCCATGAATACCAAGCCCGCATGAGGCCCTTTTTGCTTCAGATAGGATGTTGTATCGTGAGAAATCCTCAAATATTTCATCTTTGAACTTTATGCCTGATATGTCTTCATCTCCCCTTTTTTCTAATTTATATGGCGTTGACCAGAATGAAACGCATCTTATTCTTTTGTCTCTGGCAGCCTTAACAATACTTGTTACCCCGCCAAAGCTACTTCCCATTAAACCTATCCTCTCTTTATCTATTGCCCTGTGGTTTAACACAAATTCGGTGATAATATCTAAATTTTCAAGCCTTATCGTGAGTGTTGTCTCTTCTATCTTTCCTGTGCTTTCACCGCATCCATGATAATCGAACCTGCATGTAGCAATATTTTTTTCCCTGAAGGCATCTGAGAGGGCAATATATTTTGGGCTTTCTTTTGAACTGACAAGGCCGTGTGAGAGTATCACACAGGGAAACCTGCCTTCTTTATCGGGTATGTCCATTATACCTGTTAAGGTGTTATACCGGGACTTTAATTCAAATTTTTCCATCATATTAATGCGCCTCCGTATTGTTCTATAAGTATCTTTTCAAGGGGTATAAGGTTTAATACATCCTCTCTATTGTATTCAAGAAGAAGATTTAATGCATCTAACCTGCCCTTTTTTACATAGGTCTCCCAGAGTGTCATAGCATTGTATCCATTTATACCTTCAGTCTTTCTCTTTATACCGAACATCTTTTCCAGTTCCTTAAGTCCCCCCTTGATGCCCAACCTTCTTTTAATTTTTAAAAGGTCAATGGACTTATGGGTCTTTCTCAAATCAATATCAAGGTATTTTTTAATCACCGGGAGGTCGAAATTATCACCGTTGAAGGTAACTATGGTATCTGCAAGGTGTATGATCGTGTATAATTTATCCTGTGTTATATTTTCTCCGCTTAGTTGAATGAATCCGTATTTTTCCATATATATGCCTATAACACATATATTGCCCCTTTTATCTGTTTCTATGTCGAGGTAGGCCTTTTCCATTATTATCATAATCCTTTCATTTTTTTATGTTCTTAATGTGACAATTCCTATCAAACCAAAAGAAAAAAACAGGACATTTGCAAGCCATGCAGCAAAAATAGGTGGAAATATATCGGAGTAACCAAAAGAGAGGGAAATGTGATGAAAAAACCAGTACAGGATACCCAGTGAGATACCTGTTAGAATACCCCTTGATATGTGTTTTGTTTTTACATACCTCAAACCCACAGAAAAGGCTGCAAAGACCATTATAAGATTTATTAAGGGAAAGGATATCTTGTTGTAAAGGTCTACGAGGTATCTTCTTACGTCATGACCATCTTCTTTTAACCTTTTTATGTATCTCGATAATTCTCTATAGCTCATGTCTTCAGGATTCCTTTCTGTTACCTTGAAGATAGAGGGGTTTTCTTTTATGATGTCTTTCAGTTCCCTGTAGACCTTTTTTTCCACAATGTTTTCTCTGTCGAATTTTCTCTCTATCACGTTATAGAATATCCAGGCATCGTTTAACCACTGTCCTCTTTCAGCATCGATTCTTTTTTTGATGGCGTAATCATCGGATAGCTCAAAGACTGTGAGTCCCTTGATCATGTCTTTTTTCTGGTCGTAGTGATCGATATTGTTTATGACATTCCCCCTTTTAAACCAGATTCTGTCGTTTTTTAAAAACACATAAGGCTCTTCTTTTTTTATCTTAACCCTGTAAATGTATTCAGAGGCCTGGGAACTAAAAGGCTTAATCCATTCAGAAATGGAAAAGGAAAAAAGGGCAAGGACAAAAGAAAGGACAATAAAAGGCAACATCAGGGAAAGGGTGCTGATACCTGATGTTCTTATTGTTATGATTTCGTTATTTCTTATCATTATAATGAGAAGGACAAGCATGGATATTAAAAATGCGAGGGGGAGCATGAGGTTTATGTAATAGGGTGTCCTTAAAAACAGGTAGATTATGCTGTTTAAAAAATTACTGAATGAGGATGTAAAGATATCCATATGCTCGAAGAATTCTATGGTGATAAAGATTACGATCCCTGCCAGTTCGGTGATGAGCAGGAATTTTAATACATTTTTAAGTAGATATCTATTTAGTTTTTTCAAGATAAGCTCTCCAGGCATGCCTTATTCTTTCTGAAATTGTCTCGTATTCTTCATAGTTTATGTTTTTCATGAGATATAACCCTATAAAAAAGATTATCGTATTCGGTAAAAAGGACGTCAAAAAGGCAGGGATTTGAAGGTTTTTACCCATGTTTTCCGTAAATGCCATGAGCACATAGTAGAGTAAGAAAATCAACAGGCTGTAAGCAATCCCCGAGAGTTTTCCCTCTATTCTTCTTCTGATACCAAGGGGCACTGTGAGAAAGATAAAAGAAATGCACGAAAAAGGGATTGAAAATTTTTTATATATCTCCAGTTTTAATTCGTATCTATCCAGTGCACTTGCATTTATCATAGCCTTTTTCAGGTCTTTTATATCCATCTCATGGGGTCTTTTCCTTAACGGAACGTTCTGGGGGATATTCTTTTCAAGGTTGATAGAAAACAGATATTCTTTAAAATGGAGGTTTCTGTATATATCCTTTTTCTTTTCCCATCTCTGGAGGCTTCCATCTTCAAGGACAAAGTTCAGATCCATTGTGACTGGATCAAGGTTGATTATACCTTTTTTTGCAGTGATGGTCTGTTTTATCTCTTTATCCCTGTCGTCTGAAATAAGGACGCCTTTTAGTCTTTTGTTATCCGTATCCACCTTATCCACGTATATTACAACCCCTGGGATGCTGTCGTTGAATATGCCTTCACGGTCTTCTATGGTGATACCCTTTTTAACGATATTAACCAATGTTTTCCTGAAAAGATCACCGCTGTTCGGTAAAAGTAAGAGGGTATTTAAGACCCCGAACAGAGTTATGGCAACGCCCAATATTGCCACAGGTATGTATAGCCTGTTAAGGTTTATCCCGTGGGCCTTAATGGCAAGTATCTCGTTTTCTGTTGAGAGCCTTCCGAGCACAACAATCGTTGAAAGCAAAAAAGACATGGGCAGCGTAAAGGTAAGATACGGTGGAGAAGAATATGCTATAAGCAGCACAATATCTTTTATTTCAACCCCTTTATTGATGATCAAATCTGTTATCTGGCCGATTCTCCCTATGACCATTATAAAGGTTAAAACAATCAGAGAAAGAAGCAGAATCTCCACTATTTCTTTAAATACGTAGAAGTATATCTTCTTTTTGAGAATTGCTAAACGGGGCACACAAAAATGTAACATCTAATCATAACAGCTGTCAATCATCTAAAACTTTTTAAGGATTGAGTATTTCCCTTTAATCTTGTATGATTTTATTTAGAATAACATCTGCAAGATAAGAATCTTTGTTTTAGGTGTATACGGTGCGATGAAAAGATTTAAACTTGTGAGCAACTACAAACCTTCCGGAGATCAGCCTCAGGCAATAGAAAAGATCTCGGAAAATATAAAAAAGGGTGTAAGGCACCAGGTGCTACTGGGTGTTACAGGTTCGGGCAAGACATTTACCATGGCAAACGTTATAGAGCGTGTTCAGAAAACAACCCTTATTATCTCTCACAATAAAACCCTCGCAGCCCAGTTATACACAGAGTTTAAAAGCCTTTTTCCTGAAAATGAGGTGCATTTTTTTGTAAGTTATTACGATTATTATCAACCTGAGGCATACATTCCATCCACAGATACTTACATAGAAAAGGATTCATCTATTAACGAAGAGATAGATAAGTTAAGACTCCTTGCCACGAATGCCCTTTTTGAAAGACCCGATACAATCATTGTGGCAAGTGTTTCGTGCATATATGGTCTGGGATCGCCAGAGGCATACTATGGTATGTTAATAACCCTTGAAAAGGGAAATAATATAACCAGGGAGGAGTTACTTGGAAAACTCATAGAATGTCAGTATGAAAGAAACGATATTGACTTCTACAGGGGAAAATTCAGGATAAGGGGACCAAACATAGACATATTCCCCCCTTATGAAGAAGATAATGCATACAGAATAACCATAGAAGATGACAGGGTTGCAAACATCTTAACCATTGACCCTTTAAGCGGTTCTGTAAAAGAAATATTAAAGAGATTGATTATCTTTCCCTCTTCCCATTATGTGACGCCAAGACATACCCTTGAGGCAGCCATAGAATCCATAAAAAGGGAATTAAAAGAGCACCTGGCCTTTCTTAGATCCCAGAATAAACTCCTTGAGGCGCAGAGACTGGAGATGAGGACAAAATACGACATAGAGATGATGGAAGAGATTGGATACTGTCAGGGCATTGAAAACTATTCAAGACATTTAACAGGCAGGAGACCAGGGGAACCCCCTCCAACACTCATCGATTATTTACCGCCAGATGCCCTTATCATCATCGACGAAAGTCATGTTACCATACCCCAGCTGGTGGGTATGTACAGGGGTGACAGGTCAAGAAAGGAGACCCTTGTAGAGTATGGATTCAGATTGCCCTCTGCCCTTGACAACAGGCCTCTTACATTTGATGAGTTTAGAGAGAGGATAAATCAGGTTTTATATGTGTCGGCAACCCCGGGTAAGTATGAACTGGAACAATCAAAGGATTATGTGATTGAGCAGATAATAAGACCCACAGGTCTTATGGACCCCGAGATAGAGGTTAAGCCTGCTACAAACCAGCTGAATGTCCTGTTAGAAGAAATAAATCAGGTGATCTCACGAAATGAAAGGGTTCTTGTTACAACCCTGACCAAGAGATTTGCCGAAGAACTCACGGATTTTCTTCTCGATAAGGGTATTAAGGCAAAGTATCTCCATTCGGACATAGATACCCTCGAGCGTGTTGCCATAGTAAGGGATTTAAGAACAGGTAAATTCCATGTCCTTGTCGGTGTAAATCTATTAAGGGAAGGACTTGATTTACCAGAGGTCTCCCTTGTGGCCATACTCGATGCAGATAAAGAGGGTTTTTTGAGGTCTGAGACATCTCTCATTCAGACGTGTGGTAGGGCAGCAAGGAACATAAACGGAAGGGTTATCATGTTTGCCGATACGATAACCCCTTCTATGGAGAGGGCCATATTAGAAACAGAGAGGAGAAGAAGGGTTCAGCTTGAATATAACATAAAAAACAACATTACACCGGAAGGAATCAAAAAGTCTGTTGTAGACATCCTATCTTCCATTTACGAAAGAGACTATTATACGGTTCCCATTGACGAGTTTGACGAAAAGCACATAGAACCAAAAAAGTTTTCGAAGATGTTAAAAAAATTGAGAAAGGAGATAGACGAAGCGGCAAAAAGG
>CAZJOP010000044.1:0-4581 GCA_964547695.1 uncultured Syntrophorhabdaceae bacterium
TTGGCATCATGTTTTACATACATCTATGTCTTGTAAGCATCTTGATTGCATATATACCTAACAGCAAGCTCATGCACATGGCAGGGGTATTTTTGAGCCCCACAAGGAACTTAAAAAATGACAGCAGGATGAAAAGGCACATAAACCCATGGAATTATCCTGTAAAGGAACATACCTATGAAGAATGGGAAAAAGAGTTCAAAGATGCCTTAAAAGAGGCGGGCATACCGTCAGACGGTGATAATAATCGTTGAAGCGAAAGTGAATGTGATGGTGAATGTAGAATGGAATTTTTATAGTATGATTTTTAGGTTGGTTTTATGGAGAAGCCAGAAGAGATATTAAAAGACATTACTCTTACCCCCAGAAAAGGGGACTGGATGACACCTCAGGTGGAATTTAAAAAGGGCACTTACTGTTACGGTGCACCGTTAAAACACCAGAAATACCTTGACCTTCCGAACCAGAGGGAATGGCAGCCCCATGATGCAGACTGGAAACTACCTGAAAACTGGAAAGAAATCATAATTGACGGCATGGCAAAACTTTTAAAGAAAAGTCGTGCCTTTAAACTGTTCATGGACATATGCGTCCGTTGCGGTGCCTGTGCAGATAAGTGTCATTTCTTTATAGGCTCAGGGGATCCTAAAAACATGCCTGTTATCAGGGCAGAACTTTTGCGTTCTGTGTACAGGAGATATTTTACCTTAAAGGGTAGACTCTTGGGCAGGCTTGCCGGTGCCAGGGATTTAACAGTGGATGTCCTTAAAGAGTGGTTTTATTATTTCTATCAGTGCACGGAATGTAGGAGGTGTTCAATATACTGTCCCTATGGTATCGATACATGCGAAATCACCATGATGGCAAGGGAGCTATTAAACCTTGTGGGATTGAACATCCAGTGGGTTGTTGAGCCTGCATCCAACTGTTTCAGAACAGGAAACCACTTAGGGGTTCCACCCCATGCATTCAAGGAAACAATGGGTTTTGCCTTAGACGAGATAAGAGACCTAACAGGTATAAGTGTGGAGGCGCCTATTAACAAAAAGGGTGCGGAGGTGCTTTTTGTAGCGCCTTCGGCTGATTATTTTGCAAGCCCTCACTGGTATACGCTACTGGGTTACCTCATGCTTTTTCATGAGATAGGTCTTGATTATACATGGAGTGCCTATGCCTCAGAGGGTGGCAATTTTGGTCTATTCCACTCTATGGAGCTTGCAAAGAGGCTGAATGCCAAGATATATGCTGAGGCAAAAAGGCTAAAAGTAAAATGGATTTTAGGCGGTGAGTGCGGTCACATGTGGCGGGTAATTCACCAGTATATGGATACATTCAACGGACCCGCTGATTTTCTTGAGGTGCCTGTATCGCCCATTACAGGGACAAGATTCGAGCATGCAAAATCCACAAAGATGATTCATATTGCAGAATTTACTGCTGATCTAATCATGCACAATAAACTGAATCTCGATAAATCAAGAAACGACAAATGGAAGATAACATTCCACGATTCCTGTAACCCTGCGAGGAGTATGGGGCTACTGGAAGAGCCGAGATACATCATAAAAAACACTTGCAATCACTTTTATGAGATGCCGGAAAACACCATAAGAGAAAAGACCTTCTGCTGTGGGAGTGGTGCAGGTCTTGGTGCCGATGAGAACCTTGAGATGCGTCTCAAAGGGGGGATGCCGAGGGCAATGGCAGTAAAGTATGTAAAGGAAAGGTTCGGGGTGAATATGCTTGCCTGTATGTGTGCTATTGATAAGGCTGCATTACCACCTCTTCTTGAATACTGGGTTCCTGGCGTTGAGGTCTGCGGTATCCATGAGCTTTTAGGCAATGCCCTTATTATGAAAGGTGAAAAAAAGAGGGAGACAAACTTAAGGGGAGAACCTCTAAAAGAGGATAGTAAGGATACACAATGAAGAAGATTTTACTGGCTTTGATATTGTTTCTTTTAGTGCTCTTCTTGCCTGTAGGTTATAACATATATACCGGTAAAGTAGCCTATATCCCTGTTATCAAGGCACCGGAAGACAGAGGGGAATGTGTTGAAAATGTGGTCCTTATGAGAAAAAGACACAATATGATCCTTGAAAAGTGGAGGGATGCATCGGTCAGGCAGGGTATAAAAAGATATGTATCTTTAAATGGCACATACAAGATTAGCTTAACCGGCACATGTCTTGGTTGCCACTCTGATAAGTCGCAGTTCTGTGACAGGTGTCACGACTATGTGGGTATAAAACCCAGATGCTGGGATTGCCATAATATTGAAAAGAAGGTTGCCGAACCATGAATAGAAGGGATTTTCTTAAATTTACAGGCATTCTTGCCATAGGTGTTGCAGCCCATGAGACAATTAACATCCTATCCAGTTCAGAGGTAACGGAAGATAAAAACAAGAAGAAAAGATGGGCTATGGCGATTAGCTTTAGCGCCTGTGTGAAAAGGGAGGGGTGCAGGGACTGCATCGACGCATGTCATCTCATCCATAATGTGCCCACTTTTACTGAAAATAAAGATAAGATACACTGGATATGGTCATCACCTTTCGAATCGGTTTTTGGGGAGCAGACAAACATGTTCACAAAGGGGATGTTGAAGAATCTCTCTGTCCTCTGTATGTGCAACCACTGTGAAGATCCACCTTGTGTAAAGGTTTGTCCCACAAAGGCAACATGGAAGAATAAAGACGGCATCATCATGATAGACTATCATAGGTGTATAGGTTGTAGATACTGCATGGCTGCATGCCCTTACGGTGCAAGAAGTTTTAACTGGAGGGATCCAAGGCCGTTTATAAAAGAAACAAACAGGGATTATCCTACAAGGACAAAAGGGGTTGTGGAGAAGTGCAATTTCTGTGAGGAAAAGATAACCCAGGGTCTTTTACCGGCCTGTGTTGAGGCATGTCCTGAAAATGCACTGACATTTGGAGACTTAAACGACCCGGAAAGCGAGATTTCAAAACTACTTAGGACAAGGTTCAGCATTCAGAGAAAGCCTCATTTAGGCACAGATCCAAAGGTATTTTATCTATTTTGAGGTGCTATGATCGAGAAGGCCTTTAAAGGAACAACAGGATACTGGCTATGGCTGTGTTTTCTTTTTGCCCTCACGATAACAGGGTTTGTCTCTTATTTGAAGCAGTTAGAAATAGGTCTCGGCATAACAGGCATGGGAAGGGATATTTCCTGGGGACTATACATTGCAAACTTTACATTTTTTGTCGGTGTTGCTGCGTCAAGCGTTGTGGTTGTCCTTCCCTATTATCTCCATGACCACAAAAAGTTCGGGGATTTTACCGTCCTTGGTGAATTCCTTGCAGTATCCTCTGTTATCGTGACCATACTGTTTATCTTAGTGGATCTTGGAATGCCCTCAAGGGTGTTAAATGTGCTTATTTATCCTTCACCCTCTTCCCTTTTGTTCTGGGATATGGTGGTGCTTACAGGTTATCTCATGCTAAACATAATTATTGGCTGGTGGTCTCTTGATGCAAAGGCGAAAGAGATAGCACCTCCAGCATGGATTAAACCCCTTGTATACATCTCCATACCGTGGGCAATAAGTATCCATACTGTTACGGCATTTATATATTCCGGGCTTGTGGCAAAATCATTCTGGCACACAGCACTTCTGGCGCCCCGTTTTCTTGCCTCTGCCTTTGCCTCAGGACCTTCGGTGCTTATTATCCTGTGTTTTGTCATGAAGCGATGGGCAGGTTTTAGTGTGAAAAAAGAGGGGATAAAAAACTTAACCACCATTGTTACCTATGCACTGGCAATACATATATTTTTTATGCTTGCCGAGATATATACTGTGCGCTACGGTAATCTTCCTTCACACAAAATGCACTTAGAGTTTCTCTTTTTTGGTGTAGCAGGAAATAGATTTCTTATGCCCTGGGCATGGGGGTCTACTTTAGGGGCCATAATTGCCTTTATATTATTTTTAGCCTCCGGTCAAAAAAGAGATAACATTACTATCCTTGCCTGTCTACTTACAGTAATCTCTATCTGGTTTGAGAAAGGGTTTGGCCTTGTTTTAAGCGGATTTGTTCCAACGGCCCTTGAAGAATACCCCAGGTATGTTCCCACTGTTTTTGAGGTGCTTATAACATTGGGGATTTATGCAACAGGGGGTATTATACTCACCATTTTGTATAAAACAGTAGTTTCTTTCAGGCAATGTAAATAGATTCTATTGTGCCCCTGCGAGATCTCTAATGGTTTTTAAAAGGACCCTCGCTGTATAGGGTTTGTCGAGAAAACCATCTATATGGTACGATTTTAAAGACTCTTTTTGCCTATCCGTCATAAATCCGCTGGATATTATGATCTTTACGTCCCTTTTTATATTTCTCAAATCCCTTAACACCTCATCCCCTTTTTTACCGGGCATTATCATATCGAGTATAACCATGTCTATGGTGTCTTTTTGCTCTTCGAATAATTTTACTGCCTCGTAGCCGTCTTTTGCTTCTAAAACATGTATCCCCGCACTCTTCAATACACCTTTTAGATAATCCCTTATGACATCCTCGTCATTTACAATCATGACCTTTATGTTTAA
>CAZJOP010000044.1:4591-13672 GCA_964547695.1 uncultured Syntrophorhabdaceae bacterium
TCATGTGGGAATATGACATATTACCTCTTTAACTTTAAGTTTAAATCCTTAAAAGATACGTCTTTTTCATTTTCCCTGTCTGGTTCATCAACCTTTGTCTGGTTTGTGGGCAGATAAACCACAAACCTCGTCCCCTTTTGGGGTTTACTGTCTATCTCTATTAAACCACCGTTGTTTTTAGTAAGCTTTTTTGCCAGATACAGCCCCATTCCAAGGCGATGATTATCCTTTTTCGTAGTAAAAAAAGGCTCAAAGATCTTATTCATTATGTCTTTACTCATTCCTGGGCCATTGTCCTTAATCTCAACATAGACAAAGCCCTTTTTGTTTTTCATTTCCCTGTATCCTGTGGAAATCGTCACTGTACCTTTGCCTTCTAATGCCTCTTTTGCATTTAACAGGATATTTAAGATAATGTTCTGGATTTCTCCCTCATCGCCGTTAACCGGTGGCAGCATCTCGTTCAAATGCTTTTCTACCGTAATATCCCTGTAACTCTCTTTAAAAATAAGGCTAAGGTCATCTACTATTGCATTTATATCCACAATACTACCTTTTCTGCCCTGTCTTTTTGCAAAACCCAAAAGGTGTCGGGTTAAATTCGCTGCCCTCTGTGCAGCACTTTCTATGGCAAGGGTATATTTGAAAAGCCTGCTTTCTTTTTCGAGAAAGTTTTTCATTAAAGATGCATAACCCAATATCCCTGTAAGTATGTTGTTGAAATCGTGTGCAATGCCTCCAGCAAGAAGGCCCAGACTCTCCATATTTTTCAATTGTGCCGTATATGCATCATCTATCTTTTCTTGGGAAACATCCTGAAGGACAAAACACTTAATCTTTGTATACTCTTCATGTTCTTTCTGGGGCACAGGAAAGCTTTTTAAATTGAAGATTTTGTATTTTCCATTTGATATGAATTCTACCTTGCCTTCCACAGAGAATTTACTCTCGAGAATATGTCTGCTTACCTTAAATACATTATCGAATCTTTCACCTATCAAAAGCTGGTCATCAATGGAAAATTCTTCCACTGCCTTTTGATTTGCATATAGTATATAATGTAAATCATCGAGCAAAAATACTGGTTCTAAAAAGAAATCAAGGGCCTTTTTATAAAACATATTCCTGTCTTGGCCTTCGTAGTCGAGCCCTGAGGATGCATTTTTTAACAACAGGAGCTTATTAAAGATACTGCATATGAGTTTCAGTTCTTTTAAAAACGAATCAGGTATAATCCACTTCCTTTTTGTGGCAAATATTAGGTATCCAATCTTATCAGACCTTAAGCTCCAAAGGGGGTACAGGTAGATAAGATTATAGCCAAACGTGTCATTTAAAAGATAAGGGGTATTGTTTTTAGGATATATATCATGTAGGGTTTCAATGTTTATAGAATCCGGTGTTTTATCAAGGCTTAAATAACTGTAAGCCCTATTTTTTTCATCTTCCATAACAATCTTACATGTCTCAAAGGGCAATTCTTCTAAAAATATGGACGGTGCCTCGTAAATTAAGTCTTTGCCTTTGTCGAATACATTTACAAAACGGATAAGTAAAGAATAGTTATTTATCGCCCTTTCAAAAAAATCCCATCTAAATTCTAATCTTTCATGTTCAATTCTATTTTGCATGGGCAATGATATTCAAAACCTCCATATTTTTTTTAAGTTCTAAGTTTATGTTTTCTTTCTCGTTTATCAGTATTAACTTTTCAGGGTCTCCATTTGTCTCACTGCAATAAAAAAAGATGTCCGAAATCCTTATGATTTTTAAAAGTGTCATATCTTTTCTATTTTCTTTATTGTGGTGGCTTTGTATTACTGAGGCAATGACCTCTGGAAGCCTCCATTTCTTTGCAATTATATAGCCGATCTCCTGGTGGTCTGTGCCGAAGAGCTCTCTTTCTGCCATGTCTATCTCTTTTTCATCAGATAGTGCATCCTGGATAAGCATATGGTAGTCTTTTATCTCTGAGTAAAATACCACCTTTCCAATGTCATGTAACAGTGCGCCCATATAGGCTACCTGAGGGTTATCATCAAGGGTTTTTTCAGCTAAAATCCTTGCAGAGGTTGCAACAAATAAAGAATGCTTCCAGAACATAAAAAGGTCTTTGAATCTTAATTTGTCTTTTAAACCGTCCATCAGCATTAAACATAGTAAGATGTTCTTTGCCTCTTCTAAGCCAATATTTATCAATGCCTGATGGAGGTCGTATAACGGATAACCTCTATTGTAATAAGCAGAATTGGCAATACTCAATATCTTGGCAGAAAGACCCGGGTCTTGATTTAAGATTTTATAAATGTCATTTATGGAGGAGTTAGGGTCTGTTATAAGAAATATTATCCTGTCGATAAGACACCTCAGAGAAGGTGCTATCTTTAATTCAAATGCTTTATCAAAAAGCCTCTGTTGGACTGATTTATCAAATTCAATATCCTTCATGACGATCTTTTACAAAAATAGTATACAATTTCATCAACTATTTTATCGTTGAAAAACAAAAAAACTTAAGCATCCAAAAGGATTTTTTTACAGTTTTTTAAAATGCCTCTTATTTTAAAGGGTTATCTAAGGTATGCATCGATATTTACCTAACTAAAATGTCAAAACACCTGTTGGCATCTCGCATATTTTAAAAAAACACGCTGCAATTTTAAATCCTTGCTTTTTCAATACCTTGACAATGCCCAGAACCCTGCTATAATTCTTTTAAGTATCCCTTGCAGGGCAATTTTAAGACATCCTGTCTGAGGCGGAAAAGCTTTTTTAAATATTCATGGTGTGTAATAGATATAGTTCTTATTATACACCTTTTTTAGTGGAGGTTTTTATGGAGGATGCGGTCAAGTTAAGGATATTAACCTTAAGGGACCTCGATGCAGTAACAGAGATTGATTATTCCCTCCTCGGTAAAAAAAGAAGAGAATACTGGGCCACAAGACTTGAAATCATTGAGACATCTGGTGTGCCTTCCCTTGCTGCCGAGATAGACGGTGAGATTATAGGGTTTATTTTAGGAAGTGCCAGTGGCTGGGAGTATGGCATACCAGAAAACGTAGCATGGATTGATACAATAGGGGTTAAAAAAGCATATCAGAGAAGGGGCATTGCAAGGCTTCTCTTCAATGAAATGATTTCCATGTTCAAAAAGGTTGGGGTGGATACGGTTTATGTGTTTGTTAACTGGCGAGACCTTGATTTGCTTCAATTTTTTGAAAAGATGGGCTTTAAAAAGGGTGAGATGATAAACCTCGAGCTAAAGATATAAACCCTGTAAAGCCCATAATACATATTCTATTTTTGATTTAACACCGATATGGCATATTCGAATCCGTCTATCAATGCCAAAAAAGAAGCCATATTTATATTTTCCGATGTTTCGTTAACGCTCCAGATGTCTTTACCGTCTGTGAATATAATGGAGACCTCTACGGTGGAAGATGTCCCTGTTCTTGCATCGTTGACCCTTGCAGAAAAATCCACAAGTTTTATCCCTTGAATAAGGGGAAATATAGAGGACAGGGATTTTTTTAACACATTTGCAAGGGCATCAACAGGACCCACGCCTGTTGCTGCCTCATGAGTTTCGCTGTCCTCTGTCTTTATTATAACAGTTGCCTCCGGTCTTATACCATCATCGATTAGCCTGTATGTGCCTACCACCTCAAAGGGTCTTTTGTATCCTTCAAGGCAGCGCAGTATATTTAATTCCTTTGTGGCACTCCTTATATTAAAGAGTCTATTCAACTTTTTTCTCCTCCTTAGAATGTTTATCAGCCTTTTCCTCTTCTATCAAGAGTTTATAGTCAATACCATCCACCAATGCCTGCCAGCTTGCCTCAATTATGTTTTCCGATACACCCACTGTCCCCCAGTTTTTTTCTCCGTCGCTACTTTCGATGAGCACCCTTGTAACTGCCTTTGTCCCATCCTTTGTGGATAGCACCCTCACCTTATAGTCCACAAGGTCCATACCTTTAAGAGAGGGATAGAATTTATAAAGTGCCTTTCTTAAGGCATTGTCAAGGGCATTAACAGGTCCTGTGCCCAGGGCTGCTGTATGCTCTATCCTGTCCCCTACCTTTACCATTATGGTTGCCTCTGAAACAGGCTGATTCTTTTCCTTTTTCTCAACAATTACCCTGAAACCTATTAAATCAAAGTATTTTTTATGTAAGCCCAGTGTCTTTTTGATTAAGAGTTCAAGAGAGCCTTCGGCACCTTCGAACTGATAACCCAGCATCTCGAGCTCTTTTATCTTTTTCACAATCTCCTTTGACGCCTTTCTATCTTTTTCTATGTCAATGTTAAACTCCTGTGCCTTGTAAAGAATACTGCTTTCGCCAGAGAGGTCTGACACGAGTACCCTCTGTTTGTTCCCCACAAGATGGGGTTCGATGTGTTCATATGTCTCGGGATTTCTCCTTATGGCACTTACATGTATGCCACCTTTATGGGCAAAGGCACTATCTCCCACATAAGGTCTGTGTTTGTCCGGGATGAGATTTGCCAGCTCATCTACATACAGGCTTAGCTCCTTTAAATGAACGAGCTTTTCCCGTGGTATGCCTTCATAACCCATCTTCAGTATCAGATTCGGTATGATAGAACATAAGTTTGCATTTCCGCATCTCTCACCGTAACCATTTATGGTGCCCTGGATATGGATGCAGCCTGCCTTAACGGCCATAAGTGTGTTGGCCACGGCATTTTCTGTATCGTTATGGGTGTGAATGCCTAACCCTGCATGTATCTGACCCTTTACCTCTAAAACTATATCGTAAACCTCGTAAGGCATACTGCCACCGTTTGTATCGCAAAGCACAATTAAATCTGCCCCTGCATCATAGGCCACCTTTAATATATCCATGGCATAGGGTTTATTGTTTTTGAAACCGTCAAAAAAGTGCTCTGCATCGAAAAAGACAGTCTTTCCGTGCCTTTTAAGATATGCTATGGTCTTTTCTATCATCTTTAAATTTGTGTCCAGTCTAACCTTTAGGGCATCTTTTACATGTAAATCCCAGCTCTTACCTACAATAGTTACGAACTCTGTATCGGCATCGAAGACTGCCCTTAATGTCTCATCATCTTCTGGTTTTGTGTTGGCCTTTATGGTGCTTGAAAATGCCACAATCTTTGAATGTTTAAGATTGAGTTTTTTAACCTCTTTAAAGTATAAGAGGTCTTTTGGGTTTGATCCAGGCCAGCCACCCTCTATATAGTCCATGCCGAATTCGTCGAGTTTTTCTGTTATCCTTAATTTATCATTTAATGAGAAGGAAATGTCTTCAGACTGGGCACCGTCTCGTAAGGTAGTATCGTAAAATTCTAATCTCACTTCTCCTCCTTAGTATCTTCGGCATCCAGGCCAAAGCCTGTATGAAGGGCACGCACAGCAAGCTCTCCGTATTTTGCCTCAATTACGCATGAAATCTTTATTTCAGAGGTGGTAATGGCCTCTATATTTATCCCTTCCTTTGCAAGGATTGAAAACATTTTAGAGGCAACCCCGGAATGAGACCTCATACCCAGTCCCACTATGGATACCTTTGCAATATTCTCATCCAAGACCACCTTTTCGGCACCAATCTTTTTTGCCACCTCTTCTGTTATTTTGTAAGCCTTTTTTGCATCCGCCTTTGACACAGTGAATGTTATATCTGTGTAGTTGTCTTTGCTTACATTCTGAACGATGATGTCCACAACGATGTTTTCATCCGATAAAGAGGAAAATACCTCTGCTGCTACCCCTGGCTTATCAGGCACCCTGCCTATCGTTATCTTTGCCTCGTTCTTATTGTATGTTATCCCTGTAATCTTCATCTGTTCCATGTCTGATCCCTCCTTGCAAACTATTGTTCCGTCACCATAGGTGAAGGATGATTTTACATGTATGGGCACATTGTATCTCATGGCAAATTCAACAGACCTTATCTGGAGCACCTTTGCACCAAGACTTGCCATCTCGAGCATCTCTTCGTATGAGATTCTATTAATCTTCCTTGCCTTATCACAGATATTGGGATCCGTTGTGTATACACCGTCTACATCTGTATAGATCTCGCACATATCTGCCTTTAATGCAGCAGCCAGTGCCACAGCAGAGGTATCAGAACCACCCCTGCCTAAGGTAGTTATATTACCCTCTTCGTCTATGCCCTGGAAACCGGGCACCACAACCACCTTGCCCTTTTTTAATTCTGAAAAGATCTTTTCGCTTTCAATCCTTGAGATCCTTGCCTTTGTATAGCTTGAATCTGTTATTATCTTTACCTGAAAACCTAAAAGGGAAATGGCATCATAACCCATGGTCTTAAGGGTAATGGCAAGCAGTGCCGATGTCACCTGCTCCCCTGTGGAGATGAGGACATCCACCTCCCTTTCGTCAGGAAACTTATTGATCGAGTGGGCAAGATTTAAGAGTTTATCTGTTTCGCCTGCCATGGCAGAGACCACAACGATCATATCATGGCCCTGTTTTCTGTAAGATACCACCCTTTCTGCCACATTTCTTATCCTTTCGATGTTGGCAACTGATGTGCCTCCGTATTTTTGAACGATTAGCATCCTTAACCTCCGTATTAAAATGCCCTTTTTAAGGCCTTATTACCTCAATCTTTCTTGTATCTTCATCCATTACGTGTATTATAATCTTTATTGCATCTTCACGCCAGATTTTATTTTTCGGCCATTCCACTGCAACTATCCCTGTCTCCAAAAACTCTTCGATTTCAAGCTCAATAGCTCTCTCTTCGTCTATCCTGTATAAATCCACATGGCATAAGGTCATATCCCTTCCTTCATAGATGTTCATCAAAGTAAAGGAAGGACTAACCACATACTCCCAGTCTAAGACACCCATTCCTTTTGCCATACCTTTTATAAGCTGGGTTTTTCCAGCACCCAATTCACCGTGCAGTAGGTATATTTCACCCTTTTTTGCCACCCTACCAAGTGTTTCACCTATTTGATGTGTCTCAGAGGGATTTTTCGATATAAACTCTATCTTTTCCATCCCTTATTTCCACCAACGCAGCATCTATACCATCAAGCAAGTCACAGGCAATTAACCCCATGTCAGAGTTTGACCCAATCCATTTATCTGCAATATAGCCGTGGAGATAAACACCTAAGATTGACGCCTCCTTCAAAGAATAGCCCTGAGAAACAAGGCCCCCTATAAAACCTGTAAGGATATCGCCACTACCTCCTTTTGCAAGGCTCGGGTTTCCTGTGGGGTTAATGTAGAGGTTATTGTCTGTGGTAAATATCATGGTATTTGCACCCTTTAGTACGAGATTTATCCCTGTCTTTTCCGCAAACTCCCATCCTTTTTCTATTTTGTTTTCGTTTATTTCTTTTGGTGTGCATCCCATAAGCCTTGCAAGCTCACCGGGATGGGGGGTAAACACGGCATTTCTTTTTGTGTCCTTTATCACATCCAGATGGCCGGAAAAGGCATTTATGCCGTCTGCATCTATTATAAAGGGTTTATCCATCTCGGTATAAATCCTCCTTACAAATTCAGAAGTCTCAGGATGTTGTGAGATGCCAGGGCCCATAACCACCGCATCCTTGTCTTTTATAAATTCTTTTACCTGATTAAAGGAAACGTTGACAAAAAAGCCTGTTCCATCATCCTCTACAGGGTATGTCATCACCTCTGTGAGCTTTACCTCCATTATGCTGTTCAAACTTGCAGGTATTAACAGGGTTACAAGGCCGGCTCCTATTTTAAGTGCTGCCTGGGATGCCATATAAGCTGCACCGGTTTTACCCGGTGAACCGGCAATCACCGCTAAATGACCGAATGTGCCTTTATGTGCCCATGGCAAACGGGGCTTTAAAAAAGACCTTATCATGTCTGTGTCTACAACATAGCCATCAATGCCCAGCTCGTTTTCAATAAAATCAGGCATTGATATATCGATAACCGTTAGTTTTCCCGTATGGTATGCACCGGGATATATGAAATGACCCAGTTTTGGATATGCAAATGTAAAGGTATGATGTGCCAGTATAGCAGCACCCAGTATTTTGCCTGTTTTTCCATCTATGCCAGAAGGTATATCCACTGCAATGACCTTTTTTCCGTATTCGTTTATATCCTCTATCACTGCCTTCTCAATGCCAGATACAGGTTTTGAAAGGCCTGTGCCGAATATGGCATCGATTACAATATCTCCATGTCTTAATGCGGTTTTTATGCTATCTGTGTATTCTTTAAGTTCTATAATGTTTCCACCTATGGATTCAAAGAGCCTCATGTTGACGGCTGCATCACCTTTGAGCGATTGCTTTTCGCCCAGTAAAAACACCTTTACCATATGCCCGTCTCTTAATGCATACCTTGCTATGACAAAGCCATCACCACCGTTATTTCCCCTTCCGCAGACAATTACAATACGGCTCTTATCTGTTAGATAGAGTGTTCTTATAAACCTGTATGCACCGCGGCCTGCATTTTCCATGAGCACCGTAGATGGTATGCCCCATTTATCAATGGCATATCTATCATAGCTTGCCATCCTTTCAGGAGAAAGCACAACCATGTTTTCCTCCGTAATAATTGTATTTTTTTAACCCGTGTTTATACATCTTCATTTATTATAACCACTGCAACAGCAAAGACCCTCTCATGGGATATGCTTATGCCATTATAAATCTTTCCATTAAAATCAATATAAGGTCTGCCCATGTTTTGAAACACTTTTATGTGTTTTAAAGGCAGTTTCATCCCTGTTGCCTTAATGAATGCCTCTTTTGCGGCAAATCTACCTGCAATGGTTTCGTGGATGTTTTTTCGTGTTTTTAATAGAAGCCTTTCTTCAAATGAGAAGACCCTGTCGAGAAACCTTTCGCCGTATTTATCCATAACCTTTTTTATCCTTTTAATATCCACTATGTCTATGCCTACACCCATTTGGCCCTTTTAATCCAGTAAAAATAACATAAAAAACAAAGAGTTAAAAGGCTATTTTTTATAAGGCTTTTAAACGAAGGAAGGTCTTGTGATTAAAATGGAGGCGGCATCCGGATTTGAACCGGAGAATAACGGTTTTGCAGACCGCT
>CAZJOP010000045.1:0-13612 GCA_964547695.1 uncultured Syntrophorhabdaceae bacterium
CAGTTCAATACGATGACGGTCAACTGTCTTTTGAGATAATAAAGGCATAACATATAAAAACAAAAAAGCAAGGCTACAGAGGGGCTGCGTGGCAGCCCTTTTGTATAATTTACTATTAAAAAGGTGGCCAAAAGGCATGAAGATAGCTGCAATCCTTGTATTATCCCTTATCCTTTTCTTTAATAATCTCGGCGGCACTGCCCTGTGGGATCCCGATGAGCCAAGACAGGCAATCATGGCCAGAGAGATGATAGAAAGGGGGGACTACATTCACCCTTACCTAAACGGTGCACCATATCTTGAAAAACCACCTCTTTATCCGTGGTTGATTATTATGGTTTCAAAGATAAAAGGGAGGGTGGATGAGTTTTCGTCAAGACTGCCGGCAGCCATCTCTGCCACCATACTCTTATTTATTACATACTTTTTAGGCAGTATGCTTGTAGATAAATATTCAGGCCTTTTATCGGCATTAATCCTTGCAACGAATTACCAGTTCCTCTCAAATGCAAGGGAATCTGTTATGGACATGACCTTTGCCTTATTCATTGCACTAACCATCTTCTTTAATGTGCTTGCTATAAAGGGCAACAAAAGGTTTACATTTATTCTATCCTTTATACCGGCATCTTTAGGCATTCTTACAAAAGGTCCTGCAGCCCTTGCAATCCCGGCACTCGTTACCTTTTTCTATCTCATATCCCAGAAGAAAGTAAAGAGGTATTTATTGCCCTTTATCGGAGGCTGTGTCCTTGCCTGTATTATTTCATCCATATGGTTTTTATTGGCTGGAAAGGCATACTTTCAAGAATTCATACTAAGACAGAATATCACAAGATACACCAATGCCTTTGACCATAAAGAGTCTCTTTTTTTACTATTTCCACAAATTATTTTTTAATTTTTTGCCCTGGAGTATTTTACTGGTCTTTAGCCTTTATCATGCCTTTAAAAAGAAGATATGGCTTCCTTTTATCTGGTTTACGACAACCTTTTTGTTCTATGAATTTTCAAAGAGCAAAAGGGCCATTTACCTTCTTTCTCTATACCCTGCCTGCGCGCTACTGTGCGGTATATATATAAAAGACAGATGGTCTTTCATTGTTAACTCATGGCCACGTTTTTTTATGTGGATATTCGGCATCATTATCACGGTCATTCCTATTGCATCTATCTTTTCTTTCAATCTTATACCGCCTTTGATACTAAATGAATTAAAAAAACAGTTGCCGATTTTTTATGTGTTTATCGCAATTTTATCCATTTTGGGGGCTATATTTTGCTATCTCGTACACAGAAAAAAAGACAAAGGTGTGCTTTATGCCTGTTTCTTGTATCTTACGGTCATGGGTGTGTTTTATAACACCTTTTACATGCCTTTAATGGATAGGTCTTTAAAATCACCGAGGCTTATATCAGATAAAATAAAGGGTATAGAACAATACAAAGAAGTATACTCCTTCGGTTTTTCTTCACCTGGTCTGATCTTTTATTTAGGAAGGCCTATAAAAAATCTTAAAGATATAAAAGAGATAAAAGACAATAAAAATGGTATACTTTTAATCGTAGAGGATCATGCAGTGCCTTATGGGATGAAAAAGGAATTAGATGCAGGCTTTACGGTTGCAGGTAATGCCCGTTATGAAAAGGATACATACACATTTTATGTGAAAAAATAGATCTTTATCTTATTGGCAGGTGAGGTTATATGGAAGACAAGCCTTATATCTCTGTTTTAGTCCCTGTGTTAAACGAAGAAGAATCTTTGCCAGAACTAAATGCAAGGCTCGTAAAGGTGCTCGATGAAATAAAAAGGCCTTACGAAATCATATACATAAATGACGGAAGCACAGACAGCACACCTTTTTTGCTTGAGAAGTTCCACAATGAAAATAAAAACATAAAGGTTATAGAGTTCAACAGAAATTATGGACAGCATATGGCTCTATTCGGTGGTTTTGAATATGCAAAGGGTGATATCGTAATCACAATAGACGCTGATCTGCAAAACCCCCCAGAAGAAATACCAAAGCTTGTAAATAAGATGGAAGAGGGTTACGAAGTAGTAGGGACATTTAGAAAAGATAGAAAAGATTCAATCTTTAGAACCATCCCATCTTATATAGTGAATAAGATAACTGCCCGTCTTGTAGGCGTGAGACTAAGAGATTATGGATGCATGTTAAGGGCATACAGAAAGGACATAGTGGAATATATGAAGATGTGTCCTGAATCATCGAGCTTTATACCGGCCTTGGCCACTACATTTGCAAAAAAGATTGTAGAGATAGAGGTCTCTCATGAGGAGAGGAAAAAGGGCAGAACAAAATACAGTCCCATAAAATTGCTTCAGCTTAATTTTGACCTTATGACAAACTTTTCACTCCTGCCCATTCAATTTATAGGCATAATAGGCGTTGGTATCTCACTTGTAGGCATTCTCTTTGCCCTGTACCTGTTTATAAGAAGGCTCATAGTGGGGCCTGAATCAGAGGGACTGTTTACGTTATTTGCCATACTGTTTTTCTTCATAGGCATTCAAATCTTAGCACTGGGCATCATAGGTGAATATGTGGGAAGGATATATCAGGAGGTAAGGAGAAGACCCAGGTATATAATAAAAAGGGAACTTTTATGAGATGTGTTGTATTTGCCTATCATGAAATAGGCTATGTATGCCTTGAGGAATTGATAGATTATGGTGCCTGTGTGTCCTGTCTTTTTACACACTTAGATGACCCCAATGAAGAGATATGGTTTAGAAGACCCATAGAGATTGCAGAAAAACACTTAATACCTGTATATACCCCTAAAAATCTCAGAGAAGGCAACTGGTATCAGATTATAAAATCCCTGGCACCGGATGTTATATTCTCTTTCTATTACAGATACATGATACCCATGGAAATAATAGAAATTCCACAGATAGGGGCATTCAATATGCATGGCTCTCTGCTTCCAAAATTTAGAGGAAGGGCACCTGTAAACTGGGTTTTGATAAAAGGGGAGAAAAAAACAGGTGTTACATTGCATTATATGGTGGAAAAGCCTGATGCCGGAGATATCATTGGTCAGAAAGAGGTGGAGATTGAATGTGAAGATACGGCCAAAACCCTATTTTTAAAGCTTGCTAAAGCCTCGAAAGAATTGTTGAAGGAGGTACTACCCTTAATTGAAAAAGGACGTATTAAAGGCATCCCCCAGACAGGAGAATCATCGTATTATGGGGGGAGAAAAGCCGATGACGGAATCATAGACTGGGAGGCAGATGCCACATCCATCTATAACCTCATTAGGGCTGTCACCCATCCCTATCCTGGGGCATTCACCTATTTTGAGGGCAAAAAACTTTTCATCTGGTGGGCAAAACCTGTTGAAGGTGTATGTAACGCTACCCCGGGTGCTATTATTTCAAAAGAACCTTTTGTTGTATCTACAGGGAAAAATATGTTAAGGTTAATAACCGTTCAGCTCGAGGGAGAAAAAGAGATGGACGGTGAAACTTTTGCAGTCACGCACAATGTAGAAAATAAGATTCTCGGGAGGAATTGATTTGAAGATACTTATACTCGGTGTGAACGGTTTTATAGGAAACAGCCTTGCCGCAAGGATACTTAAAGATACGGACTGGGAGATATACGGAATGGACATAAGGGCAGATAAGATTACAGGCTGCCTTGGCAATGAAAGGTTTCATTTTGTAGAGGGTGACATAAGCATTAACAAAGAATGGATAGAATACCATGTAAAAAAATGTGATATCGTAATGCCCCTTGTAGCCATAGCTACCCCTGCCACATACGTAAGGGAGCCCCTTAAGGTCTTTGAACTCGATTTTGAAGAAAACTTAAAGATCGTGAGGCTCTGCGTAAAATACAATAAAAGGCTTTTATTTCCTTCCACTTCAGAGGTTTACGGGATGTGCACCGACGCTGAGTTCGACGAGGATGAAAGCCCCCTTGTTTTGGGACCCATTAGAAAACAGAGGTGGATCTACAGTGCCTCAAAACAGCTCCTTGACAGGGTGATCTGGGCGTATGGTTTTCAACATGGGCTTAAGTTTACACTCTTTAGGCCATTTAACTGGATTGGCCCAAAACTCGATGAACTCACCACAGACCCGGAAAAAGAGGGTAGTTCACGGGTTGTAACGCAGTTTATAAGCAGTTTGCTTTTAGGAGAGCCCATAAGGCTCGTGGACGGTGGTAATCAGAAAAGGTGTTTCACCTATATTGATGACGGTATAGACTGTCTTATCAAAATCATAGAAGACAAAAATAACAACTGCAACGGAGAGATATTCAACATAGGTAATCCAAAAAACGAGGCCACCATAAAAGAACTCGCCCATAAACTGAAGAAGATATTCACAGAGCATCCTTTCGCAAAACATATAAAAAGGGATTCAGAGATCATAGAGGTATTCTCAAAGGAATTCTATGGAGAGGGCTACCAGGATATAGACAGGAGGGTGCCATCCATCAAAAAGGCAAAGAGGCTTTTGGGCTGGGAACCAAAGGTTGACCTCGATACGGCCTTAAGAAAGACCCTTGAATATTATTTAGAGATTGCATTGAAAAACCAATGTTAATGTCCTAAAAACTCTTTTAGTGCATTGGGCCAGCTTCGTAATGGCTCCAGTTTTGTATTTATGAGAATACTGTATTTTGGCCTTTTTGCAGGCCTTGGAAACTCTTCAGGGGAAACAGGTATCAACCTTACATGTGTGATGCAGGCAAGCTCAAATAGAATCTTTGCCGCACCATACCATGTAACCGGCGCCCCTTCATTTGTGATGTGGTATATGCCGAAAGGCAATTGATTTTCCAGCAAAAACTTTGTCCGGCCTGCAAGGTCAGGGGCATATGTAAAATTGGAGAACTCATCGTCCACAACCTTGATTACATCCTGTGTCTTTGCAAGATTCAGCATGGTTTCGAAAAAACTCTTCTTTGCATTGGGGTTATTAGATGGTTTTCCAAACATCTTCTGTAGCCTTATAAGATAGTATTTCTCCCCATGCCTTTGCAGTTCTATCTCACCTAAATATTTTGATGCCCCGTATTTTGAAATAGGGTTTGGCACACTTAATTCATGGTATCCCTCCGGGTTATTTCCATCAAAGACATAATCTGTGCTGTAATGAACCACAATGGCCCCTATTTCGCGGGCAGCACTCGCAAGATAGCCCGGGGCCAGACCATTAATCCTTTTTGCCAGCTCATACCCCTCTGGCTCTTCTGCCTTATCCACTGCATTGTATGCTGCTGCATTTATAATGATGTCAGGTTTAAGATCCATTATCTTTCCATCAACAGAGTCCTTATCACCTATGTCTATATCCTCTGTATCCCAGCCGATTACATCATAGGTTGAATCCTGTTTAAACACCCTCACAAGTTCAGGCCCGAGCAGTCCTTTGGCACCGATTATTAAAATCTTTTTCATATCTCCACCGTGATTTTGTATTTTTATTTTGAATTATATATTAATATATAGGGACAGGCAAGAAAGTTACTTAAAAAACGGTGGTCTTTTGTTAAAAATAATTGGTTTCTGTACATTAATCCTTTTCTTTCCCTTAATGTTGTCAGGGGAGTGTATAAACGGCGACTGTATAAATGGAAGAGGGGCCATGCTGTTCGAAAACAACGATTATTATACAGGATACTGGAAAAACGGTTTGTTCCAAGGAAAGGGGCTCATGATATACCACAATGGCGATAGGTATAACGGTGAATGGAAAGAAGGGGTAAGACACGGAAAAGGTGAGTTTTTCTTTACAAACGGTGATGTCTACAAAGGAAACTGGAGAGATGGAAAACCCCATGGAAAAGGCACAATGACATATGCAAACGGTGATAGATATGCAGGGGAATGGGCATACGGCTCATATAATGGAAAAGGCGAGCTTACCTATGCAAACGGCGACAGGTATGTGGGTGAGTTTAAAGATGGCTCCTATGACGGAAAGGGTATAATGTTTTTTTCATACGGAAACAAATATACAGGAGAATGGAAAAAAGGAAAACCCAACGGAAAAGGTACAATCTATGATCCAAAGGGAAAGATATTATATGAAGGTATGTGGGAAAACGGTGAGCCAAGGCCAAAGACCATAAAAAATGAGGTGCGTCGAGAACTGCTTCGTTAATGATAAGATGTCAAAGTCCTTGATAAAAGCTTCAAAAGATAATAAAAATAAATAAGGGGTAAACCATATGTGGAACTGGAAACTGATCCATGAAGACGAAGATATAGTCTGTTACTGCGATATAGAAAACATCACCGATAGCGAAGAATACGACGACGGCTTTTTTAAATCCCAGTTTTGTTATCAACCCCTATCAAACAAGGCAATGATATGGGTGACCTTTTTTTATAAAAATAAAGGGATAATAAAAAGTTATGTGGAATATCTTAAAACAAAAGGGTTGTTCAACGAGGGATATAAAGATCTAAAAAACACCTTATGTCTGATAGAATTCAATGCCGAAGAAGAAAAATTCAGGGTAATTCCTGCCATTGATTACAACAGTAAAGGCAAAGAAATAGGCGTCTCCGCCATCGTAAGAGATGACGGCACCTCTTTTATAAAAGGCATAAAGGGAGATTGGTCGCCTATAAAATCAAAGACCACCAATAAGGCAATCCGTGCAATATATAATTTTCTATTCAAAAAATAAGATATCAGAGGCCCTCTTTAAACCTTTCCCATTCTCCCCTTTCTTTTAACACATCCCTGAATACCTCAAGGGCCTTGTTTACACGGGGCATACCGGCATATGTGGCCAGCTGAAAAAACACCTCTGCCAGTTTTTTAGGGTCGCAACCTACATTTAAGGCAGCATTCACATGTAGTTTCAATTCTTCCAGTGCCCCAAGGGCGGCAAGCATGGCACATGCCACCATCTGTCTTTCAGGAAGTGTAAGCACCGTCCTCGAATAGAGATTGCCTGTAATAAACATGGAGAGGTCATTTGCCAGTTCTCTATCGAATTCCTTCCACAGAAGATAGGGAGGATCCATTTTTATCCCCTTTCCGAAAAGCCTTTTTGCCGTCTCCTGTGTCTTTTTTCTTATATCATCATCGGACATATACCGACCTCCTTTTTATTTTGAAATGTTTAACACGATTTCACCCATCCGTCAACAAGATAGGGTTGAGGTGTATTTTAAAATATTGTATAGTTTTTTCTATGAAAAGAATCGTAATAGGCACAGCAGGCCACATTGACCACGGAAAGACAAGCCTTATCAAGGCATTAACAGGTATAGACTGTGACAGACTCAAGGAGGAAAAGGAAAGGGGTATAACAACAGAGCTCGGTTTTGCCCACTATAAGATAAACGATGAATTAATCATAGGAATCGTTGATGTCCCGGGTCACGAAAAATTTGTACGGCATATGGTTGCTGGCTCATGGGGTATAGATGTGGTTCTGCTCGTTATTGCCGCAGACGAAGGGGTTATGCCCCAGACAAGGGAACACACTGATATCTGCACCATGCTCGGTCTTGAAAAGGCAATCGTGGCAATCACCAAAAAGGACCTTGTTGACGAGGAGATGCTCGAGCTTGTAAGGGAAGATATAAGGGATTTTCTAAGATTAACCCCTTTTAAAGATGCGCCAGTAATACCTGTTTCATCCCACACAGGAGAGAATCTGGATATCTTAAAGAAAACGATTATGGATGTGGCCCAATCCAGTAAAGAAAAATCAAAAAAAGGGGTCTTCAGGCTACCCGTTGACAGGGTATTTACACTAAAAGGTTTAGGCACCATCATAACAGGGACATGCGTTTCAGGTCATATAGAGGTAGGTGAGGAGATAGAGATATATCCATCAGGGAAAAGGGCAAGGGTAAGAAACATCCAGGCCTATCACGAGGATGCAAAAGAGGCCTCTGCAGGACAGAGGGTTGCCTTGAACCTCCAGGGCATAGATAGATCCGAGATAGAAAGGGGTACCATCATAGGAAGGCCTGATACCCTTTTTCCTACAAAGAGGGTTGATGTCTCTTTCAGATACCTTAAATTACCTTTTAAGGCCATAAAAACAGACTCTATATTCAGGTTCCATCTGGCTACCATGCTGGAAGAGGCCCGTCTAATTTTACTCGATAGAGACTTAATAGAACCTGGAGACGAGGCATATGCCCAGCTTGTATTCAGAGAGCCTGTAGTGGCATTGCCTGGTGATAGATTTATCATAAGGGGGTCATTTCGCATTCAAACCATTGGTGGAGGGATCATCCTCGATATTGCACCGGTTAAGCACAAAAGGATGTCTTCTGAGCTTTTGTCCATTTATAAAACATTAACAGATGGTCAACCCCATGAGAAGGCCCTTTATCACATTAAAAAAGGTGGATACGGAGGCCTGGAAAAGAACATGCTCTCCACAATTTTAGGCAGGGATATGGATTTCACCGAATCTATTCTAAATATACTGAAAAAAGAGCAAAGGATAAAAGAGATTGGAAAGTACGTTGTGGATATGGAGAGGTTTAGGGAATATAAAGAGATGCTTAAGAAGTATGTAGCAGATTTCCATGAAAAGAACCCTTTAAAGGTTGGCATCTCAAAGGAAGAGTTGAGAACAAGGCTACCAAAGGTGGAACAGATAATATTCCAGACTGGCCTCGATGAGTTCATAAAAGACAGGATCATAAAAATAGAACAGGACAAGGTCATAGGCATTGATAAAAAGGACTCTAAAGACCAGCTCGATTCCATTGAATCGGAGATGTTAAAGATTCTGTTGAAATACGGCATCACCCCTCCGGGATTAAAAGAACTTTCCATAGAGATTAAAAGGGACGAAAAACAGACAAAGGATATCTTGGAGAGCCTCGTCCATAAGAAAAAGGCAGTAAAGGTTAAATCAGACCTTTATTTTCATAAAACTATTATGGATGAATTAAAAGAGAAGATAGAGGGTTTTTTAAAAGAAAAGAGGGAGATGACGCCTTCTGACTTCAAATCCCTCTTTAATGTCTCGAGGAAATATATGATCCCCATCCTCGAATACCTCGATGAGATCAAACTCACCATCAGGGTAGGAGATAAGAGGGTACTGCGCTCCCGGAATTCGTCTTAAAGGACTTATGTGAGGCATTCTGCTATTGCCTCATCCATCCTCTCAATGAACTTGAAATTCATGTCCTTTTTAATGCTTTCAGGCACCTCTTCAAGGTCTTTCTCGTTTAGTTTTGGCAGTATAACATTGTAAATCCCTGCCCTTTTTGCTGCAAGGACCTTCTGTTTTATACCACCAACAGGCAACACAAGACCCCTTAATGTTATCTCCCCTGTCATGGCCACATCGTTTCTGACAAGCCTATCCGTTAATAGAGACACAAGGGAGACGAGCATGGTTATCCCTGCAGACGGACCATCTTTTGGGATTGCACCCTGAGGCACATGAATATGTATATCGTTTTTTTCAAAAAAGTCCTCTGAGATGTTAAATTCTGAGGCCTTACTCCTGATATAGCTCAACGCTGCCTGGGCAGATTCCTTCATCACATCCCCTAATTGACCGGTTAGGGTTAGATTTCCCTTGCCCCTCATCTTTGTGGACTCTATAAATAGTATGTCACCACCGGTAGGTGTCCAGGCAAGACCTGTAGCAACACCGGCATATTTTGTCCTCTCTGCCACCTCTGAGAAGTATTTAATGGGACCCAGAAAGCTGTGGACACTGTCTGCAGTGATGATTCTTTTTTCTGTCTTACCTTCAGCCACATCCTTTGCCACAGCCCTGCATACAGTGGCAATCTCCCTCTCCAAGTTTCTTACCCCTGATTCCCTCGTGTATGACCTTATGATGATCCTTAGGCTTTCGTCATCAAATTCTATATGTTCTTCTTTCAAGCCATGCTCTGACATTTGTTTGGGTATGAGAAACTGCCTGGCAATCATGAGCTTTTCTTCTTCTGTATAGCCGGGCAGTTCAAGGACCTCCATCCTGTCCTTTAAGGCAGGTGGTATGGGATCAAGCATATTTGCCGTGGCAATAAACATCACCTTTGAGAGGTCAAAAGGCACCTCAAGGTAGTGGTCGCTGAAGGAATAATTCTGTTCAGGGTCTAATACTTCAAGAAGGGCACTGGATGGATCCCCTCTAAAGTCCATGCCGATCTTATCCACCTCATCGAGCATAAACACAGGGTTATTGGAGCCTGCCTTTTTTATGCCCTGGATAATCCTTCCTGGCAATGCCCCAACATATGTTCTTCTGTGACCCCTTATCTCTGCCTCGTCCCTTATGCCGCCTAAAGAGATGCGGACAAACTTTCTGCCCAGTGCCCGGGCAATAGATTTTCCAAGGGATGTCTTACCCACCCCAGGAGGGCCCACGAAACAGAGGATAGGACCTTTCATGTCGGATTTTAGTTTTCTAACAGCAAGATATTCAAGGATTCTCTTTTTCACCTTTTCCAGGTCATAGTGGTCTTCGTTGAGAATGGCATTTGCCTCTTCTATGTTGAGGTTGTCTTCAGTTTGCTTTGACCATGGCAATTCTATGAGCCAATCTAAGTATGTCCTTGAAACCGTATACTCCGCTGACATGCTGCTCATCTTCGATAACCTGTCCAGTTCCTTTTCCGCTACCTTTTGAACATCAGGCGGCATCTTTGCCTCGGCAATCTTTTTCTTCAGCTCCTCTATCTCTGTGAATCTATCGTCTGTCTCACCGAGTTCCTTCTGGATTGCCTTTAACTGTTCTCTTAAGTAGTATTCCCTTTGGGTCTTGTCAATACCCTCTTTTACATGGGTCTGGATTCTACTGCTCAACTCAAGGGTCTCAACCTCTCTGTTTAGCAGGATGGTAATCTTTTTCAGCCTTTCCTTTAAGTCTATGGTTTCGAGAATCTCTTGCTTCTCGCCCACACTTATATTTATTGTTGATGCAATGAGGTCTGCCAGATTACCGGGATTTTCTATCTTGGAGGAAATCTGGGCAAGTTCCGAGGATAGATAAGGTGCCATCTCAACTGCCTTTTTATAGAGATTTTTTAGGTTGAGATACATGGCATCTATCTCTATATCCTTCTGATATTCCTCGAATATGGGTAATATCCTTGCCCTTAACGTGTATTCCCTCTCTGTAAACTCCACGAGTTTGAACCTGCAAATGCCCTGCACCACGATCCTCTGGCTTCCATCCACCATCTTCACCATCTTCATAATCGTGGCTACAGTGCCTATGGTATAAAGATCATCTATGTCCGGGTCCTCTATGTCGGGATTTTTCTGGGTAATGATACCTATGATCTTGTCTTTTGCCATTGCCTCATCCACAAGCCTGATGGATTTTTCCCTTCCTACAATGAGAGGCATGACAAGATCAGGATAGGCAACAGTCCCTCTCAGAGGCAATATGGGCAATTCAGCAGGTATATAGAGTTTGTCTTTTATGGTTCTGTCGTTTCTATAGCCTATTACCATCTATGCCCCCTATTTTTTCACATCCTCAAATTCAGCATCTACCACATCGTCATCTCCCTTACGGGCTCCACCTTGCTGATACTGCTGGCCTTCACCGGTGTATGCCTGACCAGAGGTCTTTTTGTATAGTATCTCCGCTACCTTATGTGATGCCTGCGTTATCTCATCGATTGACCTTTTTATCCTGTCAATATCACCACTCTTTAGGGCATCCTTTGCAGTATTTATGGCATCTTCCAGGCCTTTTGTTTCGTCGCCTGTGAGTTTATCCTTATTTTCACGGATCGTCTTTTCTGCGTTATATATGAGATTGTCGAGCTGGTTCTTCATATCAATTTCCTGCTTCCTCTTTCTATCCTCTTCAGCGTGCATTTCAGCATCCCTTATCATACGCTTTATCTCTTCCTCGCTTAAACCCGTTGATGCCGTAATCCTTATGTTCTGCTCTTTCCCTGTGGCGAGATCCTTTGCTGAAACATGGAGTATGCCATTTGCATCTATATCAAAGGTCACCTCAATCTGCGGGATACCTCTCGGTGCCGGTGGTATTCCCATCAGATGGAACCTGCCTAAGGTTCTGTTGTCTCTTGCCAGTTCCCTTTCACCCTGTAACACGTGGATCTCAACGCTTGTCTGGTTGTCCTCTGCTGTGGTAAAAATCTGGCTTTTCTTTGTAGGTATGGTGGTATTGCGCTCAATAATCCTCGTCATAACACCACCCAGCGTTTCAATGCCCAGTGAAAGGGGTGTTACGTCCAGTAACAGCACATCCTTTACCTCACCGGCAAGCACACCACCCTGAACCGCTGCACCAAGTGCCACTACCTCATCGGGGTTCACCCCTCTATGGGGTTCTTTTCCAAAGAAATTCTTCACGACCTCCTGAACCTTAGGAATCCTTGTAGAACCACCCACAAGAACAACCTCATCGATCTTTGCCGGAGTCAGTTTTGCATCCTCCAGTGCCCTTCTGCAGGGCTCAATGGTCCTCTGAATAATGTCATCGGCAAGTTTTTCAAGTTCTGCCCTTCTCAACCTCATGTTGAGATGTTTTGGACCTGAGCTGTCAGCGGTTATAAAAGGCAGGTTTATCTCTGTCTCAACGGTGGTGGAAAGTTCAATCTTTGCCCTCTCAGCTGCCTCTTTTAACCTCTGAAGTGCCATCCTGTCCTTTGATAAATCTATTCCCTGGTCTCTTTTAAATTCTGAGATGATCCAGTCAATTATTCTCTGGTCTATGTCGTCACCACCGAGATGGGTGTCTCCGTTTGTGGATTTCACCTCAACCACATTGTCACCGACCTCGAGTATGGAGATATCGAATGTTCCGCCACCAAAGTCATAAACAGCAATGGTCTCGTCCTTTTTCTTATCAAGACCATAAGCAAGGGCAGACGCAGTGGGTTCGTTTATGATACGTAACACATTTAACCCTGCAATCCTGCCTGCATCCTTTGTGGCCTGTCTCTGAGAATCGTTAAAATACGCGGGCACAGTTATAACGGCATCTTCTATTGCCTGACCGAGATATGTTTCTGCAGATTTTTTTAGTTTCTGGAGAATAAATGCAGATATCTCCTGTGGGGTATACTGCTTACCCCTTACCTCAACCCTCACGTTTCCTTCAGAATCGCTCACAACCTTGTATGGCACTGTCTTTATCTCTTCCTGGACCTCACTGTATCTCCTTCCCATAAATCTCTTTATGGAAAATATGGTATTTTCCGGGTTCGTGATTGCCTGTCTCTTTGCCGTTTGACCAACGAGTATCTCGCCGTCTTTTGTAAAGGCTACCACACTGGGGGTTAGCCTGCTTCCTTCTTCGTTTATAATTACCTTAGGCTCACCGCCTTCCATTATTGCTACAACGGAATTTGTTGTTCCAAGGTCTATACCTATTACCTTTTTTGCCATTTTACCATCCTCCTGTTATTAGGTTTAGAGTTAATATAATGCCCACCTTTGGCCTTGTCAATACAGGAAAAACAAAAAATCCAAATATGTTAAAGGACATATATGTGCATGTATCTAAAAAGACCTGATGGAATTGGATACGACCAGGATGAATTATTTGATGGAAATATTTATGAAAGATAGTCCAAATCGGGATGACTGGATTTGAACCAGCGGCCTCTTGCTCCCGAAGCAAGCGCT
>CAZJOP010000046.1:0-13545 GCA_964547695.1 uncultured Syntrophorhabdaceae bacterium
CCTTGCAATCTTCGGTCAGGCAGGCCCCCGTCATGGTTCAGCACCAGTAGGTGGCGCATCTGACTTTCTCCCATCATATCTAAGCATTGAAGATGCAATGTGGAGCTGCATCAGCTGCGAGATGTGGAGTGCATACAAGATGTGGTGGAAGGGTTTAATAACAAAGGCATTCCCGGTTCTTAAAGACGACAAGGGCAACTGGGTAAGAAATCCCCAGGTCATTACAGACACATTTGTAAAAGACGGAGAAATAGTATACGGCGAATACAAGACAGGGGATGAATTCAAACAGGCCCGTGCATGGGTGCAGGAAAAACAGAAAAAGGGTGAAGTGGATTTCTCATTAATAGATGCAGAGATCGATAGAATCATGTGGACGTATGCAAACCTTTTCCCAGGCTGTCTCATGAAATCCATAGACGGTATAAGACAGAAAAAGAAATTCTTCTGGGATACCATGAAGAACGACCACAGACACTGGCTTGCAGCAAATATGGGTATCGAGGCATTCCTCGGTTTCGGTGCATTCAATACAAAGAAGATCACAGGCGTGGATACCATCGACTTCATCAAATACCGTCAGGGTGTTGCAAAAGGCGTGCTCATGGACGACAAATTCTTCGAAGAAGTCCTTGGCAAACCGCAGACAAAGTAATTTTCTGGGTTTTCACCGGGGGGAGAAATCCCCCCTTTTTTTATTATAGGAGGTTTAAAATGGGTTACAATTTAATAGTTTTTGAAAAAAAGGGCAAGGTGGCAAAGATTACCTTAAATGCACCGCCTTCAAACTGGCTTACCATTTCCATGATGAAGGAGATAAACGACGCATTAGGGGATGTAAAAAAGGATAGTTCAATCCAGATGCTCATATTTGACCACGCAGGTGATAAGGCATTCTGTGACGGTGTAGATGTGGCAGACCATACAGAAGACAAGGTGGATGAGATGATAGAGGTATTCCACAGGATGTTCCGTAACCTTGCAGAGATGGATATTACAACAGTAGCAGTTGTAAACGGAAGGTCTTTGGGCGGTGGATGCGAGCTCATGTCTTTTTGTGATATCGTTGTGGCATCAGAGAAGGCCCGTATAGGCCAGCCTGAGATTGCAGTAGGTGTATATCCGCCTGTTGCCGCTGCATGGTTTCCGAAGATTATTGGTTTGCAGAAGACCTATGAACTACTTCTAACAGGCAAGATTATAAGTGCAAAAGAGGCCCAGGCAATAGGTCTTGTGACAGCAGTGCTTCCTGTTGAAAATTTTAAAGAAGAGGTAGAAAAATACCTTGCCGACTATCTGAATAAGAGTAGACCTGTTGCCATATGGACAAAAAGGGCAATTAAGGCTGGATTAGACCTTGATTTCTTGCAGGCACTCAAGGCCTCTGAGATTATCTATCTTAAAGGATGTATGTCCACAGAGGATGCAATAGAAGGGATAAGCGCCTTTATGGAAAAGAGAAAACCAGTGTGGAAGGATAAATAATGGCATAAACATGCTTTACGCACCAAAAGAAGAGATATACGCAAGGATCGAAAGGTTAAAAACGCTTATGGAAAAGGCATCCATGGACGGTGCCTTTTTCCATTATAAGATAGACTATTATTACCTCTCAGGGACAATGCAGGACGCCATTCTCTTTGTGCCGCTTGAGGATGAACCCATTCTCTTTGTAAAAAGGGAGGTTTCACGGGCAAAGAGGGAATCTGCACTTAAAAATATTGTATCCATCCGTTCAATAAAGGATATTATAGGCCACATCAAGCCTATGAAGAATGTAGGGTTGCAATTAGATGTAATCCCCTATAACGATGTAATAAGATTTAGAGATGTTATAGGTAATGCAAACCTTATTAACTCGTCCCCTCTTACAAGAGAGCTACGGAAAACAAAATCTCCCTTTGAACTCACCTTGATAGAAAGGGCCTCGGCCATTCAAAAGATGGTTTACGAGTATGTGTTAGAGGTCATTCATGAGGGCATGAGGGAAATAGAACTGGGAGGTATCCTCGAGGCCTATGCAAAGGCATTGGGTCATGAAGGTCTTTTGAGGGTAAGGTCATTAAACTACGAGGCATATACGTGGCACATTTTAAGTGGAAGGACCGGTAGCATTGTGAGCCAGTCTGATTCTCCTATGGGAGGCCTGGGGCTGTCTCCGGCATTTCCAGTAGGGGCAAGCATGAAAAAGATTAAAAGAAATGAACCGATCTTGGTGGATTTTGGCATATGCTATCACGGTTATCAGGCAGACCAGACAAGGATGTTTGCCATAGGTTCCATGCCAAAACTCTTTTTTGATGCCTATGAGGCGTGCCGGGAGATCCACTACAGGGTGCTCGATAAGGTAATAGAGGGTTTAACGAGCAGGGAGCTCTTTGAATATTCAAAAAGACTGGCAGACAAGCTCGGGTTCGGCGATTATTATCTCGGTTACAGACCTCACAAGGTAAGGTTTCTGGCCCATGGAATTGGCATTGAGCTTTCAGAGTTTCCTTTTATTGCAGAAAATCATGATTATAAGATAAACGAAGGTGCCGTGATAGCCATAGAACCAAAGATGGTATTTCCAAAACAGGGGGCATGCGGTATAGAAAATACAGTCCATATTGCAAATGGGAAATACAGGGTTTTAACAGATACGGATGAGCGTATCATCATCATATGAAGGTGCTCTTTTCAACAGGATGTTTGTATTATCTTCCCCTTAAAGAAATCTTTATTTTAGCTAAAGAAGCTAATTTTGATGGTTGCGATCTCTTGATTGATAGACAGGTAAACAGACCTGATTACCTTGACATCGTAAAAGAATGCTGCGAGATACTCCCGGTTTTTTCAATCCATGCGCCCTTTCTCAAGATCGATGCATGGGGGAGTAAAACAAATGCAATAGTGCAGACCGTAAAGATTGCCCAGGCACTTAAGGCAGGTATAATAAACTTCCATCCCCCGTCATGGTTTTCTGCAGAACTCATTTTCTTCAGATGGTTTAAAAAAGTGGAGGATTTTCAAAAGGCCCTGGGCTCAGAAGGTATTAGATTAACCATAGAGAATATGCCCCGCGTTGGAAAAAGGCTCATGCTCACCCCTTATGTATTGAACGATTACAACGACCTCATAGACTACGGCATTAAAAGAAACCTCGATTTTACCTTTGATACCACCCATCTGGGCACATTCGGTATAGACCCTGTAGTGGGTTTTTTGAGCTTTTTTAAAACAGGCAGGTTAAGAAACATACACATAAGCGACTACAATGACACTGACAGCCACCTCTTTCTCGGAAGTGGTAATATGCCTGTTGCGAAATTTTTAAATACAGTGAGAAGATTGGGCTACGATGAAATGATTACCCTTGAGATATCACCCCATGAGCTTCCCCGATCGAGGCCATGGCTTATAAAGATGATGAGATACCAGCTTTCTCTTTTAAAATTTCACTTAGGGATAGATACATGAGCAAAAAAACACTCTTTGTCTGTGAAAACTGTGGATACGAAACGTATAAATGGCTGGGCAGGTGCCCCAGATGTTCTTCATGGGATACCATAAAAGAAGTGGAGCAGGAAAAAGAAAGACCCAGGGCATACTCAGAGCCCCTTTTGGTGGAAGATGAGGATTTAACTGAAGAGAGGATCGTTTTAGGCATAGAAGAGCTCGACAGGGTCTTGGGTGGGGGCATGACAAAGGGATCATCCATTCTTTTAGGTGGAGATCCCGGTATAGGAAAGACCACCCTTTGTTTTGAGATTGCCTCAAGGATGACAGAGATGGGTTTTTCATGTCTTTACGTATCCGGTGAGGAATCGGCGAAACAGCTAACAGGAAGAAAAAAAAGGCTTAATCTAAAAGGAAGATTTCCCATACTTACTACAAATTATCTTGATGATATCATCTCTGCCATAAACGGAAAATTATATGACCTTGTCATAATTGATTCTATCCAGTCCATATACAATACAAAACTTTCCATGCTACCGGGCACCATAAGCCAGATAAAGGATGTATCGTCCCGGCTTGTTATGGAGATGAAGTCAAAGGAGACGACCCATATATTCATAGGCCATGTAACCAAAGAAGGTATGATTGCAGGGCCCAAGATACTTGAGCATATGGTAGATACGGTATTGTATTTTGAAGGGGATAAGATGCTTCCATACAGGATATTAAGGGTTACAAAAAACAGATTCGGTCCCATAGATGAGGTGGGTATATTCCAGATGAAGAAAGAGGGGCTTATAAGCGTTGAAAATCCTTCTGATTTTTTTGTTTCAGAGAGGGAAAATATAGGCAAGGGAAGCACCCTGTTTCCTTTTATCACAGGCACAAGACCCCTTTTGCTTGAGGTGCAGGCGGTCACCCCTAAGACAAATTTTTCCATGCCGAGAAGGCTTTCCATCGGTTATGATTTAAACAGGCTATTTATTATAATAGCCGTTGTGGAGAAGGCTATGGGGAGACCCCTTTACGACAGGGATATCTACATAAACATAACAGGTGGTATAAAGGTGGCAGAGCCCGGGGTTGATTTACCTGTGGCAATTTCCATTATGTCAGATTATCTAAGTTTAGATTTAGGAAGGGATACCGCGGTTTTCGGTGAAATAGGCCTCACAGGAGAGATTAGAAAGATTGTAAATATGGATATGAGGATAAAGGAGTGTGTGAGACTCGGTATCAAGAGGGTATTTTGCCCTAAGGGCGTGGAAAATGTCTCCGACATTGAAGTGGTGCCACTGAAAAATGTGAGATCCCTTTATGAATACCTTACTGCAAGACACTGACCTTATTAATCATTGTTTAAACAGTGCGTAGGTATTATACTACGGCATAGTAAAGGTTTTACCTTCAGGCCTTATGGTTAATACTGGACACGGTGATTTTCTGACCACCTTTTCCGCTACACTGCCAATCAGTATGTGTTCAATGCCGCTTCTTCCGTGAGTGCCCATCACCACCAGGGAAATGGATTCTTCTTTTATATAGTCTATTATCTCAACAAAGGCAATACCTGACTTTATTACCTTTTTGAAAGGGATATTGATCTTCTTTGCAATCTTATCAAAATCCTTTTCTATCTCTTTTTCGATATTTCTCTCAAGGGCAATGATGTTTTCCGGTGTCATGAAGGATTCATAGGGGGTGAAATAGCTTAAATTAGGGATAACGTGTAATAGATGGAGCTCTGAATCGAACCTTTTTGCAATCTCCACTGCATAGGCCACAATACTTTCCGTATATTCAGAAAAATCTACAGGGCAAAGTATCTTTTTAAACATAACCCACCTCCATAAATTTTATAAACTTAGAAACCTAAGTTTCACTAAAAATCAAAATACACATTCAGTGCCTTAACAGGACATACCCTGACACATAATTCGCAGGCAACGCATTTTTTATAATCAAAATTGACCTTCATCGTCTCACGGTCTATATACAGCGCTGAAGGGGCGCAGACGCTTGTGCATACACCGCAATGGACACATTTTGATTCATCCCTTTTTATATCCTGTTCTATGGGTTCTATGTCACATCCTGCATCTTTGAGATAATCAATGCCTTTCTGGAAGTCCTCTTTTTTTCCCTCTATCTCCATCACCATTATAGAATCTGCCTTGGGCAACACATTTGCCCTTAATATGTTAAAGACTAAATTGTGGTCTTTTACGAGTCTATACACGATGGGCTTATCTATCATGTTTTTCTTGAATCTTATGAGTATCCTTTTTTTCATTTTCTCCTCGCTCTATGTTTTTATCATGGTGTTACCAACTGTAAATCACCCCAAACACCAATACGGTCGTTTATTATAATAAGTATACCTCTTATTTCCTTAAATGTCTTTGCCTTTTCTATGGCAAATGAGATATCGTCCTTTTGTTTTACAATATTTCCTATATACGTTGCAACACCATCACAAAATAAGGATGATTCTCCTACAACACAGACTGCATCCGCCCTGCCAAAACTTATGGAATGACCCACAGTGCCCGAAGATGTGCAGACCCCTAAAGCCTTTTCTGAGGGATTGATGCTTATGGCTATCTTTTCGCTAAAGGGTGAATCTTTTGCGTATATAAGGATTTTTCTCTGTCTTTTTGTCTTTAAGTATATGTCTCCTCCGTTTTCCAATATGAATTCATCTGTCATGGAGACTATGTCGTTACCTATAAATTCAGCTATGGCACCGGCAACACAGGCAAGGGGACCCACACCTATAGCAGCTGATGCCTCTATCATCTTCTTTACGATAGGGGGGGCATATTTATCATTCCCTATCGGGACAAAACTCTCTTTAAATGCCGGCCTAAGCTTTATATATTCGTCCAGTTGATGTCTGTAATAGATAAGCCTCTCTTTAATGTATCGGGAAAGGTCTACCTTTGTGCCACAGAATAGGTCTGTTTCTCTGTGGATGATTTCATAACATACAAGGTCTTCCGGTCTTGATATGCGCCTGTAAAACCTTTCTTCATACAATTAAACACCCTCAAATCTTATGAAGATAAATTTTTTCAATGTTGGAACATGCAATTCTTACTAAACACCCACCCCGAGCATACCGTTTGATACATGGCTTGCCTCTGTTGCTGATATGGACTGGTCATCGACCTCTCTTTCCAGTTTCATTGCAAGCTCCCTCAACTGTGAGGCCATTTTAATACCCACCGAAAAAGGATCAGCAGCAGTCTCTATCCTCTGCCTTGCTATATTTTCAAGGTTCATGAGGGCATCACCAAAAAGCTTCTCACCTCTATCCTTTACCTTCTTATTTGTTCTTTTGCATGACCTTGTTGCCATAATACACCCCCTTAAAAATTTTTCATTAATTCATCTAAATTGCTTTATTAACTCTAATTTTAAGTATATGCTCCATACGCCTTAAGTCAAGCAAAATTAACATCCTTTTTTTCAAATCCAGCCTCGGATAGATTTGGTATGGCATCTAATATATCGCCGTTTAAATCTTTTTCCTGAAAGGATACGATAAACGCGCCTTTAGTTAATTCCTTTATCTCTCGTTCCACATATATGCCCATATCCTTCCATCTTTCCATGTTTTTTCTCTTAAAGCCTATAATGTGGGATTCATCCCTTTTGTTTATCTTAACTCTTACCTTTCCCTTTATGGCGTATTTTGAAAACAGTCCTGTCAATGCAAGGTAAAAACCTTCTGATTTGACCATATCTCCAAAGGCAGGATGATAGAAACCGCCTGCAATCTTATCCTTTATGATTTCATTGTCCGTTAGACCCATCTTTACAACAGGTATGTTTTTTGACAAGGCATTGAGGTATATATAAAGAGCCCTTAAAACTACTTCGTTGAAATCACAGGTTATAAATTCCCCTTTTTCAAATGCATAATATAGGGGTGTGTCCTTTAATATGACAAGGGGGTAAATCCTTATATATGAAGGCTTAAGACCTTTTATATGCCTTAGGGTGTTTCCAACCTCTTCCCTTGTTTCATCAGGTAGACCTACCATTACCTGTATTGCCACATCAAAACCTTCTTTTTTCAACAAACTATAGGCATTATAAAAATCTGCCACAGTATAGCCCCTGTTCAGTTTAAAAAGCATGCTGTCATTAAATACAGGTATGCCAAGCTCTATGATTTTCACATTGTTTTCTTTTAATATGCCAATGATTTCTTCCTTTATGGGCACAGGCTTTGTAGAGATCCTGAAACCAGAAATGTTTTCTCTGTAGCTGTCAAAAATAGAGAATATCTTTTTAAGAAGAGAAGGAGAGATACCGAAGATATTACCGCCAAATAGCCCCACCTCGTATTTATGGCTGGTTTTAGGAAGAGATGCTCTTATGACCTTTTCTATATCCCATGTCTTTGTGCCTGTTATTACTGTCTGGTCACAGTAAATGCATCTTCTGTCACAACCGAGATGGGGTAAAAATACAGGGCACAGCATAAAACACGCAACCTTCTTTACATTAAGATGATCCTCTGCTACAATAACCCAAAAAATTATGACTGTAAAGCATTTAATTTCCCTATCCATTCTATTGTTTTTTTGCCTTTCTTGCACAAAGGCAAAGGATCCACACTTCTACGATGAATCAGGTACACCTGCCTATGGAGATACGATCATAACAGCCTCCATTGGAGAGCCCTCAAACTTAATCCCCATACTTGCCACAGACAGTCCTTCCCATGAGGTGGCATCGTTTATCTATAATGGCCTTGTAAAATACGATAAAGATTTAAAGATTGTAGGCGACCTCGCAGCATCATGGGATATCTCAAAGGACAACCTTACCATCACCTTTCATCTAAGAAGGGGCGTTAAGTGGCATGACGGTGCGCCTTTTACTGCCCACGATGTCATGTTTACATACAAACTCATCACAGACCCAAAGACTCCCACTGCATATGCCGGTGATTTTCTTCTTGTAAAAGAGGCAAGTGTATTAGACGACTATACCTTTAAGGTAACATACGGAAAGCCCTTTGCCCCGGGTCTTATTAGCTGGTCAACTGCGATTCTGCCCAAGCATCTTTTGGAGGGAAAAGATATTACAAATACGCCTCTATCAAGAAAACCCATTGGCACAGGACCCTATAAGTTTTACGAATGGATTCCAGGAGAAAGGGTGGTGTTGACTGCAAATAAGGATTATTTTGAAGGAAGGCCTTACATAGACCGCTATATCATGAGGATCATACCGGATAGCGCCACCATGTTTTTAGAGCTAAAGAGATACGGGATAGATATGATGGGCTTAACACCCCTTCAGGCAGTAAGACAGACAGATTATCCAGCCTTTAAAAGGGAATTCAATAAATTCAGATACCTTTCCTTCAGCTACGTATATCTTGGCTACAACCTGAAGCATCCGTTCTTTAAAGATAAAAGGGTAAGGCAGGCAATAAGCTATGGCATAAACAAAAAGGAGATTATAGACGGGATTTTGCTCGGTCAGGGTGTTGAGGCAATTGGCCCATATAAACCGGACATGTGGGCCTATAATGGAAATGTAAAAACATATCCCTTTGACAGACAGAAGGCAAAAGAGCTTTTATCCGAAGCAGGTTTTAAGATGGGCGAGGCCAATATCCTTTATAAAGATGGCATCCCCTTTGAATTCACCATACTCGTCAATCAGGGAAATGATGTAAGGATAAAATGTGCTGAATTGATACAGAAAAGGCTCTCAGAGATAGGAATCAGGGTTAAGATAAGGGTCATTGAATGGGCAAGCTTTATAAACGAGTTCATAGACAAACGTAATTTTGAGGCTGTAATACTCGGCTGGAGCATACCTTACGACCCCGACATATTTGACATATGGCACTCTTCTAAACAGGGGAAAAAAGAGCTAAATTTTATCTCCTTTGAAAATAAAGAGGTAGACGAACTTCTCGTGAAGGCAAGACATACGTTAAACATTGAGGAAAGAAAGAGATGCTATTTTCGCATTCAGGAGATCCTTGCAGAGGAGCAACCGTATACCTTTTTGTTTGTACCATACGCAAATGTGGCAATACACAAGCGTTTTAAAGGTATAGAGCCTGGCCCGGCAGGTCTTATGTATAATTTTATAAGATGGTATGTGCCGGAAAAACAGATGAGGTATAGGGAGTAATGTTACGTTATCTCTTAAAAAGATTGATGCTTATGATACCCATGCTTTTCGGCATCACCCTCATTTCCTTTGTGGTAATACACCTTACCCCCGGTGAGCCTGGTGTCATCGAGGCAGAAATGAACCCCAGGGTGACAAAAGAGGTGAGAGAGAGGATAAGGGCATACTACGGTCTTGACAAACCCCTTTATATCCAGTATTACATGTGGCTTAAAAGAATAGTAAAATTAGATTTCGGCATCTCCTTTGCTTCAGATAGAAGACCTGTTATAGACAAAATAAAGGAGAGGATACCCATCACCGTATCCATTAATCTCATCTCCATGTTACTCATATTTATTATAGGAATACCTATCGGGATATACTGTGCTAAACACAAGGATACCACCATAGATAAGGTGCTTACTGCCTTTGTCTTTGCAGGTTATGCCGCACCGACCTTCTGGCTTGCCTTACTGTTAATGATGTTTTTCGGTGTATACTTAGAGTGGTTACCTATCCTGGGATTGAAGTCCTTTAATTTCAATGAGCTGTCTTTTTTTGAAAAGATAATGGATGTGGCAAGTCATCTGATTTTACCTGTCTGTATATCTGCCTTTGGTGGTCTTGCAGGTATATCGAGATACATGAAAAGTAGCCTCCTTGAGGTATTGCGTCAGGAATACATCACCACTGCCTATGCAAAGGGTCTACCTGAAGATATGGTATTGAAGAAACATGCATTGAGAAATGCCCTTCTGCCTGTTATTACCATAATAGGCCTTTCTGTGCCCGGACTTATAGGCGGAAGCGTAATATTTGAGAGCATCTTTTCCATCCCTGGCATGGGTCAGCTTTTCTACATGAGTGTCATGGCAAGGGATTACCCCACCATTATGGGCATCCTTGTGATAGGTGCGTTTTTAACCTTACTTGGAAATCTTCTCTCCGATATCCTCTATGCAGTGGCAGATCCAAGGATAAGGATAGGTTAGAAGTCTTGTTAGAAGCAATAGATATCCACATCCACGGTTTTTCTGGCCTGCACACAAAAGATGCAGACCCATACGAAATACTAAATATGGCACAAAGGCTACTGCAAGATGGCATCACCGGTTTTTTACCTACTGTTTATTCGCGCCCCTTAGAGGACATGAGAAGGGATATGGATGCCATAAAAAGGGCAATGCTAATCCAGAAAGATAAAGGCATTGTAAATCAGGCAGAAATCTTGGGCATCCACCTTGAAGGGCCTTTTCTCAATCCAGTAAGGTGCGGAAGCCTTGATGCGAAGGCATTTCTTGAACCAAAAGAAAGGCACTTAAGAGACCTAATTTATGGCTTTGAGGATGTGATTAAGATAATCACCATTGCCCCTGAACTGGATGGGGCAATGAAATTAATAAAAAAGGCGGTTGATTTGGGCATCACGGTGAGCATGGGCCACTCTGACGCAAAATTTGATGAAGCAGAGGCAGGTTTTAATGCCGGTGCCCGGGGTATTACCCACATATTCAATGCCATGCGACCCATTCACCATAGAGAGCCGGGCATAGCAGGATTCGGCCTTTTAAATTCCCATGTTTACATAGAAGTAATAGCTGATTTGAACCACCTGGATATAAGAATGATGGAAATGATCTTTAAGATAAAGAACCCCGATTACATTATCATCGTGTCCGATGCCGTTCATGAAACAGGATTAAAATCAACTGTAGTTAATGGTGCAGGAAAACTTCTTGGAGGCTCAAAGACCATATCCCAATCGGCAAAAACCTTAATCAATGCAGGGTTAGACAGTGCCCTTATTTTAAAGTGCATCTCAGATAATCCGAAAAACTATTTACTTTCATAAGTGATTCCATCAATTTCAAATTTCAATGGTTTTTTCAGGTCAATCTTTCAGGTCGATATAAAATTGGCATCTTTTGGGGTTTATAAGATTTTTATCCCTGCTATTTTATCGACCTTTTTATTTCATTGTAAAGGGCTAAATAGCTAATACCCGTTTTATCTGCCATCTTTTTAACATCTTCGAACTCGATATGGGTTTTTACGCACTCTCCCTTTGAGTTATAACCGTATTTTACATGCACTGCACCAAAGGCTGTATCTATGCTTTTAATCTCCCTTTTTAGTATTACCCTTGCATCCCTTCTTATTCTTATCCCAAAGGTCGTTGTCTCTGAAAAGACCTTATCTTTAACTACTTCAAGTTTATCTGCTTTCACGAGTATAGATAGCCTTAATCCGAGCCTGCCTTTTTTCATATAAACAGGAAAAAATATACACTCCAGTGCACCGGCCTCCCTTATCCTATCCATGGCAGCGGATAGATATTCGAGTTCCATGTCGTCTATATCCGTCTCTATTATAAAGACATCATCTTGTTCTTCTAATTCTTGCGATTCACCGATAAATACCCTTAAGATATCAGGTCTTTGAGATTTATATGTGCCTACCCCATATCCTATCCTTTCCACCTTCATGGCAGGTATGGTATTGTGTTTTTGTGCGTAATATCTTAAAATCGCTGCACCTGTAGGGGTTGTAAGCTCAAGGGGTTCGTTGAAAAAGGCAATCTTGAATGGGTTTAAAATCTCAAGGGTGACAGGTGGTGGATTGGGGATTGTGCCGTGGGATGTTTTGATAGTTCCATATCCGCAGGGCACAGGACCGCAGTAGACCTTTTCTATATTGAAATAGTTTATCCCATGGGCAACACCGATTAGATCCACGAGGGTATCTATGTTTGATAATTCATGAAAATGAAGCTCATCCCTTGAAATATTGTGTATCTTTGATTCAGCATCTATTAAAATGTTAAGCATGCCTTTTGCATCGTTTTTTACTTTTTCATCTACATCAATCTTGCCAATGATGTTTGCCATCTCATCTATGGTAAGATGGGTGTCCACATCTTTTATCCTTAAATGGACACCTTCCACTATACCCTGTGAGAGTATCTCAGGCTCAATCTCCGGTATGGGCAAGGGTATGTTTTTTACTGTTTTCAAAAAAACCTCAAAGGGGTAACCGGCATGGATTAATGCGGCAACCATCATGTCACCGCTTATGCCGAAAACAGGGTCTATATACATGATTCTCATAATCAAAGCCTGTTTATGAGGGTAGCAAAATATGCAGCGCCAAAACCGTTATCTATATTGAACACCGATACAGTGGAGCAGGAATTGAGCATGGCGAATAAGGCGCTTAGGCCACCTAAACTTGCACCGTATCCCACACTTGTGGGCACCGCCAATACAGGAACGCCCACGAGCCCTGCTATAACAGATGGGAGCGCACCCTCCATACCTGCTATGGCTATTATTACCCTTGCACTTTTAATCTTTTCCATATTGTTTAGAAGCCTGTGAATCCCTGCAACACCTACATCGTAAAGTCTTTCAGTCTTATTGCCAAAAAAGATGGATGTCACATATGCCTCTTCTGCCACTTTCATATCGCTTGTGCCTGCAGAGACAATAAGTATTGTCCCTTTTCCTATTATGGCATTGTCTTCCTTTATATAGAAGCAACCTGCCCTGTCGTTAAATACCCCATTTCTGAATCTTTCACAAAGGGCATTGCCTGTTCTTTTATTGATGCGTGTGATAAGGACATCCTGATGCTGCCTTGTCTGTGCCTCTGCAATCTCAATTAACTCGTTGAGTGTCTTTCCCTTTCCATAGACAACCTCTTGCAGACCCTTTCTTATTGACCTGTGGTGATCTACTTTTGTATGGATTAAGTCCTCAAAGGGTAGATTTATCAGTCTTTTGTAAGCCTCTTCAGGGGAGGTAACCCCCTGACTTATCTTTTCCAATATATCTTTTATTTCTTTCTCCAGCATGACCTGTTATGTATGCTCCACGGAAAAAGCATTTTTTATGATCTTTATATGATCCTTTGTTATACCTACCACGTCAAACCGTGCCTTTTTGTTATTCAATT
>CAZJOP010000047.1:0-13443 GCA_964547695.1 uncultured Syntrophorhabdaceae bacterium
AAGGGCTGGACTTACAAAGGGTTTTATATCCCAGATAGAGAGAAACCTGACATCTCTGTCTGTAGAGAGTCTTATTGGCATACTCGATGCTTTGGATGAAAAGCCCTCAACCTTTTTTAACGGGGCATTTGATGAAAAGATTGTTTTTAAGTTAAAGGACAGGGTTGATCTTGAAATGGACAATGTAAGTGCCTTTCAGATACTGGTGCCGGCTGCCCAGAACAGACAGATGGACCCTGCTTTACTTGAACTAAATGCAGGTGAGAAAACCCCGGAAGAAGAGCCCCATGAAGGAGAAGAGTTTGGCTTTGTTTTAGGTGGAAGCATTGAACTGTTTTTTGGTGGAAAGGCATATAAGTTGAAAAAAGGCGAATGCTTTTATTTTAAGGCAACAAAAAGACATTACATTGTAAACAGGCGGAAAAACAAGGCTTATGTGTTATGGGTATCGTCTCCGCCTAATTTTTGATATGAAGTTAGACAGGGTAATGGTAATAAAAGATGCCAGATCGAAAAGACACGATGGTAGCATCAGTAACAAATTAAAATTCGGGAGGTGCGCAAATTGATAATCAAAACACCCACTAAATTTTTTCTTGTTAGCGGTTCTTCAGAAGGGTATTCTTTGCTTAACGCCTTTGACGGTGCCCTTATTGCATCCGGTGTAGGTGATACAAACCTCGTGAAGATGAGCAGCATCCTTCCCCCTGGATGTGTTGAGATAAATCCTCCACCTGTTCCGATGCCTCAAGGTGCACTTGTGCCTGTGGCCTATGCATCACTAAGAAGTGATGTCCCGGGAGAGATTATATCTGCGGCCGTTGCAATAGGCATTCCAAAGGATGAAAAAAGTGCAGGCCTTATTATGGAATATTCTGCTAACGATGATGAGGATAAGGTGGTTACCCAGGTTAAAAGAATGGTTGAAGAAGGCATAAAATTAAGAAACAGGGCAATAAAAGAGATAGTAGCCAAATCAGCAACCCATAAAGTTATAAAAATAGGGGCTGTGTTTGCCGGTGTAGTTTTATGGGATTGATTTTTTAATACCCTGCTATAATAACAGGTATTTAAGGTTTTAATTTAAATCCAGAAAAATCAGGAATTTATTTTTTAAGGTCGGGCAGATGAGAACAGTTCTTTTTAGTAGATTTATAGGATCAAAAGATAATTTACAAGATGCAAAGATCGAGCTTCTCGGATGCCCCCTTGACGAAACATCCTCTTTTCGGAGTGGAACAAGGTTTGCCCCCGATAGTATAAGAAGGGCTTCATGGACTATTGAAACTTATAGCCCTTATTTAAAATTAGACCTGGAAGAAATTTATTTTATAGACAGGGGTAACCTCGATTTACCAAAAGGCAATCTTTTGTTGTCATTAGAGTTAATTGAGAAGGCTATAAAAGAAATCATAAGTCAAAACAAAAGATTTATTGCATTTGGCGGTGAGCATTTAATAACCCTGCCCATAATTAAGGCGCTAAAAGATGTCTATAAACACATCCATCTAATCCATTTTGACGCCCACTGTGATTTAAGAGATGAGTATGAAGGTCAAGGCTTGTCCCATGCTACGGTCTTAAAAAGGATTAGAGACCTGGATGTATTAATTGATATTTATCAGATTGGTATTAGGTCGGGCACAAAAGAGGAATTTCAGTTGGCACGGATTATTGAACATCCCGATGAGCTTTTGGGGAAGATTGGAGATAATGAACCAGTATATGTAACATTTGATATGGATGTATTTGATCCATCCCTGGTCCCCGGGGTTACAACCCCTGAGCCTGGGGGGTTGTTTTTTTTAGATATAATGTCTTATTTAAAGGTGTTATCTAAAATGAACATCATCGGGATAGATGTGGTGGAGCTTTCCCCTGATTACGATACGACATTTGTCTCATCCATCTGTGCGGCAAAGGTAATTAGAGAGATGATAATGATTTTAAGCCCCAATCCTTTTTAACGGAGGAGAATCATGGGAAGAGAAAAAGATAACGGAAAAATCTTGATCATAGGGGCAGGTGGCGTTGCCACAGTAGCTGCCCATAAATGTGCCCAATTGCCCCATGTTTTTAAGGATATAATGGTGGCGAGCAGAACCATTTCAAAGTGTGAGGCCATAAAGAATGACATAAAAAAGCGATACGGAAGGGATATAAAAATAGCCCAAATAAATGCTGATAATGTCCCGGAACTTATAAGGCTCATCGAGGACTTTAAGCCTTTTGTTGTGCTTCACCTGGCTTTGCCGTATCAGGATTTGCATATTATGGAGGCATGCGTTGCTGCAGGCGTCCATTATATTGATACGGCAAACTATGAAAGCCCGGACAACCCACATTTTGATTACGCCCAGCAACTTGCCTTTCATGATAAGTTTAAAGAAAAGGGGATAATGGCATTACTGGGTTCTGGTTTTGACCCTGGTGTAACAAATGTCTTTGCCGCCTATGGGCAAAAGCATCTCTTTGACGAAATACACTATCTTGATATCCTTGACTGCAATGCCGGAAATCACGGGCAGCCCTTTGCCACAAACTTTAACCCTGAAATAAACATAAGGGAGGTCACACAGGTTGTAAGGCACTGGGACAATGGTAAATGGATCGAATCCCCACCGATAATAGACGAAAAATCCATCCATTTTAAATTCAATTATCCAGAGGTTGGGGAAAGAGAAAGCTTTCTTCTATATCATGAAGAACTCGAATCCCTTGTAAAATATTTAAAGGGCATAAAAAGGGCAAGGTTCTGGATGACCTTTTCAGATAATTATCTGACACACTTAAGGGTATTGCATAATATAGGCATGACAAGGATTGATGAAGTAGAATACGAAGGGACAAAGGTTGTGCCTGTTAAGTTCTTGAAAAAACTATTGCCCGAGCCCTCATCCCTGGGAAAAAATTATAAAGGTAAGACTGTGATCGGTAATGTCATGACAGGGATAAAAGATGGAAAGGTTTTAACTCGATATATCTATAACGTGTGCGACCACGAAAAGGCATATATAGAAACAGGCACCCAGGCAGTGGCATATACCACAGGGGTCCCGGCCATGATTGGCGCTATGATGATTATCACAGGTAAGTGGAGGGGTGAAGGTGTTTTCCATATGGAGCAGTTTGACCCTGATCCTTTCATGGAGGCACTGAATAAATACGGCCTTCCCTGGCACATAGTGGAACACGCACCGCTACCAGACAAAATTTAAATTTTTTATGCATATAAAGAGAAAGACGATAAAGGCAATAGGTAATGGGTATAGTGCGCACCACTACTTTAGGCTTTCAGATAAAAAAAGAAAAGAAGTTTTAGATAAACTTGATAAAAAAGGCTTAAAAAAACTGACAGATCTTATTAAAATTTCAAAACAAGAAATTTTTAAGGCCCACCTCAAAAGATTTTTAGAAATCGCTGAAGGCAATATAGATACCCCTGTTTATTTAATAGATGAAACGCTCATAGAAGAGAACATGAAGGTATTAAGATATGTAAAAGACAGAACAGGATGTAAAATCTTACATGCCTTAAAGGCATATGCCACATTTGCTACTTTTCCCATAATGAGAAAATATTTAGACGGCGTTTGCGCAAGCGGTTTAAATGAGGCAAGGCTTGGGTTTGAAAAGTTTAAAAAGGAAGTTCATACATTCGGCGCAGCATATAAAGATGTAGATATGGTGGATATCATTAAATACTCGGATGTGGTGATATTTAATTCCTTTTATCAGCTGGAAAAATTCGGTAAATCAGTAAAAGAAAGGGGCAAAGAAATAGGCATCAGGGTTAATCCTGGGTATTCTGATATAAAGGTTGAAATGTATAATCCCTGTGCAGCCTATTCGAGGCTCGGGGTAGTCTGTGAAGTCTTTGAAAAATACTATAATAGGTTTTCTCATTTGATAGATGGCTTACATTTTCATGCCCTCTGTGAACAGAATGCCGATTCACTTGAGCGGGTTTTAAATGCCTTTAATGAACGGTTTGGCCCTTATATAAAAAAATTCAAAACATTAAAGTGGGTAAATTTTGGTGGGGGTCACCATATTACAAGGGACGACTACGATATTGAGCTTCTTATTAGTTTAATAAACGATTTTAAAAGCAAATACGGTATCCAGGTATATCTTGAACCTGGTGAGGCAAGTGTTTTAAATGCAGGGGTTTTAATAGCCACAGTGCTCGATATTGTGGAAAATAAAAAAAAGATTGCCATTATAGATGCCTCAGCAGAGGCACATATGCCGGATATCCTTCTTATGCCCTATAGGCCTCATATTTTGACTTCCGGCAAGCCCGGAGAAAAAAGATATGAATATCGAATCGGAGGTCCAAGCTGTCTGGCAGGGGATATAATAGGCGACTATTCTTTTAATAAGCTATTAAAGCCAGGAGACAGACTCGTTTTTAAAGATATGGCATTATACACCATAGTAAAAAATACAACCTTTAATGGCATAAATCTCCCTGACATAGCAGTCATCAAGAAAAACAATGAGGTTAAGGTAATAAAAAGATTTGGCTACAAAGACTATATGTCAAGGCAATCTTAACTAAAAAGAAGTATCAATGTGTTTTTGCTTTTCTCTCAAATACAGCTTTAGAAACATAAGGTCTTCTTCTTTAAAGCCTTCCCAGGAAAAGGGAAATAAAGCATTATTCTGAAATATGGGGTCTTCCTTTATGGGATATCGGGCTAACATGTTGTATTTGTCAAATAACTGTGTATGAGGTATTGGGGTATACTCTGCAATGTGCGGCCTGATACCCAGATCAGAGAGATAATCTATGGCATCTTTTACATCCCTCCAGTTTTGAAGCGGTAGACCGGCCAGTATGTATGCACCTATTGAATTTCCTGAAAAACCTGCCCTTTTTAGGTGACCAACTGCCCTTTCAAAGGCTATCCTGTCTATCTTATTGCCTGTGTTTTTTTGTACCTCTGGATTAATTGATTCGAGGCCCAGCCTTATATCTTTAAATCCTGCAAATTTTAAAAGTTCTGCTGTTTCCTCGTCTATTAGCGCACCGTTTAATGCATTAGGATTATATATGTCTATCCTTTTGTTTATATTACCTATGGTCTTAAGTATAGGTTTTGCATATTTTTCTCTCATGTAAAGAAAATTGTCGTCATAGAGCACAAACTTTGTGATACCTTTATCGAGCCAAAAATAAACCTCCTGGATCACATCTTCAGGGCTTCTTTTTATAATCCTGGGATACATAAAAGGCGTTGCACAGTATGCGCATTTATAGATACAGCCAAAGGAAGTAAGTAGAGGTATAAAATAAAGCCTTTCGTATAGGTCAAAACATGGATAGGGAAGCCAGCAAAAATCGTCTGCGTCGTATTTGTAAGAAAGTTTAATGGGAAACGAGTTTTCAATAAAATCGTATAAGATATTAAATTCGTTATTTCTTACAATCAAGTCTGCCTCTTTCAGATTCAAAACCGCATGGTCATAACATAAAGTAGGGTAAATGCCGCCTACTATGATTTTAGAGCCGGGATATACATTTCGTGCAATCTCGAGCACCTCTTTTGTGCCCATATACCAGTAAGTCATTATAGATGTGATGAGAATAAGATCAGGCTCAGGTATACTGGTAAGCTTTGATATTAGCTCCTCTTTAGATATGCCGTATCTTTTGAGCCTTTTTCTTATACCTTTTAATTGAGGAGGTAAATGAACCTTTTCTTTTATAAAGGGCCCTCTGCCGTCCTCCTTTCTTTTGCCTTCCACTACCTGAAGACAGTCTATAAGGTATATTTCAAAACCGTTTTTTCTTAAAATACTACCCATATATAATAAACCGAGGGGGGTAGACCAGAAGCTGTATGCAGCAAAATCATAAATATAGGGGTTTATAAGTAGCGCCCTGTAGTGTTTCACGTGAAACATCTTTCTTACAAACCAGACCTTCTATTTCTTATAAATTTTCTTCTATAGAAAAATTTTATTGCAATAAGACCGAATATGAAACCTCCTATATGGGCATACCACGCAACACCATCTGTATGGGAATATAATATCTGCATAAAAAACCATAGAGTTAGAAGCAGTATGGCAGGCAATTGAACGAATTTTATAAAAATTATAATAACCAGCACGGTTACAATCCTTGCATATGGAAAAAGGATCAAGTATGCACCCAGTATACCCGAAACCGCACCGCTTGCCCCTATCATGGGTATTTTTGATTCTGGTTCATATAAAAGTTGAAAAACTGCAGCGGTTATGCCGGATAAAAGATAAAAGATAAAAAATCTTTTATGGCCTATGGCATCCTCGACGGACTTACCGAAAATGAACAGATAAAGCATATTACCGCCTACGTGAAAAAAACCACCGTGTAAAAACATGGATGTGAATACTGTCAATATATTGTAAGGGATTAATTCATGTTTTTTTGTAAGGGCCATAAAAAAATCATATGGCATGATCCCGTAGTACTTGATTAAAAATTCGTATTCCGAGGGGGTGAGAGCGATTCTCTGCCACAGAAAAATTAAAATATTTACAACAATAATGCATGTTGTTATAATTGGAAACGAATGGGTTTTAATGTTGTCTTTTATAGGTATCATTCACTGTATTCTTACCATGAGTATCATGTGAAGTCAAAGAAACTTGAAAAAGGGGAATGTACATGCCTGAATTAAGAAAGGATCCGATAATAGATAGATGGGTTATCATCTCTACAGAAAGGGGCAAGCGACCGGTTTTTTTTATTGAAGAGGCGCCTTCCACAAAGACAAGCATTTGTCCTTTATGCCCTGGCAATGAGTACATGACACCTCCTGAGGTTTTTGCCATAAGGGAGCCTAATTCGCCTCCTAATGGTCCTGGGTGGTATACAAGGGTAGTGCCCAATAAATTTCCAGCCTTGAGGATTGAAGGGGATCTTGAAAAAGAAGGGATAGGTATCTTTGATAAGATGAACGGTATAGGCGCCCATGAGGTGATTATAGAAACCCCAAATCACGGTGAAACCCTTGCAGATATGGATTTGAAAACCATTCAGAATATATTTATTGCGTATCGCGAGAGGGTGATAGATCTATACAGGGATAAACGGTTCAAATACATAATGATTTTTAAAAATCACGGCTCTGTGGCCGGGGCATCCCTTGACCACTCCCATTCCCAGCTCATTGCCTTGCCTATTGTGCCGAGGCGTGTATTAGAAGAGATAAATGGTGGATTAAATTATTATAAATTCAAAGATAGGTGCATATTTTGTGATATGATAAACCAGGAAATAGAGGATAATAAGAGGGTTGTCTACCAGAACGAACTCTTTGTTGCCCTGTCTCCTTTTGCATCGAGATTTCCTTTTGAAATATGGGTACTCCCGAAAAAACATGAATCTAATTTTACATCGCACAGCCAATCTGATAGCTATTTTTACCTTTCCGAAATCATCTCCGTTATAATGAAAAAATATGTAAAGCTTTTAAACGCACCTCCCTATAACTATATTTTTCATACTGCATCCTTAAGTGATATTGGGCTTTTACACTATCACTGGCACATCGAGATCATCCCGAGACTCACAAAGATGGCAGGATTCGAATGGGGAACAGGTTTTTATATAAATCCTACACCACCTGAAGAGGCAACAATATATTTAAAGGAGACAGAGATTTAGGAGGTTTAAATGAAAATACTCATAGCTTCTCCGGAGGTAAATCCTTTTATAAAAACAGGAGGGCTTGCGGATGTGACAGGTGCCCTTCCAAAGGCACTTAAAAGGCTCGGGATAGAGGCACGGGTTATATTGCCAAAGCACAAAGGCATTGATGAAAATAAGTTTCCCTTAAGATACAAAAATTATAAAGTAAGATGTCCTATTTCCCTCGGTTTTGTGGAAGCAGAAATAGTGGAGAGCGAATACGATGGGGTCATTGCCTATCTTGTGGAGCAGGATGAATACTACAACAGGGATTATCTATACAGCACACCAGATGGAGACTATCAAGACAATGCCGTCAGGTTTATATTCTTCTCAAAAAGTATACTTGAGGCCATAAAGGTTACAGGATTTATACCAGATGTCTTACACTGCAATGATTGGGAAACGGCCCTTGCACCTGTTTTTTTAAGGACAATTTATAAGGATGACCAGCAGTTAAGGGATATATCAACCCTCTTTACCATACACAATCTCGGATATCAGGGTATCTTCTGGCATTACGATATGCATCTTTTAAATTTAGGATGGGAATACTTTACCCCTGAGTATCTCGAGTATTTTGGCAATATAAATTTCCTAAAAGGCGGGATCGTATTTTCAGATATCATAAATACGGTTAGTAAAAAATACAGTTATGAGATTCAAACACCTGAATTCGGCTACGGGTTAGACGGCGTTCTAAGAAATAGGAGTAATGATCTCTACGGCATAATAAACGGCATAGATTATGAGGAATGGAATCCTGAAACAGATAATTTTTTGCCTGCCCAATATAGTTACAGGGATTTGAAAAACAAGGGGGTTTGTAAAAAGGCACTCCTTCAAGAGTTCAATTTAAGTAAAGATGATAAACCCCCTCTTGTTGCAACGATTTCAAGGCTTGCAGACCAAAAAGGTTTTGACCTTATAGCCGATGCCTTTGAAGAGATAATGGGTTTAGGTGTTAACTATATTGTCCTTGGCACAGGGGATAGAAAATACCATGAGATGCTCACAGAATTATCAAAAAGGTTCTCAAAATCCTTTGCTGTAAAAATTGCTTATGACAACAGGCTTGCCCATCTTATAGAGGCAGGTGCAGATATGTTATTGATGCCTTCTAAATACGAACCATGCGGGCTTAACCAGCTATACAGTTTGAAATACGGAACCGTTCCCATAGTGAGGGCCGTTGGTGGATTGGATGATTCCATCACTGACTATACCCAATATCCTGAAAAAGGCACAGGGTTTAAATTTTATGAATACACAAAAGAGGCGATGATAGATGCCATAAAAAGGGCAATAGATTTATATAACAAAAAAGACCTCTGGGCATCACTTATGGTAAGATGCATGAAAGAAGATTTTTCATGGGAGCGCTCCGCAAAAGAATACATTGAACTTTATAGAAAGGCCATTGAAAAGCGCAGATCCATGCTATGAAAACCATACAGTTTTTAGGTGAAATCATAGAAATTTCAAATTCAAACCTTGAGGTGAATTCAAGGATACAGGCAATACTCAATATAATCTCCCACAGAATGGGATTTGAAGAGGTCCTTGTTTTTAAACTGGATAAGGACAAAAAACTTACATGTAAATACTCAAATGAGTCAAAAAGGCTATATAACCTTCTTAACAAATATAGACCCCACATCGGGGAAGGTATTGTGGGTATGGTGGCTCAAAAAAGGATACCCCAGTATTTTACATATAATGATATTCCACCGAGGTTTGGCTGCATTTTTTTCAACGACCTTGACAGCGTTATCTATAACTATAAATCATTTGCATTTGTGCCTATTTCAGACGACAGTTTTCTCTATGGTGTTCTCGTTATTGTCTCTGCATCTATGGACAGAATAACCGACAATGATAAGATCATACTATCCATAATAGCAAGGGAAATAAGCGGTCTTTTAAAGGCAAACGATCTCATGATAAGCTCAAAAAAAAGGATAAGCGAACTTGTTACGCTTTCAGAGCTCGGCAAGATCTTAACAACGAATTTAGAGCCCCAGATTATCTTAAAAAATACCGTGTCTTTAATAGGAAGGGCGTTGAACGCCACTTTAGTAACCATAAACCTTGATATAACGGCTTCAAAAACAGAAAAACAGCGTTATACCTACGGCCAATTCGGTAATGCCCTGGAAGAAACAGTAGAAGAATGGGAAAAGCAGGCAATTCAAGAAAAAAAGATCGTAACCTACCAATATGATAATAACGGTGAAAAGGAGGTGAAAAAGTCCTATTCACTATTCAGTGCCCCGATTCTGACAAAGAACAAGGTAATAGGTGTGCTTACCATCGGTTTTTCCGGGACTAATAAAAATTTCAACGAGAACGAAGACATGCTTTATATAACCAATACCGTAACCAATTACATAGCAAATGGACTTGAAAACATCCTTTTAAGCTCAAGGCTTAAAGATGTGATAAAGGAACTAAACGATACGCAAAAAAGGGTCATTGAACAGGAAAAATTTAAAAGCCTCGGAGAAATGATGGCAAATATTGCCCACGAGATAAAAAATCCCCTCGTAGTCATAGGGGGTTTTACAAAAAGGCTTGCAAAAAAGGTTAATTTAAATCAGACAGAAAATAGATATGCCAATATAATAGTGAGTGAGGTGGCAAGGCTCGAATCGATTTTAAACGATGTGTTGAACTACGTTAAAGAGCCGCCTCCAATTTTAGATAAATGCGATATAAATGCCTGTATAGAGGACATCTTATACCTTTTTACATCCGATGGAACCTGGGAAAGGATAAAGATTACAAAAGATCTTGACCCATCAATTCCACTTATTCTATGCGATATTCAACAGATGAAGCAGGTGTTTATCAACATGATATTAAACTCTTACGAAGCCATGAACGGCGTGGGTGAAATCACGATAGAAACAAAGATGTTTTCAGACCTTGATAATGGTCAACACATCATGATATCCATAAATGATACAGGTGGAGGCATTGACCCCACAATCATTGAGAATGTATTCAATCCCTTTTTTACCACAAAAGAAAAGGGTACAGGCCTGGGGCTTGCCATATCCAATAAGATAGTGAAAAACATGGGAGGCAGGATAGAGATAGAAAATAATGTAGGAAAAGGGGTAACTTTTAAGATTTACCTCCCTGTTATTAAAAATAATAATAGTAAAAATAACAATAGTGAGGTTTAGTCTATGAAAGACAAAAAGATTTTAATTGTTGACGACGAGGAAAATATAAGAATCCTGTTTAAGGAAGAACTGGAAGATGAGGGCTACATAATCGACCTTGCTTCAAACGGTTATGAGGCCATTGAAAAAGTGAAAAAAGATTCATATGATCTTGTTGTTCTCGATATAAAAATGCCCGGGATAGACGGCATTGAGACCTTAAACGAGATAAAAAAAATAAAAGCAAATCAGCCTGTGATTTTATGCTCTGCCTACGGTGAATTCAGACAGGATTTTTCAAGCTGGGCTTCAGATGCATACGTGGTAAAATCAGCAGATACAAATGAATTAAAGCATACGATAGCAAAAATACTGGCACAAAAAGGATAAAATGTTTCATAAGTTATAACCACAAAAACATAAAAAAGGAAGCAATATGGTTTTACACTTTTATCTTAAAAAAACACCGTTTTTTGAGTTTTGTTATAATGTAGAGGTCACCTCACCTCTGACAGATAATGAACTTACCACATTGAAATATATTTTAGCAGATGGATTTATCATTGAAAGCGTTTTTTTGAGTTCTGCCTTTAACAAAGATTCAAAAATTGTAGAGTTAGGGCCACGCATGAATTTTGCCACAGCATTTTCTACAAACATAGTCTCCATATGTAAGACCTGTGGCCTCGATAAAGTGGTGCGTATTGAGAGGTCGCGAAGATACCTTTTAGATGAAAAGGCAGACAGGGAAGATTTTATAAGAAAAAATCATGACCGCATGACAGAATGCGTTTATCCCACACCCATTGAATCCTTTGAAGTAGAGGCAGAAAAGGAGGAGGTCTACGAAATCCCTTTGAAGGAAAAAGGCCCTGATGCCTTGCTTGAGGTGCCGGGTCTTGCCATGGATGAATGGGACAGAATGTTTTATTATAACTACTTTGTAAAGGAGGAAGGAAGAAACCCTACAATTGTGGAGATAAGGGACCTCGATAATGCCAACAGCGAACACTCAAGACACGGATATTTTAAGGGCAAGCAGATCATCGACGGCAAAGAGATGCCCCATACCTTAATGGAGCTTGTTAAGTCAACGCTTACAAAAAATCCTGCCAATAGCGTTATTGCCTTTAAAGATAACTCGAGTGCCATAAAAGGCTTTGAGTGCTTCACCATCTTACCAGAAAGGCCGGGTTTTCCATCTGCCTTTAAGAAAAAAAAGGTCTATTATCACATTATCTTTACTGCTGAAACCCACAATTTTCCCACAGGTGTTGCACCTTTTCCAGGGGCTGAAACAGGCACGGGGGGCAGGATAAGGGATGTCCAGGCAACAGGCCGTGGTGGTCTTGTTGTTGCAGGCACCGCAGGTTACTGCACAGGAAATCTGCTCATCCCTAATTATGAATTGCCCTGGGAAACCAAGGATTTTCCTTATCCATCCAATCTTGCCACAAACCTTGAGGTAGAGATCAAGGCAAGTGATGGTGCAAGCGACTATGGTAACAAATTTGGTGAGCCCATAATAGCAGGTTTTACCAGGTCTTTTGACCAGAGGTTATCAAACGGTGAGCGCTGGGGCTGGGTTAAAAAGGTCATGTTCACCGGTGGTATAGGCCAGATCAATGCACAGCATATAGAAAAGGGTGAAGCAAAAAAAGGTTTACTTATAGTCCAGGTGGGTGGCCCTGCATACGGTATTGGGGTAGGAGGGGGCTCTGCATCGAGTAAACTCCAGGGAGAAAACGAGGAAGAGCTGGATTTTAATGCAGTCCAGCGTGGTGATGCAGAGATGGAACAGAAGATGAACAGGGTAATCAGGGCCTGTATTGAAATGGGCGATAAAAATCCCATTGTAAGCATACACGACCAGGGTGCAGGTGGACCTGCCAATGTATTGAAAGAACTTGTAGAAAAGGCAGGAGGAAAGATTGAACTTAGAAGGATTAAACTGGGAGACCCCACGCTTTCAGTTTTAAAGATATGGATTGCCGAATACCAGGAAAGGTGCGGTCTTTTAATTGAACCTGAAAGGATTACAGAATTTGAAGAGATTTGCCACAGGGAAAAGGTAAATTGTGAAATACTGGGCATTGTGACAGGAGATGGCAGATTTATAGTCCACGATGAAAAGGATGATTCTACACCTGTTAATCTGAATCTTGAAAGGGTGCTGGGAAACATTCCCCAGAAGACATTTAAAGATAAAAAGATAGATGTAAGGCTTGAGCCATTGAATCTGCCTGATGGCACCACATTGGAAGGAGCGTTATCCCTTGTCTTAAAAGACCTTGCCGTGGGCTCTAAAAGGTTTCTTACAAACAAAGTGGACAGGAGCGTCACAGGCCTTATTGCACAGCAGCAGTGCTGTGGACCCCTTCAGCTCACCGTAGCGGATATGGCTGTTGTAGCGCAGACCCACTTTGGATTAACAGGGGCAGCCACATCTATAGGAGAGCAGCCCATAAAGATGCTTGTTGACCCCAAGGCAGGGGCAAGGATGTCTGTAGGGGAGGCAGTAACAAATATCATGTGGGCTTATATAGGCCGTATTGAGGATATAAAGTGTTCCGCCAACTGGATGTG
>CAZJOP010000048.1:0-12878 GCA_964547695.1 uncultured Syntrophorhabdaceae bacterium
ACTACATCCAGAAACCCTTCTCATTGCAGGAGCTATCAGTGAAGGTAAGAGAAGCGCTTGAGGGGTAGACAGAAGACAAAAACCTGAACACTATTTAAACCTTGACAAATCCTTTGAATAACTATAGTTTTATGTATCCCGTTAGTAACATATTATCCTTTAAGAGGAGAGATTAAATGACAAAAGAAGATGTATTGAGGATTGTAAAAGAAAAAGATGTAAGGTTTATAAAGTTATGGTTTACAGACATCCTGGGCTTTGCAAAGAGCTTCAGTATAACCGTAGATGAATTAGAAGGCGCCTTAAACGAGGGTATGGGTTTCGACGGTTCATCCATCCAGGGGTTTGCAAGGATTGATGAAAGTGACATGCTTGCAAAACCTGACCCTTCTACCTTTACAATACTTCCGTTCAGGCCAAAGGAAAGTGCCGTTGTGGCAAAGATGTTCTGTGATATATACGAGCCTGATGGCACACCCTATAGGGGGGATCCGAGATATGTATTGAAGAGAAACTTGAAAATTGCAGAGGAGATGGGCTTTTCCTTTTATGTGGGACCAGAGCTTGAATTTTTTTATTTTAAAACCGATAAAGACACTGAGATACTCGACAATGGAGGATACTTTGATGTCACAACCCTTGACGAGGCAGTAGATTTAAGGCGGGATACAGTGCTTATGCTGGAGGAGATGGGCATAAAGGTGGAATACAGCCACCATGAGGTAGCGCCATCCCAGCACGAGATAGATTTGAGGTATACTGAGGCCCTTAAAATGGCTGATAATACAATAACCTACAGGATAGTTGTAAAAGAAGTGGCAAAAAAATACGGTGTCTATGCCACATTCATGCCAAAGCCCATGTTTGGTGTAAACGGAAGTGGCATGCATGTCCATCAATCTTTGTTTAAGGGTAATAAAAATGCATTTTATGACCCCAATGATAAGTATTTTCTCTCAGATATAGCAAAATGTTATATAGCAGGTCTTTTAAAACATGCGAAAGAAATAACCCTTCTTACAAGCCAGTGGGTAAACTCCTATAAAAGGCTTGTTCCCGGTTACGAGGCACCGGTTTATATCTCCTGGGCAAGAAGAAACAGATCCACCCTTGTTCGTGTGCCTTTATATAAACCTGGCAAGGAAAAGGCAACAAGGGCAGAATATAGGAGCCCTGACCCTGCATGTAACCCCTATCTTGCCTTTGCAGCCATGCTGAGGCCGGTCTCGAAGGGATAAAGAACAGATATCCATTGCCTGACCCTATAGAAGAGGATGTATACGAGATGTCACCGGAAAAGAGAAGGGCATTAAATATAGATTCTCTGCCGGGCAGCCTCTTTGAGGCCATAGAATATACAAAAAAAAGCGAGCTCATAAGGGATACATTAGGGGACCATGTATTTGAAAAACTTATTGAAAACAAAAAGATAGAATGGGATAGGTTTAGAACCCACGTATCAAAATACGAGATAGATACTTATCTGCCCATCCTGTAACTTAATGGCAGATCATAAAAACATAAATACAAACGGTGCATTATGATTGTCAGAAACTTTAACGACCCCGAGGTGCTTGCCACCACATACATTGCCCATTATGGTGCGGTGGCGAGGATGGTAATGACAAGTCATTTTTTAAAAAGCATGGAGTTTCTTGCCTATGCCATATTGCCTTCTGGCAATACCATTGAAGAGCATGTAGATGAGGTGGAAGAGATTTATCTTATTGTAAAAGGCGGTGGCATCATGCAGGTTGGGGAAGAAAAAAGAGAGGTTAAAGAATGGGATGCCGTATGGATACCCGCCGGTGAACCCCATAGCCTTCAAAATACAAAAAATGAAGAAACCGTTGTTATAGTGGTGGCCGCCTATCCAAAAAGATAGACTTTATAAAAAGCTGCAATTTAAGCAAACATTGCTGTTACATAACACCTTTTAATTCCAGTTATCCGTCTGAGGCTGTGGCAACTGATAAGACATAAGCTCCCAGATGTATCTATCAAAGGCACCATCTCCTGCCTTCTCTATCCTTTCTATCTCAGGCTCAATCCTTGCCATAACAGCCGGGTCCTGGACAACACTTATTGGATAGTGGTAATAAGAAGACCTCCTTAACAAAGAATATGCCTGCTTCTGCCTCTTGCTCAGGGATAAAAATGCATCGAGTTCTTTTAGCATATAATCCCTTTTTTCATCAAGCCAGCCATCTACATGCATGAGAAGGTTTAAGCTGAAATCGCCACAGGAGAAATAACTGTGCATGGGCCTTAAGTTTTCTACAAGAAGCCTTATCTCTGCCACGATCTCCTCGTCTGTCATGGGCACAAAAGTCCCTTCCTTTACCATCTTGTTCATGGGTGACATAGGATGCATGGCAAAGGTTCTAACCCTTATAAAGTCAGGCTCGATTATATTTAGTAGCCGTGCCGTCTCTTTTGCGTGTTCCTCGCTTAATGTGCGTCCTCCAAGTCCGGGCATGATGTATTCTGATAGCTCCATGCCTGCCTCTTTAACGTTGAGCCCCCCTTTTACAATGTCTTCTGGCGTAATGCCCTTTTTTACCATTTTAAGCACCGTTTGAGAACCGCTTTCAAGTCCCACATGGATTCGGGTTAGACCAGCCTCTTTTAGTTTTTTTAACTCATCCACTGTCCTTCTTCTCAATGTGGGCGCCCTTGCGTATGATGTAATCCTTTCTATGGTGGGAAACTTTTCTTTCAGATACCTCAATATTTCAAGGACATCGTCTGTCTTTAATATAAGGGTATCACCGTCCTGGAGAAATGCGGTTTTTACTTTATATCCCTTGTATACCTCTGCCATTTCATCTATATCCTTTTTGACTTCTTCCACAGTCCTTTTTGAGAATTTTGTCCCTTTATAGGCAGGACAGAAAAGACACTGGTTCCACGGACAATTCCTTGTTACCCGAACGAGCAGGCTTGAAGCCTCACTCGGTGGCCTTATAACACCCTGTTCAAACATGTTTTACCCCTTTAATCTGTATAAATTTATATTACAAGAGGAATATATATACTTTTTTTTAAATTTCAAGGTCAATGGAATCAAAAGGGTTGGAATTTTGCTGGAAAAGTGGTGAAATAATTGATAAGGATAAAAAGGAGGGAATACCATGGGATACCCTGAATATAGGCCAAGGAGATTGAGAAAAAACGAAAAATTAAGGGGATTGATTCAGGAGACAGAGCTTTCTGTCAGACATCTCGTATACCCCATGTTTGTAAAAGAGATGCACGAAAAAAAGGTTGCTATCCCCTCTATGCCCGATGTGTTCCAATTTTCTATTGAAGGTCTGTTAAAAGAGATTGAAAGTGTAATTGATCTCTCAATTCCTGCAATACTATTATTCGGGATACCTGCAAAAAAGGACGAAGCAGGTTCTGAGGCCTATAACGAAAAGGGTATTATTCAGGAGGCCACAAGGCGGATAAAAAAACTATTCGGTGACGACATACTGGTTATAACAGATGTGTGCATGTGTGAATATACAAGCCATGGCCACTGCGGTGTTATAAGGGATGGCTATGTGGATAACGATGAGACCTTGAAACTCCTTGCAGAGGCGGCCTTAACGCATATAAAGGCAGGGGCTGACATGGTGGCACCCTCTGACATGATGGACGGCAGGATAAAATTTATAAGACAGATGCTCGATATAAACGGTTATCACAATATACCCATCATGAGCTATGCTGCCAAATATGCATCGTGCCTTTACAGCCCCTTTAGGGATGTGGCCGAATCGGCACCTCAATTTGGAGACAGAAAGGCCTATCAGATGGATGTGCCTAACCAGAAAGAGGCCTTAAGGGAGATAGGGCTCGATATTGAAGAGGGTGCCGATATCGTCATGGTGAAACCTGCCATGTTTTTTCTCGATGTGATTGCCCTTGCAAAAAAGACCTTTAATATCCCCATTGCCGCATACTCTGTAAGCGGTGAGTATGCCATGATAAAACACACTGCCGAGAAGGGATTTATTGATTATAAAAAGGCCGTTATCGAACTTACAACAAGCATAAAGAGGGCAGGTGCTGATATCATTATCACATATTTTGCAAAGGATCTGGCAAGATGGTTAAAAGAACATTCCCTTTAAGAATGATTGCATGGGAACTAACGAGGAACTGCAATCTAAATTGCATCCATTGCAGGGCAAGGGCATCTTTAGGTCCCCATTTTGGTGAGCTCTCAACGTATGAATGCAAAAGCATAATAGACGACATCTCTTCCTTTTCAGCGCCCACTATTATACTTACCGGAGGCGAACCCCTTTTAAGGGAAGATGTGTTTGATATTGCAGCATATGGAAACGCCAGGGGATTAAGATTTGTCATGGCCACAAACGGTACACTCCTTGACAGGGAAAAGGCAACTATGTGCAAAAAGGCGGGCATAAAGCGCATAAGCATTAGCCTCGACGGAAAGGATAAACACAGTCACGATACATTTAGAGGCGTTGAAGGCGCCTTTGACAGTGCCCTCAGCGCCGTTGAGTTATTAAAAGAGATAGGATTACCCTTTCAGATAAACACCACCATAACCCTTGAAAACATTCATGAATTAGATAAGATATATGACCTTACGAAGAAATTAGGTGCCTGTGCCTGGCATGTGTTTATGCTTGTGCCTGTTGGAAGGGCAGAGAGCTTTAAGGGCAGGGAGCTCGATGCAAAATCGTATGAGACAACCCTTGAAAGGCTTTATGAATTAGAATCGAAAAACGAGCTCGAGATAAAGGTCACCTGCGCACCCCATTATTACAGGATCGTGAAAGAAAAAGGGGATGAGCCAAAAAGTGGTGGCTGTCTTGCAGGTAAGTCCTTTATGTTTATATCCCACAGGGGTATTGCCCAGCCCTGTGGTTATCTTGAAGTGGCCTCAGGGGATGTGAGAACACAGGGTGTAAGGGAAGTATGGTTACATTCTAAGGTGTTTAATACATTAAGAGATGTTACACAGTATAAGGGAAAATGCGGTAGATGCAGGTATATAAACATATGCGGTGGTTGCCGGGCAAGGGCATACGAGACCACAGGGGATGTTCTTGATGAAGAACCTTACTGTTTTTATAAAACCTGATTTTCTATGTTAGTTCGCTAACTGCCTTTTTTATTCTCTCCACACCTTTTTTTATGACATCCATGGATGTGGCAAAGGATAACCTGATGTATCCTTCCTTTCCGAACTCAATGCCTGGCACAACGGCTGTATGGAAGTCTTCAAGGAGCACCTCTGTCCAGGTGGTTGAAGAGTCTATCACCCTATCCTTATATCTTTTCCCGATGATTGCGTTAAAATTGGGAAATACGTAAAACGCCCCTCTTGGATTATAGCACGTAATACCTTCTATACCCAGTAGCTCCCCCACAAGATAATCCCTTCTTTTTTTGAACTCACCCACCATGACAGATATGAAATCCTGGGGACCTGTAAGGGCAGCAATAGCTGCCATCTGGGATACGGATGTGGGGTTTGATGTGCTCTGGCTCTGGATGTTTGCCATAGCCTTTATGATATGTGCAGGGCCTGCTGCAAAGCCTATGCGCCAGCCTGTCATGGCATACGTCTTTGAAACCCCATGACATATGATGGTCCTTTCTTTGAAGGCATTATCCATTGAGGCAATACTTACGTGTGTATACTCATCGTAAGTGAGTTTCTCGTAGATTTCGTCGGATATGATGTAGAGATGATTTTCTACAGCGATTTTTCCTATTGCCTCGAGATTTTCCTTGTAATACACAGAACCCACAGGATTTGAGGGATAATTGAGTATTATGGCCTTTGTGTTTTTGTTGATATATCTTTTTAAAAGTGCCGGTGTAATCTGGTAATCCTCTTTTTCCTCTGTTTCTACAGGCACAGGTTTTGCACCTGTAAGCTCTATCATAGGTGGATAGGACACCCAGTATGGAACAGGCACAAGCACCTCATCCCCTTCCTGGAACAGGGCTTGAAACAGATTAAACAGGGCATGCTTGCCACCACATGATATAATGACCTCTTCCCTTTTGTATGTAAGGTTATTATCCCTTTTAAACTTTTCAATCACTGCATCTTTTAATTCATCTATGCCACTTGCAGGTGTGTATCTTGTAAAGTTTTTGTTTATGGCGTCAATGGCTGCCTGTTTTATATAATCTGGCGTGTCAAAATCAGGCTCTCCTGCTCCAAATCCTGCGATATCGAGCCCCTTTGCCTTTAATGCCTTTTCTTTGGCGTTTATGGCAAGGGTGGGCGATGGTTTTAAGGCTTGTGCTCTTTTTGACAGCATGTTTACTCCTTTTTTATTTTTCCCATAGGGTTGTGAGGATACTCTTTACAATATCCCATGCTTTATTGTCAATTAAAATATTTAGATGGTTAACGGGCAGGGAAAATGTGTTTTCTTCTGGTGTTAGAGGTGAGACGGTAGACTTTATGGATACAAAGCCATCGCCGTGGCCGTTTTTCCATTCATCGATTGTCCTATTACGAAATATCTTTTCCATAGAGCCTGCAATGTCTAAAAAACCCATCTTTACATATGTCACAGAATTACCGAATATATCAAAATGGGCTATGTGTTCTTCCTTTTTTAAGGCTTCTTGGTCGTTTATCATCTCCATAAACTTTGACCGTGGTGATAATTCCTCAATGGGATTTAAAAATTCTCTAATGGCAGGGATAAAGACCTTAAGCAGCCCCTTATGTCTTAAAACAATATCTGCAAAATGGCTTCCGTAATGAGGCGTTGAAAGACAGATCATTGCCGCAGGTTTTAGATTAAACAGTTGAACGGCCCTTCTTGCCACAAGCCCACCCCTTGAATGGGCTAAAAATACAAATTTTTTGTTGCCTATGAAATGGCAGATATTTTTTAATGTGTGGGCTGCCTCGTCAATGGTGCCTGTTTTGTCCTGGGACCAGCTTGCAATGTTGTATGTGCCTTTTAACCGCTCTGCAAAGGGGGTGATGTTTACCTCGTTTTTTAGAAGTGTTTTAAAGGATAGAAAGAGCACCTTTTCCTTTAATGGGTCAAACCATACATTTTCGCTTACACCTAAGCCATGAATCAGTATCACCCAGGGCCTGTCTTCTGATGCGTGGATAATCATTAATGTTCTATGGTGTTGTGGTCTTGTTACGCACGGGCAGTGCCTGCATCTTTAAGACCCATTTTGTGTGCTCTGTGACCTTAAACCTCTCGTCGATTCTGTATCCGATAATCCATGCAATTTCGTTATCTGATAAGACAAAGGGGATTTTCCTTCTCACATCTACAGGTATCTTACGGGATATAAAAAAGTCCTTTACCTTTACCTTTTCTTTCATGCCCAAGGGGATGAATCTATCCCCTTCTAAAAAGGAGCGGACAGAGAGGTTCCCCATCTTATCAAAATCAAAAAAGGCTGTATTTTCAGAAAACCTGTCCTCAACGGGATTTACAAAAGGCATGAGCTCTGTCTTTTTATACCTTTCTACCTCGATGATGATGCCAAAAGGTATAAGAGGATTTATACCCTCGTGTATCTCAAATATACCTTCTATCTTTTTATCTAAAGGGTTTTTGGTAAATAAGACCCTGTTATACTGTCTTTTTACCCTTATTTTGGATGGAAGGGATACCTCCACATTCGGTCTATCGGAATGAAGTATCCTTTCTATCTGATGGATATGTTCTCTCAGGGGGACAAAATTGGCCTCCAGCATGCCAATGATACTGTTTAGCGCCAAGAAACGTGTTTCAGGGTCTAATGCAATAAGGGCATTTCTTTCACACCAGAGATGCCCTTTTTCTGAGTAGAGGTTTTCCTTTAAGAACTCTTGAGATGTCCTCTGAAATACCTTATTTACCTCTGTTATATCCTTTAGCAACAAAAAGACCTTTTCTTTAAATGAGGGATTTAGCTCTGCCATAAGGGGGATTAAGCGCTTTCTTATGTAATTTCTCTCGTAATAAGTTTTTCTGTTGGAAGAGTCTTCCACGTATTCTATGTTATGGGTCTTTGCGTATGCTTCTATTTCGCCGCGATACGTATAAAGAAGGGGTCTAATGATCATATCCCTTTCTATGGGGATGGCAGAAAGACCTTTTAGGCCTGTGCCCTTAATTAATCTTAATAAAAATGTCTCTATCTGGTCATCTAAGTTGTGGGCTATGGCAATCTTTTGATAATTATATGTTTTTGCCACGTCATAAAAGAATGCATACCTTACTTCCCTTGCAGCGTGCTGGATGGATAGACCCCTTTGTCTTGCATAGGCCTTGACATCAAACCTTCTTTTATAAAAAGGCACACCATATTTTTCTGCAAGCCCCATTACAAAACATTCATCCCTGTCCGATTCCTCTCCTCTTAACAGGTGATTTACATGGGCTACCGCGATGTTAAAGGACAGTGTTTTAGCCATGTTAAAAAGCAAATGGAGTAACACCACAGAGTCAATGCCACCGGATACCCCTATTAAGACGTGTTCTTCTGGTTTTATAAGCAGTCTTTCAGAAATGATCTTCTTTGTCTTTTCAAAAAGATCCATTAAAAGGATTATTTATAATTGATAAAAAGGTTCAGGCCAGACAATCATCCACAGGAGGAGCAACTGGAGGAACCACAGCTTGCACATGAGCCTTTTGATCCTGAGGTGGAGGGTTTAAACTTATAACCCACGCTGAAGCCGAAGGAAGACATCTTTTTTACAGGATTTTCAGCCCCGCATTTCGGGCAGTATTGTTTCTCCTCTTTATTGAACACAATGACCTCAAATTCGTTTCCACATGTTTCACAAATATATTCATAAATGGGCATATGCATTACCTCCTGATTTTATTTTTTCTCTTGATTTCATTTTCAATGTCCGAAACAAGGACATTAAGTCTCTCTCTGTAATGTGTCAGGTCTTCATCGTCCGCATTTATATATATAGATAATGCATTGTTTGCAAAATTCAATGCCCTTTGAAACCTGTTTTTAAAATAGAAATAAAATGCAGAGGCATAGAGATACAAAAACCTTGCCCTATTGTTATGCCTGTTCATATATAGAAGTTTCTTTAGCAGCATTCTCGATTCATCGTAGTATTCGCTTTCTAAATAGCTTTTTGCTGCTTTAAACATAAGCAGTTCCCTGCCATCCTTATATAGCTCGTTTAGCAATCTTTCGTAACCCTTTTTTCCATAAATCATCACAAGGTCTTTTTGATTTTCCAGGATAAACCGTGGCATGAGATAGCTATCCTTATATAGCTTTATAAGATCCATAAGCTGTGCCACCATTTCCCTTAAAAGCCTTTTTATTTCCTTAAAGCCTTCATGGAGCCTTTTTTTTGTTTTCTTTGTAAGGGCATTGATTTCGTGGATAATCTTTTTTTCGATGTCCGTAAGGTGTTCTATCTCTTTTATATAGTTGGGTCTGTAATGTTCTATTTGATATAGGTTTTCCCTTAATTTCATGGCCTCATGGAAGATATAGCCCACGGTCATATCGTATAGCATTTCCTTGTATGTGGCATCATTGGATTTTCTATAGAGGCTATGACACATCTCCTTTAACCTGTAAAGGCAGCTTTTCCCCCTGTCGTCCACAAAATCTTCGATGTGGGCAAAGCAGAGCGCACCGTCTCTGTATAGAGACCTGCACTCCATACATTTTTTGTAAACACAGATGGATTCTTTTATCAGATCAATTTTGTTCTTTTCCCTGTTTATCTGTGCCTTCTCCACTAATGTCCCCTTTTATCAATTTCCTTAATTCTTCACCGTCAATGGTTTCTTTTTCAAGGAGCGTCTGGGCAACCTTTTCTAAAAGTTCTTTGTTGGCTGTAAGTATCTCTTTAGTTTTTTTGTAGGCACTGTCTATTATGGACTTTATTTCGTTATCAATCTCCCTTGCCGTTTCCTCGCTATAATCCTTTCCGCCAAAGGAAGGGGTTATGTCTAAAAATAGCGGCTTTCTGTTTTTTTCAAAAGTTACATAACCTAATTTTTCACTCATCCCGTATTCCTTGACCATAGACTTGGCAATATCCGTTGCCCTGTATAGGTCATTATGGGCACCTGTTGAAACCTCATTGAATTTTATCTCCTCTGCTACCCTGCCACCTAAAAGCACGCACAATCTATCGAGGAGTTCTTTTTTTGTCATGAGATATCTATCCTCTGTGGGTAATTGCATGGTATAACCGAGGGCTGCTATCCCTCTCGGGATTATGGAGATTTTATGCACAGGGTCTGTGGTTTCGAGAAACTCTGCCATCAGGGCATGGCCTGTTTCATGGTATGCAACGATCTCCTTTTCCTTTCTGCTCATGACCCTCTTCTTTTTTTCAAGGCCTGCCACAACCCTGTCTATTGCCTCCTCAAAGTCCTCCATAGTTACAGACTGTTTATTCTTTCTCGCTGCAAGTAAGGCTGCCTCGTTTACAAGATTTGCCAGATCAGCACCCACAAAACCCGGTGTCCTTGCAGCAACCACCTTTAAATCCACATCCTTTGCAATCTTAACGCCCTTTACATGCACCTTGAGGATTTCTTCTCTACCTTTTATATCCGGCCTATCCACAAGTATGTGCCTATCAAACCTGCCTGGGCGAAGCAGTGCCGGATCCAGTATCTCAGGTCTATTTGTGGCACCCATGATGATAACCCCTGTTTTTGTATCAAAGCCGTCCATTTCTGCAAGCAACTGGTTTAGGGTCTGTTCCCGTTCATCGTGAGAGGAAAGGGGGTTAATACCCCTTGCCTTTCCCAGGGCATCGAGCTCATCGATAAATATGATGCACGGCGCCTTTTGTTGTGCCTGGGCAAAGAGGTCTCTCACCCTTGATGCGCCTACACCTACAAACATCTCCACAAAATCTGAGCCGCTCATACTGAAAAAAGGCACCTTTGCCTCGCCAGCCACAGCCTTTGCAAGAAGTGTCTTTCCTGTCCCTGGAGGACCCACAAGCAATATCCCCTTTGGTATCTTTCCACCGATGTTTAAAAATTTATTGGGGTTTCTTAAGTACTCTATGATTTCTTTTAATTCTTCCTTTGCCTCATCCACACCTGCCACATCGTCAAAGGTAATACTTATCTCATCCTCGCCATAAATCTTTCCCCTGCTTTTTCCAAAATTCAACACGCTCGATGGCGCGCCACCCATACGTCTTAAAAGCAGATTCCAGATGAGTATGATTATTGCAAAGGGAAGCACCCATGATACTATTGCCTTTATGATCTTGTTTTCGTAGTAACCTGTATATTTAATCTTGTTTTCCTGCAACTGTCTTACAAGGTCCGGGTCATCCACCCTGCTTGTGAGAAACTTTATCCTTTTTCCACCTTCAAGGAAAAGGGTGCCCTGTATGGTGTCCGTGTCAATGACGAGGTCGTTTATCTTCCCAGAAGGGATAAGGTCTTTAAACTCGCTGTAAGGGATATTTTTAACCTCTGCCTTAAAGATGTAACTGTTGATGATTACAATGGCAATAAAGGCAATGACGAAATATAAAAAGGTAAAGCCCTTTGTCTTTTTTTCCTTGAGCTTGTTTTTCTCTTTTAGTTCAATAAACACATTTTTGTTTTTTTTTCTTGTAATTTTTGCCTTTCTCTGTGCCATAGAGGTATTGTATCAGAAAAAAACTTTTTTTTAAATATAATAAGTTCGAGGTGTTACAATTTCAAGGCAAGACAATAAAAATAATACGCCCATAAAGGGGTTTAAAGGTCTTATAGGAAGATTAATCGGTTTTTCTTACTTTAGCCCGTTTATGATTTTTTTTGTAATATCGTGGGTCTCCTTAACAAAGGCAATGCCGCCTGCATGTTTTTCAATTATAATATCGTAATTTTCTTTTTTGGCAATATCCTCTATAACTTTTTGCATCTCCTGCATGATTTTCAGGGTGAGATTCTGGTCTATTTTTTTAAGTTCCAATTCTATGTCTTCCCTTTGCCGCCTTAACTCTTTTATCTCTGATTCTATCTTTTCTCCTAAAGACTTTCTTTCATCCTGGGCCATCCTCGGACCTTCATTTTTCAATCTTTCTTCCATTTTTCTTATAGATTCTTCTTTAACAAAGAGGGGTTTTCTCTTCTGTTCAATACTTAACATAAACTCCTGACGGTATCTATGGGCAGCCGGGGCATCCTTAAGCACCATCTGCATGTCAAACACACCTATTTTTAATGGGCCACCAAATGAAGTGGCTGACGAAATTACATTCGTAAGGATAAAAAATATAGCTATCAAAAACCATCTTTTCATTCTAAAACCCCTTCTTTAGCATCTTTAAAGTTTTAAAAGGGGTGCCTCGTGCCACACCAAGCACCCCTTCCATCTTTTTTATAATTTAAGGTGGTGTTACTTGTCTTGCCACGCCTGCTGCAGTGCCTGATATGGTGCCTGAGCTGGCTGTTGCACCTATGCCTGCTGAGGCACCGTAAAACTGGATGTTATGGGTATTATTTAATGTTCCTCCACCGTTTACAGTGGCAAGCCATTTACCTGCATGGTCACCCGTTGTATTCCACTGTTTGAATGTGAAGTTTGCATTAAGACCGCCTCCACTTAAATCAATGGATTGATTAATATTAGGTGGGGCTGTATATGAGCCTGTGACATTATTTGTCGCCCAAATTACAGGGGCCTGATCGTTAGATGTGGCAAAGAATTTTACATTGTTCATGGCAAGGCTCGTAAAGTTATTCCCTAAACCTGTAAGGTTAACAGAACCCACTTCAACACAGGGGATGTTTAGCTTCTGGAGCTGATTTTTTCCTGTATCTGCAAGGGTCAGAAACGTATTTGTCTCAATGGAGGCACCGATTAGATTCATTGTGAATGTGGTGAAATTGGGATTAAAGGAACCTATTGCCTCACCAACAGAA
>CAZJOP010000049.1:0-12744 GCA_964547695.1 uncultured Syntrophorhabdaceae bacterium
TCCTTGCCCTTGCCAATAAAGAAAGCCTTGTCATGGCAGGCAGGATTGTAAAGGCGCTTATAAAAAGGGGTTCATCCAGGCTCATACCTGTGGACAGCGAGCACTCTGCCCTGTATCAACTATTAAAAGGTATTGAACAGTCTTACATAGAATCCATAACCATTACTGCCTCGGGAGGTCCTTTTAGAAAACACAAAAAAAAGGCACTTAAGACCGTAAGCCCTGAAGAGGCAATGAACCACCCTACATGGAGCATGGGAAAAAAGGTTACCCTTGATTCAGCCACCCTTATGAATAAAGGCTTTGAAGTGATTGAGGCAAAGTGGTTGTTCGAGATAGACCACAAAAAGATAAAGGTGATAATACATCCCGAAAGTATCATACATGGTATGGTAGCATTCATAGACGGTTCATTTACTGCATATATGTCCCATCCGGATATGAGGTTACCCATATCATATGCCTTAAACGAAGGTAAGGTTACAGGCCTTGATTTCAAAAGGTTGAACCTGGAGGAGCTAAAGAGACTGACCTTTTATCCACCGGATCTCGGGAGATTTCCCTCATTAAAACTCGCCTACGATGCCATAGAAGAAGGAGATTCGGCACTTGTGGTCTTAAACAGTGCCAGCGAGGTGGCATCCCAGGCATTTATAGAAGGTAAGATAGGATTTACAGATATCCCCATTTTGATTAAAAAGGCCCTGGATCACCATAAATTGAAAAAGGTGATAGAAGACATGGATGAGATTTGGGAATATCATAACTGGGCTAAAGCATTCGGAGAAAAAACAATAGAGGTTATGAGAAAATGAATATAAACTTAGACAATGTGATAAGTATCGTTTATGGAATTATAGCGCTGAGCCTGCTCATCTTCGTCCATGAGCTGGGACATTTTATAGTGGCAAGGCTTTCGGATGTAAAAATCCTTACCTTTTCCCTCGGGTTTGGAAAAAAGCTGATAAGCTTTAAAGGAAAGGAGACAGAGTATGCCCTTTCTTTAGTCCCCTTGGGTGGATACGTAAAACTGCTGGGAGAATCACCTGATGATGTAATAAAAGAGGAAGAGGCACACAGGGCATATTATAATAAACCTCCTTTGATTAAGATGCTTATTGCCTTTACAGGCCCATTTTTCAATATAATCTTTGCCTTTTTGCTCTTCTACATAGTATTTGTTGCAGGCTACAATGTATTATCCACTAAGATTGGAAGTGTTGAAAAAGATTACCCTGCGTATGAGGCAGGTATTTTGCCGGGAGATACGGTGGTTGCAATAGATGGGGTGAATGTAAAAGAATGGAGTGACATTATGGATGTTATGGCTAAAACGGACAAGACACCCCTTAAATTCACCATAAAAAGGGGAGATAAGACATTCGACCTCTTCATTGCACCAAAAACCATAGAAGGTAAAAATATCTTTGGAGAGACGATAAAAAGAAGGGTGATAGGCATTACTGCCTCCAATGACTTTTTAAAGAAAAAAGAGGATATAATAGGTGCAATACCAAAGGCAGTATATCAGACCTATTTTCTGTCAAAGGTGACTGTTTTGGGGATTATAAAGCTTGTGGAGGGGTCCATATCACCGAAACAGATAGGCGGTCCCTTGCTTATCCTTGAAGTGGCAGGAAAACAGGCAAAAGAGGGTAAGAAAAACCTCATATACTTTGTGGCCATCATAAGTATAAACCTTGCGGTGATAAATCTTTTGCCCATACCGATTCTCGACGGAGGCCATATCCTATTCCATATAATCGAACTAATAACCAGAAGGAGACTATCCCAGAGGGCCATGGATATCTCCCAGAAGGTGGGTATGGGTGTCTTGATTGCCATTATGGCCCTTGCATTCTTTAATGACATAACGAGGATGTTTTTTGGAAAGTAAACTTATTTTCGGTATTGATAACTCTATGGATGAATTGGTAATGGTTCTCTCCCTTGAGCAAAAGCTCATTGAGGAGAGGCACATAAAGGCAAAGAAGAATACATCAGAGATTATAGGCACCCTTTTCATGGACATGTTAACCCTTCACGATTATTCAGTAAATGACCTAAATCTCATCATCGTTACCCTGGGTCCTGGCACCTTTACCGGTATCAGGGTGGGGCTTGCCTTCTGTAAAGGCCTTGCCTCGGGTCTTAACTTGCCTGTAATTGGTGTTTCTACATTAGATGTACTGGGTGCATACTTTTCTGCCTTTGAAGGTTATCATGTATTTCCTGTAATAGATGCAAAAAAGGGGGAGGTGTTTTTCTCGCTCTACTATGTGGAAAATGGTGAGCTTCTTCGTAAAACAGATATTGCCTCAAAAAGGCCAGTTGACGCCATAAGGTATATAATGACACCGTGTATATGTTTTGGGTCAGGAATAGCCCTGTGTGAACCCTACATCTCCCATAAAGAGGATATAATTCTAATAAAGGATGGATATAAAAGGATAACCGGTGAAAAGCTGATAAAAACTGGTTTACGGCTGTGGGATAAAAAAGAGATGGGGGCACTTACGCCTGTTTATGGAAGGAAATCAGAGGCAGAGATAAAGCTCAGTTTGCCTTAGTATCCATTCTTTCAAATTGCATTATGGCCTTAGTTTCTATCTCGTAGATTTCATTCTGGGAAAGTTTGTATTTTTTAAGTATTTTATCCGTATCTTGGGGCTCATTCTTTTCAAGCATCTCAACGAGGGCAAGGATGTCTCCCAGCAAACCTTCTCGATTAAGAAGTGCATTTTTTATCTCCTCGGTGATGTTCAATTTTTTTACAATGTCCTCTATTTTCATATTCATCAGGGCATCTGAGACAGAGAGTATACCCACTATGAATGCCTGGTCCCCTGTATTTCTATTTTTTGTAATCTTATTTGCCATAAGTTCCATAAAAAAGCCTCTAAAGGCTGCCCGCTCAAGTAGTGGATTGGATTTAATGTCCAAACCTGCCTTTGAAAAAAGCATTAAGGCTATCCATTTCTGGAGATTTCTGTATCCTAATATGATAATGCCCTGTCTTATGGAGGTTATTTTTTGAGAGTGATAAAAGGCAGCAGAATTTATAAAATTCAAAAGTTTTATGTCCAGTTCCGGGTTTTTCTTAAATAGATTTTCTATAATCTCCACATCTTTTTCCCTTGATAGCTCGTTGAATAATTCGAGAAGTATTAGCTGTGAAGAAGATATACTTGTCCCTTCTATTACAGTAGGCCTTTCAAAGAAATAACCCTGAAAGAGCTCAAAACCAAGGTCAATACAAAACGAAAAATCTTCCTTTGTCTCCACCTTTTCAGCCAGTAACATGGGAGGATATGATTTTAAAAACCTGACAAGTTCTGGCAATTCTTCCCTTTTATATGCCAGGATGTCTATCTTTATAAAATCTGCAATCTCCATTAAAGACCTTTGGGAATCGTGGTATGTAAAGTCATCGAGGGCAATTAGATAACCCTTTGATTTCAAAGACTTACAGATTTCAACCAGTGAATGGGTGACCTTTACATCTTCCAGTATCTCGAACACCGTATTTTCATTGGGAAGGAGTTCTAAGAACCCACTGGATAGGATTTCGTAATTTACGTTTATAAAACCCTTCTTCCTGCCTATTATGTTATTAAAGCCAAGGTCGTTCAATGAATGGATTATAACCGTTGCGGTTGCCTTTGAGCTGTCCAAAACATCTGCTGTTTTTTTGGTGCCACTACGAAAAAGGAGCTCAAACCCAAAGATAACCTCTTTTTTATTTATAATGGGCTGTCTGCCCACATAGACCTTTTCCATCTACAATATTTAATCCATAAAAAATGATTTTGTCTATTGAATTTTTTCCAAAAAATTTATAAAACAAGATTATCTGTTAAATTATAGCAAGATCTTTATGAAAAAAAGACACAAGATAAGATTTTTACCCATCGATATTGCATATACAGCAGAGGAAGAAGAAAACCTCCTCGATTTTGCCTTGAGGGTGGGCATTCACATAAATGCCTCCTGTGGTGGATTCGGCACATGCGGCAGATGCAGATTAAAGCTTATTGAAGGCCATATAGACTTTAGAGATGAAAAGGTATCAACTTTAACACCTTCGGACAAAAAAGAGGGCATCCTCCTTGCCTGTCAATCGTATATAATAGGCGATGCAACCCTTGAGATCCCCATAGAATCCCAGGTAGATAAAGAGGCGTTAAAAGAAAAGACCAAAACAAGAGTTCTATCCCCCCATTACGATATACTGCCTTTAAACGCCGTTAAAGCAGACCCCATTGTGTTTAAGAAATCCATAACCCTTGAACCTGCCTTAAAAGAAGGTATGGATGACCTCTCATGTGTTGTAGGCGCCATTAAAAAAAACATAGATAAAAAAGATATTCTGGTTAATCTTACTGCCTTAAAAAAACTGCCTTCCACCATAAGAGAGGCAAAAAGAGGGGCAAAGGGGACCATTACAGTAACCCTTGCCGATATGGATTACTATCTTGAGCTTATAAAGATAGAGCCCTCTGATACAACAAAGAGACAGTATGCAGTGGCAATGGATTTAGGAACCACGACCATATGCGGAAGGATAATCGATATAACAGATAAGGCCACAAGCAGGCACCGTGTAATAGAAGAAACATCCGATTACAATGCCCAGATAAGCTACGGTGACGATGTCATAACAAGGATTATGCATACGAGAAAAGAAGGCGGCTTAAAAAGACTCCAGGATGCAGTTATTAAGACCGTAAACTCCGTCATAGACGAACTCATTGAAGCCTCGGGCATCAACAGGGAGGACATAACATTTATGGTTGCTGCAGGGAATACAACGATGACACACCTTTTTTTAGGCATTGAGCCCACGTACATCATGATAGAACCTTATACCCCATGCTTTTTATCTCCACCTGTGGTGAAGGCAATAGATATAGGTATCAATCTATCCCATGCATCCTGTGTATTTTTGTTCCCCTGTGTCTCTTCTTACGTTGGGGGGGATATTGTTTCAGGCATCATGGGTTCAGGATTAAATCGTAAAGACACTATTAACCTCTTTATAGACATTGGAACAAACGGTGAGATTGTTCTAACAGGTCCTGATTGGATGCTGTGCACATCGTGCTCGGCAGGCCCAGCCTTTGAAGGCGGTGGGATAAGCTGCGGCATGAGGGCAACAGTAGGTGCCATAGAGCAGATAAGGATAGACCCCGAAAGCCTTGAACCCCGTGTTTTGACCATTGGACACTCAAAGCCTTCCGGTATATGCGGCTCTGGCCTTATCGATTCCATTGCCGAGATGTTTCTGTCAGGAATCATATCGCAAAATGGAAAGATAAACAGGGATTTACATTCAGACAGGATAAGACAGAGGGAAGGTATATATGAATACGTAATATGTTACGGCAAAGATACAAAAACAGGAAAGGATATTACAATCACAGAACCCGACTTAGACAATCTCATGAGGGCAAAGGCCGCCATGTTTGCAGGTTGTAAGGTACTCGTCGATATGGCCGGGATCAATTTCGGTGAAATTGATAGTGTAATTATAGCAGGCGGCTTCGGACATTTCATAGACCCCATAAAGGCACAGATTATAGGGCTTCTTCCTGAGGCCCCTACTGAAAAATTTAAGTTTATAGGCAATGCATCCCTTTTAGGCGCAAGCCTCTATGCCCTGTCAAAGGAATATGTTAGAGAGGCCCAAAGATTGGCCGGGGTGATGACAAATATTGAGCTTTCAAATAATAAGGCATTTACAGATGAATTCATTGCTGCCATGTTTCTACCCCATACAGATGAAAGGCTTTTTCCCCATGTTTTTAAAAGATTAAATATTAAAACGAAAAAGACAGGAGATATAAATGTCTAAAGTGCTGGCCATATCCGGAAAAGGCGGGGTAGGAAAAACTACCTTTGCTGCCTTACTTATCCGTTACCTTATTGAGGAAAAAAAAGGTTCTCCTGTTCTGGCACTGGATCTGGATCCCAATTCCAATCTCAACGAACTCCTCGGGGTGCAAGTGATCCACACCATTGGAGAAGCCCGTGAGCTATTAAAAAAAGAGGTGCCGCCGGGCATGACAAAGGACGTGTGGTTTGAATATAAGATACATCAGGCAATCATAGAAGGTAAGGGGTTTGACCTTATCGTTATGGGAAGACCAGAAGGCCCAGGCTGTTACTGCGCGGCAAACAGCATTGCAAGGCAATCCATAGAGACACTTAAAAAAAACTACAAGTTTATCGTAATCGATAACGAGGCAGGTATGGAGCATATGAGCAGACTTGTAACACAGAATGTGGATTGTCTGTATATACTTTCAGACCCTACCCCAAGGGGGCTCGAAACAGCCCAAAGGATGATAGGCTTAATCTATGAGCTTAATTTGAATATAAATAAATTCCATATTATTGTAAACAGGATAAAGGACAAAAGCACAGGGGCATTATCTTTAATGGCCCAAAAAAAGGGTATCAAAGTAAATGGCATCATAAGAGAAGACGAAGACCTGATCGAGGCAGACGCAAAAGGAGAAGATATCTTCAGGCTTAAAGGGGATTCAAAGTCATTGATGGATGCCTATAGTGTATTTGAAAACACATTAGATAAAAAGTGAGGAGGCAATAAAGGTGTCAGCAAGGATCATAAGCGGCATAGAGGTGGCAAAGGAAATACGAGAAGAGATAAAAAAAGATGTGGAAAACCTTAAATCTCGATTTAACATCACACCCGGTCTTGTTACCATTATTGTGGGGGAAGACCCTGCCTCAGTTAGTTATGTAACGGCAAAACAAAAAACAGCAAAAGACCTGGGATTCTATTCGGTTCAGGAAAATCTACCTCAAGACATAGATAAAATTGAACTTCTATCCTTAATAGATAGATACAACAAAGAGGAAAACATACACGGCATACTCGTTCAACTGCCACTGCCGCATCACATAAACGAAAAAGAGGTTATATACGCCATAGACCCAGACAAAGATGTGGATGGTTTCCATCCTGTAAATATGGGAAGGCTTGTAATCGGTGAGCCCCTTTTCTATCCCTGCACCCCATATGGCATCCAGCAGTTATTGATAAAGAGTGGTGTTGAAACAGAAGGGGCAGAGGTGGTGGTGGTAGGTAGAAGTAACATTGTCGGTAAACCCATTGCCATAATGCTATGTCAGAAGGCAAAGGGGGCAAATGCCACGGTGACGATCTGCCACACAGCTACAAAAGACCTTGCCGCCCATACGAAAAGGGCCGATATACTCATTGTTGCCTTAGGCAGTCCAGGGGCAATAACGGCAGATATGGTAAAGGAAGGTGCTATTGTAATAGATGTGGGGGTAAACAGGATAGGCACAACACCTGAAGGAAAGGCAAAACTCTGCGGTGATGTGGACTTTGAATCTGTAAAGGATAAGGCATCTGCCATAACCCCTGTGCCCGGTGGTGTAGGACCCATGACCATCACCATGCTCATGCTAAATACATTGAATGCAGCAAAAAGAAGTGTGGCAGGTAAGGAGGTCCTGTGACAGAAGAGAAAGACAAAGAGGTATTAGATGTAAAAACAGAAGAAGACGAAATTTATAAAAGGTATGACTGGAGGGAGAAACTCACAACAAGGGATGATAGAATTAAATATTTGAAGACTGCCCTTCGTTACTGGTATAGTAATGAATGGTATGGAAGTGAGAGACAAAAATAACCTGAGAGGGAGGATATATGTCTTTTGAGGTGCCCAGGATAAAATATACGGGCAAGATTAAAGAGATTACTCTGGGAATCGGTGATAGGGCAATAAAGATAGGTGGTGAAGATTGCTACCCATTTTATACCTTTGAAGGTAAGATGCAAAACCCACCAAGGGTTGCTTACGAAATATGGGATATTGAGCCACAGAGCTGGCAGGCATGGGCCATAGAACCCTATAAGGATGTCTGCCATGATCCCGTGGCCTGGGCAAAAAAGGCCATAGAGGTTTACGGGGCAGAACTCATTGCCCTGGAATTAATCAGCGCTGACCCCAACGGGATGAATAGGGATGTGGAAGAAGTGATTAAGGTTGTTAAAGAGGTGGCAAATGCTGTTACATGCCCTTTAATCGTATGGGGCACTGCAAATGATGAAAAGGACGCTATCTTACTTAAAAGGGTGGCAGAGGTATGTGAGGGAAAAAATGTGGCAATAGGCCCCATATCAGACAAGAATTACAAACAGATAGGTGCCACAGTAATAGGATACGGGCACATTGCTATAGCTTCGACACCCATAGATGTAAACCTTGCCAAACAGTTAAACATCCTGCTTGGAAACTTAGGTGTGCCTGATGATAAGATTTTAATGGATCCCACAACCGGTGCCTTAGGATATGGCCTTGAATACACGTATTCTGTCATGGAAAGAGACAGAATGGCTGGCCTCACCCAGGAGGATACAAAACTCCAGTATCCTATTATATGTAATGTGGCACCAGAGGTCTGGAAGATAAAAGAGACAAGGCTAACAGGGCATGATGATATGAAATTAGGGGATGAAAAGAAAAGGTCAATCCTTATAGAGGCCATAACTGCCATGACATTACTGCTTGCCGGGGCAGATATCGTGATTATGAGACACCCTGAAAGCATAAGGCTCATAAAAGAGACGATTGAGGAGCTATTGCAGGGGGCTTAATGGAGAAGGCCAGCGATGTAAGTATTGATAAGGCAACAGTTGAGCTTTTTGAAAAGGCAAAAAAAGAAGACATAAAAACTGTATTTGACCGCGGCCAAGAGATTAAGCCCTGTCCCGTGGGCAGTGAAGAAAGCTGCTGCAAAATCTGTGCAATGGGACCCTGCAGGCTACCCCGTTCAAAAAAGGATACTGATAAAAAAAGGGTCGGCGTATGCGGTGCCACAATAGATACGATTGTGGCAAGGAATTTTGCGAGGAGAGTTGCTGCAGGGGTGGCAGCCCACTCTGACCACGCAAGGGAAGTGGCAGAGACATTTTTAAAGACTGCCCGTGGAGAGACTGAAGGTTTTTCCATAAAAGATGAGATGAAACTCATAGCCGTTGCCCTTGACTTTGGCATAAATGTGGATGGAAGGGACATATTGGATATTGCTACTGATCTCGGTAAAGAGGTTTTAAACGAATTCGGTAAACAAACAGGCGAACTCACTTACATTAAAAAGGCACCTGTTAAAAGACAGGAGATATGGAAAAGGTTGGGTGTTATCCCGAGAGGCATTGATAGGGAGGTTGTGGAGATTTTACACAGGACACACATGGGTGTGGATCAGGATTATAAACACATATTACTTCAGACCACAAGATGTGCGCTGGCCGATGGCTGGGGTGGTTCCATGATATCCACTGATTTGCAGGATATCATGTTCGGCACCCCTGTGCCAGTAATCGGTAATATAAACCTCGGCGTGTTAAAGGAAGATGAGGTAAATGTGGTAGTTCACGGACATGAGCCTCTTTTGCCCGAGCTTCTCGTTGTGGCCACAAAAGATCCTGAATTGAAAGCACTTGTCAAAAAGGTGGGTGCCAAAGGTATAAATCTTGCCGGGATGTGTTGTTCCGCCAACGAGGTATTGATGAGGCACGGCATCCCCTGTGCCGGAAACTTCTTGCAACAGGAACTGGCAATCATTACAGGCGCAGTAGAGGTCATGACCGTTGATGTCCAGTGCGAGATGCAGGGTTTAAAAAATGTTGCCGAGTGCTTCCACACAAAGCTAATCACCACTTCGGACAGGGCAAAGATCGAAGGGGCCATGCACATAGAATTTCATCCCGAAACCGGTCTTGATACAGCAAAAAGGATATTGAGGATTGCCATAGAAAACTATCCCAATAGAAGACACAACGTATATATCCCACCCCATACTCAAGAAACAGTGGTGGGGTTCAGTCACGAAACCATAAACTATGTCCTTGGAGGGCTATTCAGGGCAAGTTATAGGCCGTTAAACGACAACATAATAAACGGAAAGATAAGGGGCATTGCCGGGGTTGTAGGATGTAATAACGTAAGGACAACCCATGATTCAGGCCATATTGCCATGATAAAAGAATTGATAAGGCACGATGTCCTTGTCCTGACAACAGGTTGTGCTGCCATGGCATGCGGAAAGGCAGGACTACTTATCCCGGATGCAGCAAAAAGATATGCAGGTTCTGGCCTTGCAGAGGTATGCGAGGCAGTGGGTATCCCGCCGGTTCTCCACATGGGTGCCTGTGTGGATAACTCGAGAATACTTATTGCAGCCACTGCCATGGTAAAAGAAGGGGGGCTTGGAGATGATATAAGCGATTTACCTGCAGCAGGTGCAGCCCCTGAGTGGATGAGTGAAAAGGCCCTTGCAATAGGACACTATTTTGTTGCCTCAGGGATTTTTACTGTCTTCGGAACCACATGGCCCACACTGGGTAGTGACAATGTTACGAAACACCTCTTTTATGAGTTTGAAGATATGTATAAGGGCATGTGGGCATATGAACCAGACCCTATAAAGGCTGCACAGCTCATGATCTCCCACATCGATAAAAAGAGAAAGGCCTTGGGTATCGATAAGGCAAAAGAAAGGATACTCTTTGATATGGATATGAGGCGCTCACTGGGATGAAAGGGAGGTTACATGTCTAAGATTATAGCATCTTCGGCCATAAGGGGCGCCCATAAAATACTTGAATATGCAAAAGAAAGATACAAAATTAGCCTTGAGAGATTTGGCCCTGATCAGGAGATTGGCTTTCCCAATACAGCGTACTTCCTGCCCATCATCTATGCCATAACAGGTATTGGTGTATCCAAGATAAAAGACATTGAAAAGATACTGGATATCTGCTCAAGGCTTATTCCGCCACCGGTTAATGAGAAGACTCATTTGCCCTATCTTGCCCCTGCATTAGATGCCGGCATGGCAACACTCTTTGCAGAAGAGATTATAGAGGCCATAAGGTATCTCGAGGAGCCTGATTTTTACCTTGCCGATAAAGAGGATGTGGAATTGGATAGAAATAAGATATGGCTCGGTGCTGCAAACGATGTAATATTCAGAAAAAGGGGGGTGGAGTTTGTGGATGGGACCGCACCGGGTTTTGCGGCAGTGATAGGTGCTGCACCGGATAAACAGACCGCTACCAAGATTGCCCTCAAGCTTCAGGAGAGAAACCTCTACGTTTTTATGTGTGCCGAAAGTAACGGCAATACATTCACAGACCAGCTCATCGAGGCAGGCATTCAAATTGGATGGCCTACGAGGCTTGTGCCTTTTGGACCTCACATCTCTGCCTCAGTATTTGCCATAGGCTTTGCATGCCGGGTTGCCATGGCATTCGGGGGCATAAAGCCCGGTGAATACAGAAAAAACCTCATCTACAATAAAGACAGGACATATGCCTTTATCCTTGCATTAGGAGAGGTATCAGACGAATGGTATGCCAATGCAGCAGGTGCCATAAACTGGGGATTTCCCACCATCGCCGATACGTCCATACCCCAGATACTCCCAACGGGTATATGCACTTACGAACATGTGGTCTCCGGTGTACCCCATAGCCAGATTGTGGAGAAGGCAGTAGAGGTAAGGGGTCTTAAGGTTACGGTATCAAAGGTGCCCATACCTGTGGCATACGGCCCTGCATTTGAAGGAGAAAGGGTGCGCGGGGAGGATATATACCTTGAGATGGGTGGTGGAAGGACCATTGCCGTTGAGTGGACTACCTCGAAAGGCATGGATGAAGTAGAAGACGGTCGGGTGGATGTAATAGGAAAGGATGTTACAGATGTGGAACCCGGTTCAAGGCTTCACTTTGCCATGGTGGCAGAGGTGGCAGGAAGGCGTTTTCAGGAAGACTTTGAGCCCATCCTTGAAAGGCAGAACCATCATCTTATAAATCAGGCACAGGGCATCATGCATATAGGTCAAAGAGACATTGCCTGGATCCGCATTTCAAAACAGGCTGTGGAAAAGGGTTTTAAACTCGAACATATAGGCAGGATAATACATGCCAAATACCATCAGGAGTTTGGTGCCATATTCGATAAGGTCCAGATAAAGATATATACAGATGAAGAAAAGGTAAAGGAAATTTTAGAGCTGGCAAGGGCAGCTTATGCCCACAGGGACGCAAGGATAGAAGGCATGACAGACGAAAGCGTGGATACATTCTATTCCTGCATACTCTGCCAGTCTTTTGCACCGAGTCATGTATGCATTGTAAGCCCTGAAAGAACCGGTCTTTGCGGCGCCTATAACTGGCTTGATTGCAGGGCTGCATACGAGATAAATCCCGAAGGTCCAAACCAGCCTGTTAAAAAGGGCGAATGCATTGACGAAAAACTCGGCCAGTTCAAGGGTTGCAATGATTACGTGTATAAGGCATCGAGACAGAAGATAGAGAGGGTGAGTCTGTATAGCCTTATGGTAGACCCTATGACCACATGTGGATGCTGCGAGTGTATTGCCGCCATACTTCCCATGTGCAACGGCATCATGACCGTTGACAGGGATTTTACTGATATGACCCCATGTGGAATGAAATTTACAACCCTTGCAGGCGCTGTAGGTGGAGGCGCCCAGACACCGGGTTTTTTAGGTCATAGCAAGTATAACATCACCCAGAGAAAGTTTTTAAAAGGAGATGGGGGGCTTTTAAGGCTTGTGTGGATGCCAAAAAGATTAAAAGAAGAGTTAAGGGAAAGAATCGAAAAGAGGGCTTATGAATTAGGTGTGCCGGGCTTGTTGGATATGATAGCAGACGAGACC
>CAZJOP010000050.1:0-12516 GCA_964547695.1 uncultured Syntrophorhabdaceae bacterium
GCATATTAAGGAGGTGATGTATATGCGTGCAACACTAAACATACTGAAGACCTCATCATTGAAGTTCAAAGGCTTTCCGGCTAAAAATCCAAAACCAAAACCACAGTAAAGGCTATGGAAGAATATGTGAGAGAGAATAAGATTAAAATGCTTCTTGATTTGAGGGGCAAGATTCAAATTGATTACGACCGGGAGAAGGAAGAACAGATAGAACTCCAGCATCAAAAAGAAAGGGGAAAGCTTTTTAAGCGATAAAATACTGGCAGATACAAACTCCTGGGTTGAATTTTTTAAAAAAGACTCTGAGATTGGGGATAAACTCTCATCTTTACTTCCCCTATCAGACATCTTCATTGCCACCATTGCCCTTAAGCATAACCTTTCCGTTTTTACTCTTGATAGCAGTAAAGATGTCTTGCCGCTTCGCCTTACACCAATAACAGAAATAATCTTTCCGGAATCTATGGGAAGGACGGCGTCTCTCTCGATAAGTTCAGGAAGAGGTTTTAAATGAAAATCTCGGATTACTGTTTTAAGGATATCTTTCTTCATAAAAAAGATAATTTAACGCAAATTTTCTTCGCATGAAAGAAATATTGCATATTTTGTCAACCCTCTATCTTAATGATTTTATAAGCATTTCCCAGAGGCTCAATGACAATAGAGGCCTTTATATTTTTATCTTTTTTCAGTTTTGGCCAGAGATGCTCAGGAACAAAATCATCTTCGATATGGTCAACAAATGCCTTTTTGCCTTCTACAGTAGTTGACAGGGAGCGATCGCCAGGACTGTAAACGAGTATAGCGTTTTGTATTAATATTTGTTCAGGTTGCTTTATTTCTTTTTGTTTTTCAGTTTGATTTTCTATTTCTTTTGTTTCTTGTTTTTCTGGACTCTCGATCTTTTGTGCATTTTCTACTGGTCTACTGAACAGGCCTTTTTTTGCATCAAAAGGCAAGACCTCCATAACAGCCCAGCCAAGGGGAATATACGAGCCATCTTTTATCCATACCCTTCTCGATTTTGGCGCCTCATCATTTCCTCTATTCAGACCGGCATAATTACGAATCTTTTTTCTCAGCTCCTCTGAAAGTAATGGAAAGATTGTTGTAGACATCATTCCAGAGCCAAAGCCTATTCGAAAGTTTATTTTTTTATTCTCAATCCATTTAGCCATAGAATGATTTGATAAAAAACGTTTTTCCTCTTTAACAACATCTATAATCCAGTTGTTTATGATTACCAATAACTCATCTATGTTTTTGGGCAGATTAATACGAGAGTTCTGGGTTTTAAAGTCATTAAATAGCTTTTTGTCCCAAGATAATTGAAATCTAAAAGATATGTCTTCTGGTATGCACTCGACCCAGATTGTTGTTTGTTTATCATGAGATTCCTTTTTTAATTGCCATCCTTTTCCATCCTTTTTTAAGACATTTACGGGAACAATAAAGGTATCAAAGTTGCTTTCAGGGTATGCATCTGAAACATGAAATAATCTTAACCAGTCAGTATTGGGATTTTTTTCTTTACCTTCTAAAATAAAAGATTCAAGCCATTCTTCTACACCCCATTGAAACAACTTTTTTTTATTTTTTTTATTATATATGTCATCTAAGATTCTTTTTTCAACCTGGTTTATAAAATCTAAATGGTTTTTTTCTTTTAAATCTTTTATGGCATTATAAAGAATGGCTGTCCTTATAACACCCTTGATGGAGGTCCCAGGTATGTAAATGTGACCAAATCCATCTCTAATAAAGGGTTTAAAATCTTGCATAATTGAAGGGTTACCTAATATTTTAGAAAACCTGCCACAGCTTAACATCGAAAGGTCATGATTATCTAACTTTACGTTGTTTTTTTTAAAAAAATCCATAATCCTGAATCGGTGACCTTCATTTCTAATTTCTCTAACGTAAGGTTCAATAAGGTTATGACTTCCAAGGAAATGGGCAAGTCTTTCCTCTGATATATGATAAACCTGCCCATCTTTTATAATATATTCAAATGGAGTTAATCGCTGTTCTACACTTCCAATATGAACAGGCGAAATTGTTTTCAACTTGCATATTTTTACATCTAATATTTCATATGCCATGATTATCCTCCAAATGGGGCAGTAAAGGCATATCCGTATCTAAATATTTTGTGTTTTAACATGTTATGAGGGTCAGTATCAGGCGTTATATCTACAAGAGAACCTTCAGGTCGAAAGTTAAAAACAGAGCCTTCCACAAAAAAGCCAACGGATTTTCTCTTTAAAGGTAATGTATTCCTTCCTGAAGTAATCCATCCTTTCTTTCTTAATATGTCGTAAGCAACAAGGCAGTCTTTAATGGAATCTTTTTCTTTAGCTGAAGGGTGGTAAAGGGATAGGGCCACATAATATGATGTTTTTATCTTAAATATATCTGTAAATATCCCATCGATTTTTCTAAACTCAGCAACCTTGAACATCCCCGAACCGTATGTTCTTTCTCCACCAAGCCCTATCTCTCCTAAATTGGTCAACAAATTTTTAAAAAGCTCTATCGTATTTAAATCCTTGAATGCAACAAATCCATATAAGCCAGCATTTTTTTTGAAATGCAGATATCCACAATGATATAAATTGCTATTTTGTGTTGTTCTATCAAGAGATACCCTCGGTCTTATTTCTACTGTGTAAGCCCTTTCATAATCTTCTTGCTTTTCTTTCATAGATTCGATGTCTACTTCATTCAATTCTTTTTTTGACATCCACTTTAAAAACATCTCCTGCGAAAGCCACATTATCTTTTTCAAACCCTTTCCAAGTTCTCTTTTTAAATCTTCTGAAAGCTGGCCATCCAAAAGGGGTCGAGGAAAATAAAAAGTATCACCCCTATATAGGAAAAGCGAGCTAATTATAAATGGCGGATTATTCATAAAACTATCGATAAACGCTGCCACTTTTTCCTGACCATAAAGGATTTTCATAGTATTAATAAGAGCTGAAAACACAGTGTCTGAACTTACCCTCTCATTTACGTTTTCCAGTTCTATCCCTGTATCTCCAAAATGGGTTGGGCCAATAAAATGTAATTTATAGACAAAAATATCCATTTTTACCCCTGGATTGTTTCGTTTGTTTTAAAAAGATTCAGTATATTGTTTAAGTTTTCTTCATCAAGGGATTTGCATCGGAAAAATCCATCTTGTTTAGTCTTGTCTTTCAGGTTATCTATAGTTTTTGTTTCTATTGCGTCTATTGTAATAGAGACCTTTCCATAACCCCTTGAGCCGTGTCCACCTAAGGCATCCAGCTCCAGTAAATCGAAAGCAAGTTTTAGGTTCTTCAGGTCATCTTTTATTTGATCTGGATCTTCCACATTATATATAATCTCAAGATTAAACTTTGCTCCCCTTGGAACCCTTTCAATCTGTCTCGGATTTGCAGCAGAAGTTACCCTATCGATGGCATTTTCAAACTTCCACTCCGTATATTGTAGACCTGTATCAATGTTCGATAGTTCATCAACGCTTTCTTCTGTTAAATATAAGTCTCTCACTATAAGCCTTGATGGAAAGTTGTCATTTCCTTCATTTCTGCCGGCTGTTGCACCAAAGATCCGACAGAGTTTACAGTTTAACGCTTCTGCTTTACTGTCACATACATGAATTTTTATGGGATTCTTATCTGTGCCGATATTTCTTTTTTTCATGAGGTTAGACTCAGACGATAACAGTGCTTTTTCTAATAGTGCCCTTAATTTTCCCTTTAAAGAACTTCCAGGAATATACGGTTCTCTTGTAACAGGATCACGCACAACAGATGCATCAATAGCACCTATTTCTATATTGTCTTTTGAAGCTCCAATGTGAAGACCTGTCTCACATTTAACATATCCTTTTATTATTGTTTTGCCAAGAAGCATTCTGTTATTATCCATGTTTTCCTCCTTCGAAATTATTAATCAGCACCACCATAATATTTGTGGTATGCCACGATTGCCTCCATTAGTGACAGCAATTTTTTAAAATCATCATACGATTTTGAGCCAGCCGTTATTGCAGGTTCAACTATATCCATAAGTGGCTCAACTTCTCTATTTCTACCTGCTGCATAAGCAAGCTTTGGTTTTAAAAGCATAACCTGATCAGGTAAAAAACCTTTTTCTTTATTACCTTTTCCTTTATTAAATTGCATATCAAGTCTTCTAATGCCATCTAAGAATCTTCTTATCTGGGTTGTTTTTAGTCCAGTGGTTTTAAGATGCTGCCCTAATTTTTGTGCAATATTGATTAACTCATCCCCGGGAAGCCTTGAAAGGCCGCTTAATTCATACTCTTTAATCTTTTTCTTCAATTCATTTAAAGGCTCATTCTCTTTTTTGTCCTGAAATGAATCTTGTTTTTTAGGATTTGCATTATAACCCATCCTCTTTACCTCCTTTTCTCATAAGCATTAAAATTAACAGAGTAGCCAACTCTGTAATCTTCCATTCTTTTTTATTTGAAGTCATAATGGCATTCTCAAGTTTTATCTTATCCTCAGGATTACCACCTCCAAAGCGTGCCCTTGATAAAAGATATGCTACCTTTGGAAGTATGAGAACATTATTTTCATTAAATAGCCTTGCAAGGGCAAGAAGCCTGTAAAAGAAAGTTTTTGGCAATTTTTTTTCATCGATTGCAAGGTGGTCTTTTTTATTAATAAGAAATTTTTTGAAGAGGCTAACTCTTTCTAATAGTTTAGGCATATCATGCCATTTTATAGGTTTTTCTCTAAAAATTGTTATTGCATTTTTAGTTTCTTTTGATTCGTCCTCTTCTTTAAAGCTCTTTGCCTTTTTTTCTGCCCCCTCTGCCTCCCGAGCATATTGATAGATAGGATATTTGCTATGATTTATAAAGATACCCCCTGAGATAGTTATAAAAGAATTCCCGGTATATCTTTCAAAATATTTTTTTATGTCTACTGAGGCTTCTATTAAATCAAGCCAGTGGCCAACTATGAATAGGTCGTCGCCTCCGGAATAAACTATCGCAAGCATTCTTCCATCTTTTATGGATCTCTCTGCAATATTTGAAAATCCAGGAGAATCATAATCAAATTTACAGCTTACGATCAAGTTTAGATAATATTTAAAAAAGTCGTTTAATGCCCTGGAAATGGAAGCCATCCTCGAAAAGGTTCTATGTTCGACAGGAACTGCCTTTGAAAATATTTTTCCAAGATTGTCTACATCCATCCTTAACACTGCAAGCCTGTTTATCCCAAAGACCTCTTCTGCATCAGATAATTCTTTTAAATTTTTGTGTTGATAAACCCCTAATGGTAGGTATATGGATTCAGTATGAACATAGTTTTCAGCATCAAGGTCATTAATCAGATATACCCTTTTTGCGAGCCTTTCAATTTCTGGATTTTTAGTGGTTATATTATAGATGCAGCTACCAATAGAAATTGTCCTGAAATTATTTTCAATAACATCTTTTTCATCAAAACAATAAATGACACCATTTTTTGAATGAATAACTCTTTTTAAACTATCCCCGAGTTCATATTGATCACTACAGGTTTTGCAAACATGTGTATATATCTGTTCTTCACCACTGAAAACAGGCTCAAGAAATGTATCTTCTCTGAAACAGACCTCGCAGTATCTTGTTAAACAATCTTCATGAGGCATTGACACATCGATAGTTTCATTAATCCTATCAAACCATTTTCTTTTTTTAGAGTCTTCTAACCTTTTTGAAAGGTCAGCCCACAAGGCCTGAGAATTTTGAAAATCATCAGGATGAAAATCAATTGCCTCTAAATTTAAATAAAGGCTCCCATTAAACTGCTTGAAAAGAAAATCATTTAACTCATTTTTTAAATTCTTTATAATTGCCCTTGCATCTTCGGTATTGTAAGAAAGCACATAAAAGACTCCACCACCCATAAATATGATGTTACACCTTGTAAGTTTCAGACGTTCAATAAGTTCTGAAACAACATGTTCAACGAGAAGTTCAATATAAAAGGACCTACCCTTCAATGATTTTAGCGCACCCTTTGACGTAATTGTATAAATAAACCTCTGTATTCCAGAAATGTCCCCACCTATCAGAAGATAAGGTCTTTTATCCTTTGGAACATTTAATATTTCATCCTTTAAAAGCTCATTTTTTTTCCATTTTACGTAAAACTCTTTGCTGTAATAATGATACATACAGCTGGCAATAGCGGCCGTGATCTTCATATGGTCAAAAAGCGAGATATCAGGATGCTTATCTTTTATTTCTTCCTTTTTTGCGCCATCATAGATCCTTAAAGTTATGGAAGGGATATTTTTAAGATGCTTTTCGAGAAGCATAAGCAAAAAATTGATAGATGCCTTATTTTTAGATTGTAAAGACAGGTCTTTTTCAAAATCATCGAGTATGCTTTTATAATCTTTACTTGAACAAATTGGCTCTTCAATGGCTGCAAATGGTATGCCTTCTGATTTAAGAGGCATATATGTTATAGGAGGATTTTTTTTATTTAATTCCTGAGGATCGTTAATTTTACTAAACGGTGAGGCCATCGCTATCTCTGAATGCCATTTACCTTCTTCAAGCTTTTCTTTGCCTTTTCTCTCCTTCGCTGCCAGGTTATCCGATTGATACCATATCAAACCAAGATTGTTATTTAAGGCATAGTCATCTTCTTTTGTAAAGTGATGTGCAATTGTGGCAAGATTTGCAGGATTATCTGGAAAATGTTTTTCCATCCATCCATATCCCCACTCAGTATGTTTTTTTGAGGTTGGATTTATATTTGCTCTTTGAACGAGTTTCCCAATATCATGCATTAATGCCCCTAAAACTACTGTATAAAATTCTTGTTCATTAAAAGACATTTATGCCTCCTAAAAAGGATTGTTCAGCGTTTGATGTCCCAATTTCGACGTTTTCTGACAGGATTTGCTTTCTCTTATAGGCAACCACAAAGGCGAATACTCCTCGAGGAATGGTGCCTACAGGGTTGTCTATATGATTGATGAAGCCAGGCATATTATTTATGTCCTTACTATCAAGTGCAGAAAACATATTTATTGATTAACCCCCACCTAAATCATATCTCTTTTTTTGCCTTTGACCCCTTCCATTTGTGCAATATTATCTCGATTTCTTTTTTTTCTATCCACAAAAGCAATATTGCCAAAATATTGCTTTTTTACTTTACTGCCTTTTTATGTCTTATCTTCCTTTTCAATCCTTATTTTACTCTTTTCCAGCCTTATTCCATATCTTGTGCCACCGTATATCCTTTCATTCGTAATCATGTAATATGGAAGGATGGACGAATCCTTTATCTGCTCTTTCATTCTCTTATTTATCTTACTTATGTTCTGTCGCACAATATCCGATGGTGCCAAAAGGTTATTCCATCTCTCTCTTAACTCTTCTTTTTTTTCTATTTTTCCGTGATACATTTGTAAATAGTCGTCTATGATGGATTCAAATATCTCCTTCTTTCTTAAATCATTGGCTGCAATAAAACAGTCTGTGCAATGAAGGCAGTATTTTCTTTCTTTGTGGATGCACTGTGTAATCTTCTGCCTTGAAAAGGCTGTATATATCATGAGCTGAACCGGTGGGACCAGGAACTTATTCTTGCCAATCTTTACTGTCCTTTCGTAAAGATTAATTGTAAGTTCAGGCTGGGTCGTTGCCGTATCTATTTCAGTCTGGCCTTCCTCAACGAGTTCCTTGAAGTTTTTCCCTTTTAAACTTAATTTTCCACCAAGCCTTATAAACGGAAGTTCGGCAATCTGTATCCATGCATCCTTTGTGTTTAATCTTTTATTCCCATCCTTTGTTATTACTTCAATGATCTTATTTTTCTTTGGCTTATAGAAAAACTCGAGATTTGATTCAAAATCAGGATGCACCAGGACATGATAAAGCCTGTCCTGGGGTCTTCCGAAAAGCTGTAGCGCTGCCCCCAGATAAAAACTCATGGTCTTTCTGCCACCTGCAATGGAGCAGTGAAGTCTTGTGTTAGAATCAGAAGCAAGCCTCCTTACCGTCGAGGTTATAACATCCCCTATGATTTCGTTATCTTTTTCAGAAATGATGTCGCTTATCTCCAAGCCATTTTCATCTTTTGCAATGACAAAAGAATTATCTGTTATCTCAATGGGTTTTAAATCATATTCCGCTATTAAATTGCCTAAAATGTCCTTTTTTATAAGGGTATCTTCTATAACCTTTTTCCCTGTGGCTGTAGTTATAATGCAGATTTCATCGATAATTATGGGCAGCTTCTTCTGCGAAAGGGCATAAATCGTCTCTGTGATAACCTGAGGGGTGAGCCCTGTAACAGCAACAAATATTTCCCTGAATTGGTTATCCATTTTTTTCCTTACATGGGAAAACTCTGATAACTCAACCCAACCCAATCCTGAATTAAGATTATCAACTGTTTATTAAAATTTTATTCAGGATATGTCAACAAAATTTTTATTCAGAGCTATACCTTGATGTTATATTTTCCAAGCCCGAAACCAGTGCCTTTACCGACATGTATAATCTCTCCTGCCTTAAGTAATGGCAAAAAAGGTTTAAGATTTCCCCTATAAGTAATATCTCCAACAAGTCCGCCCATCATCATCTTTGTCTTCTGGCGGTTTGAATACCTTTCCCAGTCCCACCATTTAAGATTATTTTTTACTGTCTTTATCTTTTCTGCCTCATGAATGATTAGTCTATGGTCATAGGGAGGGATAGTCTTCTCACAGTGAAAATAGTAAAGTAGCAAGATCCTTCTCAATAGATTTCTAATAAGGACATGAAAAGGAAGTTCTGAGGTGAGCCCTCTTTTGTATTTTATCCTCACAGGTGTGGTAAATTGGATGTGCATTTCAAGGTCTTCTTCTGCGTTTTCAAAATCCCATATACCATCAAGAGAAATCTTTTTAACAGGGATGTTTTTTATTGTTTTTTCTTCTGAATCGTAAATGATTTCGTTTTCTGCTTTCACTAAAAGCAGTTTATATGGTTTTTTCCCTTTCCCTATGCCGATTTTACCCAGTTCTTCAAAGGTATAAACAAAATAAGGCATATAATCGTTGGCCCTGCCTATGAGAACGAGATTAAAGTTTACTCTCTCGCCTTTTTCGTATATCTTTTTCGTTTCAAGGGGAGGCTCGATTATAAATGGATGGGGTATCTTCTCGTATTTATACATATTTAATATGCGGGCATCGCTATCAGGGGCAGTCTCAAACACATAGGCATATACACAGCTTGGCTTTAGCATACAGTCTTTACAGTCCTTATGTTTGAAAACGCATACAACCCGCCTGAAAACATTACCAAAGCCGCCTCTAAAAGTAGAACCTTTAAAATACGGGAGATTTAATGTCTCAAGGGCCTCAATGGTAAATGTAAAAATTTGATAAGTCATGGTTAACCAATCCATCTAAAATACCTTTAATATCTTTAGATACTACAACAACACAGTCACACCTTCAGGGATTCTATCTCCCTGACCCATAACCACCACCTTTGTATCCGATGGTAGCGGATATATCCTGATATCATCTTCAGATTTTTCAATAATTTCATTTAGTGAACCCTTTAATTCTAACAACTCATTTCTTGAAAGTCTACAATGAAACACAGAATATTGTATGTGAAGCCCTGTTCTTTTCATTTTTTTGTATACCCTCATGAGCCTTATCTCGTCTCTTATGTCATAGCAGATAAGATAATTGGATGTCATAAAATGACCTCCTTGCTTTCCTTGCCTTAACCTATCTTAATACTTTGATATTTCTAATTGTTTCAAAATAACCATCCAGAATATGTTCTATAAAATCGTAAACCATTTTCTTTTTGTTCTCAAAACGATGCACGATGTTTTTTATGCCCTCTTTATCAATCCTCAAGCCTGTAGGGCTCATATAAATGTAGTCTTTTTCTTTTGTGGTCTGAAAAAACTGTATTGCCTGAAGGTCTGCCTCTGGCTCTATGGCATAAAATAAATCAAAAACTAAACCGTAATTATCCCTTCTATTGATAATACCTAAATGAGGGTCAAGACCATTTGAAATAATGCTTTTCAAGATCATCTCTCTCATGAGATTGCCTATGATGTTATCCACAACCTTTTTCTTCTTTTCCCCCACCTGGATGTTTCTCATTATAAAATCTTTGTAATCCTGCTCTTTGAAGCCGTGTTTGATAAATACCCTGGCAACACCCTTTGAGAGCTTTTTGATAACCTTTAATTGAATTTTTCTCCTTTCGCTCTCAAGCCATTGCTTATAGTAATCAATGTTTTTTCCCTTCTCCAGTATCTTTCGCTGGTCATGATAATGGGTATTATAATGGTGATTAAATGGGATGGTAAGGGCTACCTCATTGCCTTTATTGTTCATAAATGTGATGGGGATGTTATTTTCTGTAAAAAGGGTAATAACTCCAGCATCAAGCCTCACATTACCCATAATAATTACATGCTCTATTAATCTTGCAGGGATTCTTCTGCCTGCCACACCATCCTCTTTGACCCAAACTGATGGCCCATCCCTTAAGACTTCAAGCCCCTTTTTTTCATTCAAGTAAAGAGTCCTCTCCATCTGAGGCACCCCCGCTTATTTTGTTTGCAAGTAATCTAACCTCTTCGGTTAATTCAGGTCTTATTTGTTTTGCCCATTCTTCATGAAGAAAATAGAATCTCTGTCTTGCCCCTTTTTTCATGTAGCATCCTGGTCTTAATTCATCGTAAGAGAAATCCCTTTCAGTGAATTTTCTATCTCTAAAGATTTGCCATACAAATCTATCCACCTCTACCCTGTAAAGCTCCACAAGGTCACAGGCAAGGGATTCCCTGCCGTATTCAAATTCATGATAAAACCCTATGAAAGGGTCAAGGCCAATCATCTCCAATTCTCGGACTACATTATAATGGAGAAGGGTATAACACAGAGAAAGCGTGGAATTTACAGGGTCGAGAGGAGGTCTTCTATTCCTGTTTTTAAAATTTAGTGAATCAGGGAAAAGCGTAATGTATGCAGAGAAATATGCGTTTGCAGCGCTTCCCTCGTAACCCATTAAGAGCAATTTAATATCCTTACAGGGTCTATTATTCTGAAAGGGCAATTCCTTTTTCAAGGTAGATACATTGTCCTTTATCTTATCCAGTGTATCAATGGCGGAAGTAAAAGAAGACCTGAGATCAGGCCGTTTTCTAACCCCCTCTTTTAAAAAATTTATCTGCCCCGAAACCTTTCTTTCCACTATCTCACAGGAAAATAGCATTGGAAAAATATTGGAATTGCTCAAGAGGGATTTTTCGTATTGCTTGACCCTGAGGAGTGCATTATTGTGGAGCCTTCCTGCAAGCCTTCCGTAGTATTTTGTCTTTCTTCCTGAAAGAAATATTACATCAACACCTTCGTCTGCCAGTCTCGTCAATACAGATGACTCAATGGTGACATTTCCCACAACTATAACACGCCTAAGCGGCGCAATGGGAACCATACCCTCTCTCTTCCCATTTCCATAAAATGCTATAGAGCCACCATCGAGTTTTATAACCACATCTTTTTTGTCTATGAATAAGGTGCCCATAAGAAATTGTTCAAAGTTCAAGGTTCAAGGTTTTTAAAGCAAAACATGCTAAAGCCACATCTCATCCAATATAGAAATAAGAAGGGTCATGAGGCTGAACAGCAATACCAAGGGTGTGGGTTCTACTCCTTGCATCCATGAAAAAGATATGTATTCTGTCAGTAGTTTCATCAATCAACTCTCTTAACTGACTTTGAACGTAATTTAGTTCCCCATCTGTTAGGAAACATTCATAAACAGACTTCTGTCCACCAGTAGAATAACCTTTAAGAAAATGCCTTACCCTGTTGAGCCTTTTTTCGTCTGAAATGTCATAAGCAATAAGGTATAATCTTCTATGCACTGGCCTGAACCCCTCCTCATTTTTAATTTTAGATGGTTCTGTGTCAATTTTCATTAATGACAATATTTCTGAAATATTTCTTTTAACAACTTTTGCAGGGATGCCATATTTTTTCCTTGCAATTTTTTAAGTGAATTTATAAGATTTTTCAGTAGTTATTGTGCTCTTTGAAAATTGAATAGATTTAGGTCGCGAAAGTTTCCTGAATTTATTATTTTTTATCAGCATTCCTGCCTTTTCGATGAAAAAAGGCATTATTTTAAACCAATGAACATAAAGGAGTTTACAATGAAAATATTTCGGCAATGTTTCTCCATTAGTAAAGGGGAAAACAAAAAACTTGCACAACCCATGCTGTATCATAATGAAATCAAAATGGAAAATCCATCGAAGGGGTAGGAAACCAGACCTCAAATAGAAGGGATTGCGACCCTCATAAAGTTTTGAAATATCAATTGTTATCATAAGGTAGGAAACCAGACCTCAAATAGAAGGGATTGCGACATTTCTACACTATTAATGAATTTATGAAAATCTTTTAAGTAGGAAACCAGACCTCAAATAGAAGGGATTGCGACAGTCCACAACATAG